>CALZIZ010000193.1:2041-19112 GCA_945787465.1 uncultured Desulfuromonadales bacterium
TTCAGGGGGTGGGCATTCTTACCGGCAAGATTGGCCAGCACCCGGCGGCCAATGTCCTCCATGTCAGCCGCCCGCTCCCGCAGGTAGGGGTCTTCCATGCGACTGAACGCCTCGATGTATTCGCCGACCACCTTTTTGAGGGCGTAGGCGGCGCTGTGCCCTGAATCGATAAAGCGTCGCAGTTTATCGAGAAAGCCACGGTCCTCGAGAATCATCAGGTGGGTATGGAAGATCGCCGCATCGTCCTGAGATAGGCGCTCGGCGACCCGCTTCTCCAGGTAGATGGTCTGGATTCTGGTCTTCTCCAGGGCGCTCTCGAGGCTTTTGTGTTGTTCCTCGGCGCAGACCTCGCCCTCATCAAAAATATCTGCCAGGCCGAGTTTCTCATCGAGCAGGTGGGCCGGCCCCGAGACCACTCCGGGATAGGCCACGACTCCTCGAAGTGCCGCCTCAACTCCGCCTTTTCGCTGGGGTTCCTTGCTGGTCAGGCTCTTGCGGGTCTCTTCGAGTTCAATGGCCACCCGCATCCGTTCCTCCTCCTTTTGCCGGATGGAGTCTAGCAGGCGGGCGTTGATGACGATGGATGAGACCTGAAAAGCGATAGTCGAAAGGGCGCTGATTTCCTCCTGACTGAACTGGCGGCGCGCCTTGGTCTGGATGGCGACGACCCCGATGGGGGTGTTGCGGTCGAACAGGGGGAGGCCGAGAAAAGAGTGAAACCGCTCTTCGCCGGTTTCCCTGAAGTAGCGGTAGCGGGGGTGCTTCTGGGGGTCCTGGATGGCAACAACCTGGCGTTTTTCAGCTGCCAGTCCGGTCAGACCTTCGCCGATCTGCATGCTGATCTTGCCCACAGCCTTACGTGAAAGACCTTTGGTGGCGCGCAGGGTGAGGGTTTTGTCATCTTCTTCCAGCAGGTAGATGGAGCAGACCTCGGTGCGCATGCGCCTGGCGACCAGAGTGACGATGTTTCTCAGGGTGTCGCCCAGGTCGTGGGACTGAAGAATCAGCGTGCTGATATCTTCGAGGGTCGTGATGCCGAGTCGGTTGCTGGTCTTCGGAGCCATGGCAGTGAGCTGACAAGTCCTTGGGTTGGGGGCTGGTTGGGCCGATTGGCGGGATTCCCGGACCGAGGTGCATTGCCTGGGGACGGGAGAAAGATTTTAGAGCGATAATAAATCCCGCTTATGATAGCCGAACAGATCTGCATTTGCGACATAAAAAAAGCGCCGTTCCGGGGGAGAGAGGTCCCGGAGCGGCGCAAAGGGGTGGGCAGGATTCTTATGGTGTTGAAAACTGCGATTTGTCCCCGAAAGATGGTTTCTATATAAGCAAGTGGTATGCCAGATTTTTATGTTTGGAGAAAAATGCCAGAAAGCCCAAGGTTGCAGTCCTGGCTGGACTGATGTGAGTTGCGTTGGAAATATTGATGTGCCGGAAGTGACACATATGAGGGGGGGCGCAAAGAAGAGAGGGGCAGGCTTCGGCTTTAATCCTGGGTCCTGGAGGGGTGTGTCGAAGGTGGCACGGTGTGTTTCGGGGGTGTGTCACTGGGGGCACACATTGGCGGCCAGCTCACTTGAACCGGCCGCCACGAGCCTGATATTACTGTTTGAATTCCCCGCCCTTGATCCCGTACCTGTTCAGCAGCCGGTAAAATGTTCGGCGGGGTATGTTGGCTTTGCGTGCTGCCGCCGAGACATTGCCGTCGGTTTCCTGAAGGTATTTTTTTATCAGGCTTTTCTCCACCTGTCCAAGGTGCTTTTCGCGCTGGCTGCGAAAGGTCGGCTCCCCGGCCTGCGGCCCCTGGGTGTCGCCCTGCAGGGCCAGTTCGGCAAAGATAACCGGCAGGTTTTCGAGGCGGATAATGTTGTCCTGAGTCAGCACCGCCGCGCGTTCGATGATGTTCTGCAGTTCGCGGATGTTGCCGGGCCACTGGTATTGCAGCATGGCCTGGATCGCCCTGTCTTCGATGCCGACAATGGTCTTGTTGATCCTTTTGCTGGCGCGATCGAGAAACATGTGCACCAGATCCTTGAGGGATTCGAGGCGGCTGCGAAGCGGGGGCATGGTGACGGTGAAGACATTGAGTCGGTAAAAGAGGTCTTCGCGGAACCAGCCGTCCCTGACCCCTTCTTCAAGGTTTTTGTTGGTGGCGGCAATCAGGCGGACATCGACCTGTATCGTGGAATTTCCGCCAACAGGTTTGATCTCGCCGCTGTCGAGCACACGCAGCAGTTCTGCCTGCAGCTTGGGGGTAATGTCGCCAATCTCATCGAGAAAGATCGTGCCTCCGTTGGCCGCCTCGAAAAGGCCCTTTTTGTCTGTCACCGCACCGGTAAATGAGCCCTTTTTGTGGCCGAAGAGTTCGCTCTCAAGCAGGCTGTCGGTCAAGGTGGTGCAGTTGACAGTGACCAGGGGCTTGTCCGCCCGGTGGCTTTTCTGGTGAATGGTCCGGGCGGTCAGCTCCTTGCCGGTACCGCTTTCCCCCCGAATCAGTACCGTAGTCGGGGTGGGGCCGACCTGGGTGATGAGCTTGAGAATTTCAAGGGTCCGCGGGTCGCGGCCTATGATGATAGTATCGCCGAACTCGTTGGCAAGCGCCCGCTGGGCCAACTCGTACTTCTGGGCCAGGATGACCCGGTCCTCTTCAAGGCGTTTGAGGGAGTAGGGCAGGCACATCTCACCCTCGGCCAGGCCATGGTGGACAGCCACTGCATGTTCGCGGCAACTGGGGTAGCCGCAGGCACCGCAGTTCAGCTCGTCCTGTTCGACAAATTTATTGGTCGCCTTGAGAATCTGTTGAATGCTCTGCCCGCTGGGCGGCTCGAGGCGCTTGTGCTTGTTCATGAAATGCCGTGACAGGTCAACCTTGCAGTTGCGGTCCTGGTAGTGGGGCGCCGAGGCGTAGGGGATGGTCTGCCCCTGGTAGTATTGAAGTACCAGGTTTCGCTTTGAAAAGGTGGTCAGGCGGTTGTTTTTCCCCGGTCCGCCGATACAGCCGCCGTTGCAGAAACGCAGATCGACAACCCTGGGGTTGATGCGCCCGGCGGCCAGGTCCTTGATGATCTCCAGGGCGTTTTCTTCGCCTTCAGTGGACAGATAATCGGGGTCGATCTGGTTGAGTTCCCTGTAAGTCAGTACCGTATCGATGGCATCGGCTACCGGTTCGGCTTCTATCTCGAATTTGCCGGCAATGCAGGAGCTGATGTAGATGACCCGGGTTTTTTCCGCACGCCGGGACTTGATGAAGCGGCCGATGGCCACCATCGGCGAGACCATCTTCATGAGGTTTTTCAGCAACTGGGGGTAATGGCGCTCGATCAGATCGACAATGGTCGGGCAGTGGGTTGAGATCAGCGGCAACCCGCCGTGCTCGGCGGCCAACCTGTGGTAGTCGTCGACCAGCAGTTCTACGCCGCTGGCACCTTCATGCACCTCGCAGAAACCGAGTCGTTTGAGGCCGGTGACGAGTTGTCC
Organism: uncultured Desulfuromonadales bacterium; assembly: GCA_945787465.1. GTDB lineage: Bacteria > Desulfobacterota > Desulfuromonadia > Desulfuromonadales > Trichloromonadaceae > CALZIZ01. Next base: position 5,519 of record CALZIZ010000193.1, read on the forward strand.
GGGGCTGATATCGTTAAAAAAGGCCGGAAAAGAGCAGCCGAGTATCGCGACAACCTGCTCCTGGCTTTTAAGCTGCTGCTGGGTTTCCCCGATACTATTGGCGATAACCTTGGCCTGCTGCGAGCAGACCTTGATGCATTTTCCGCAACCGATGCAGCGGTCATGAATGACCTCAGCCCAGTTCTCCTTGACCTTGATGGCCTTGACCGGGCAGTTACGGACGCAGGAATAGCATTTCTTACAACGATCGTTGACGGTTTTTATCGGTCCCATCCTGGGCTCCCACAGAATCTATAAAATAAAAGGTGATGACTGTTTGGAGGGGATTGTGCCAGCGGTGGCACGAAGAGTCAACGTAAACATTTAAAAGCGAAAGGCGAAGGGCGTAATGAGTGATGAGTAATATGTTTAAGGCGAAAGGCGTAATGAGTCAAAGGCTCAAGGCGTGATGAGTGGCAACGCCAGATGCTTTTTACTTATCACACATTACTTATCACGCCTTTTGTAGCCCCTAGCCCCTAGCGCCTAACCGGGTTTCTGAACTTTCCGACTTCTTCGCTGAAATGGCAGGCGGCCAGGTGTTCGCTGCCCTTGTCCTCGAGGGGCGGGGCAGCCTCTTTGCACAGGGGGCGGGCGTAGGGGCAGCGGGGGTGAAAGGTGCAGCCCGGCGGCGGTGAGATGGGGGAGGGGACCTCGCCGGACAGCGGTTTGTAGATGTGGCGGCGGTTGGGGTCGGGGACCGGCACCGAATTGAGCAGGGCCTCGGTGTAGGGATGCCTGGGGGCCCGGTAGAGCTCTTCGGCCTTTGCCAGTTCGACGATCTGCCCGAGGTACATGACCGCGACCCGGTCGCTGATGTGCTCGATGACTGAGAGGTCGTGGGCGATGAACAGGTAGGTCAGGCCGAACTCCTGCTGAATGTCCTGCAACAGGTTGACGACCTGGGCCTGGATCGACAGGTCTAGGGCCGAGACCGGTTCATCGGCGACGATCAGGCTGGGGCGAACCGCCAGCGCCCGGGCAATGCCGAGGCGCTGGCGCTGGCCTCCGGAAAACTCGTGGGGGTAGCGATTGTAATGCTCTTTGGTCAACCCGACGGTGTCGAGCAGTCGCAGCACCTCCGGGCGGATATCGCCGCCCTGGGCCAGGCCATGAATTTTGAGGGGCTCGCTGATGATTTCACCGACCCGCATTCGCGGGTTGAGCGAAGAATAAGGGTCCTGAAAGATCATCTGCATCTGCCGCCTCAGCGGGCGAATCTGCTTGCGGGAGAGCTGCAGGATGTCCTGCCCTCCGAAGAGCACCTGGCCGCCGTCGGCCTCGAGCAGGCGAAGGATCAGTTTGCCGGTGGTCGATTTGCCGCAGCCCGATTCTCCCACCAGTCCGAGGGTTTCTCCCTGCTTCAGGTCGAAAGAGATGTTATTGACCGCCCGCAGTTTGAGATGCCGGCCCCCCAGTGGCCCCGGGGAAACGGAGAAGGCTTTTTTCAGATTGCGTACTTCAAGCAGATTCGGGCGATTTGGCATTTTCAGATTAGTGTCCCCTGCGGTTAGTCGTGTCATAGAATTCTGAGTCATTTTGGTTGCTGGCAAGGCGCGCCGACGCAGGCCTAGCCATAGTTAAACCAAGGAGGTGCAACGCCGGCAGCGGGCAAAAGGGCCAGAATTACTGATAGGAATAACCGCAGGGGACACTAAAGCCTCCAGCAGCGAACGAGATGGCCGGGGTTTACCTCTTTGAGAGGGGGGACCTGGTTCTTGCAGGTCGCAAAGTTCTCGGGGCAGCGATCGAGAAACGAGCAGCCGGTCGGCAGGTTGGCGGCGCTGGGAACGATGCCCGAGATCGGCACCAGCCGGCTCTTTTTTTCGCCGAGCCTGGGGATGCAGGCGAGCAGGCCCTTGGTGTAGGGGTGGTGTGGCTCTTCGAATATGGCCTTCACCGAGGCATATTCGACGATCAGCCCGGCATACATAACCGCGACCCGGTCCGCCGATTCGGCGACGACTCCCAGATCATGGGTAATCAGCAGGGTGGCCATGTTACGCTGCTCCTTGAGTTGATGCAGCAGTTCCATGATCTGGGCCTGGATCGTTACATCGAGGGCGGTGGTCGGCTCATCGGCGATCAGCAGTTGCGGATCGCCGGCCAGGGCCATGGCAATCATCACCCGTTGGCGCATGCCCCCCGAAAGCTGGTGGGGGTATTCGCGCACCCGCTGGGTCGGGGAGGGGATGCCCACCTGGTGCAGCAGTTCGGCGGCGGCTTCGGTCACCGCCTTGCCTTCAAGACCTTTGTGCAGCTTGAGCACCTCGCCGATCTGGGTGCCGATCCGGAAAACCGGGTTCAGCGAGGTCATCGGCTCCTGAAAAATCATCGCAATGCGGTTGCCGCGGATGCGGCGCATCTCCTCTTCGGGAATATGCAGCAGGTCCTGGTCGGCAAAGAAGATTTCACCTTCGACAATTTTCCCAGGCGATGGAACCAGGCGCAGCAGGGAGAGGGCGGTCATCGACTTGCCGCACCCCGACTCGCCGACCAGGGCCAGGGTTTCGCCCTCGCCGATGGTAAAACTGATGCCTCCGATGGCTTTGACCAGCCCCTCGGAGGTAAAGAAATAGGTCTTCAGGTTGCGAACGTCGAGCAGCGGTTGCATGAAAGGGTCCTTTGCAGGCAAGGCAGGTGTTTAAATTTACACAGATATACTGCCCCGGTCAAGAAGAGTCGGGCGGTTAATCAGGCTTTAGCGGGGGGGGGCTCTGCCCCAGGGCGGAGCGGTGCCCCAAGGCTTCTCTTTCCCCTGCAGGCGTGCTAGAATCCTCGCCCTTCTAAGGCCATGAGGAGTAAGGCGTAAGGAGTAAGGCGTAAGGCGTAAGGCGTGATGGGTTGCATTTAAAGTGCTTTTAGCACCTTACATATTACATATCACGAATCACATATCACGAATCTACAGATCAAGGTTTACATACAAACACCATAAAGGATGGCCCAGCCATGGCATTAAGTCCAGAACAGAACGCACGGATACTTTCCTGCCTGATCGAAGAAACCGGTCTTGCGCCCTTTCAGGTGGCCAACACTTTGGCCCTGTTTGGCGAGGGGGCGACGGTCCCCTTTATCGCCCGTTACCGCAAGGAGCGCACCGGCGAGCTCGACGAAGTCCAGGTCCGGCTTATCGAAGAGCGTCTGGGTTATTTCAGCGAACTCGAAGAGCGCAGATCCACCGTGCTCAAGTCGATCGAAGAGCAGGGCAAGCTGAGTGTCGAACTCAAGGCACGCATCGAGGCCACCCAGCAGAAGACCGAGCTTGAAGACCTTTACCTTCCCTACAAGCCCAAGCGGCGCACCAAGGCCACTATCGCCAGAGAGCGCGGCCTTGAGCCCCTGGCCGAGCTGATCGCCGCTCAGCAGCTTCGAGACGGCAACCCCGAAGCGGTTGCCGCCCCCTTTGTCGACCCCGCCAAAGAGGTGCACGATGCGGCAGCCGCCTTGCAGGGGGCCGGGCATATTCTGGCCGAGGGCCTCAACGAGAATGCCGACCTGCGCGCGGTGGTGCGGCGGCTGACCTCGGACCAGGGGCTGTTCACCTCAAAGGTCGCACCCGCGCAGGCCCAGGCGGTCACCAAGTTCGAAATGTACTATGAATACCAGGAGCCGCTGCGGGACATCCCCTCCCATCGCATGCTGGCCATGCGTCGCGGCGAAAAGGAAGAAGTGCTGCGTCTGGGAATCCTCGCCCCCGAGGAGGAGATTCTCAAGCGCATCCGCCAGCACCTGGTACGGGGGGAGAGTATCTTTCGCCCCTTGCTCGAGGAGGTGGTTCAGGATGCCTACAAGCGCCTCATCGCCCCTTCCATTGAGGTGGAACTGCGTCTTGAGGCCAAAAACAGAGCCGATGAAGCGGCAATCAAGGTCTTTGCCGACAACCTGAGAAACCTGCTCCTGGCCCCGCCTGCAGGCAACAAACGGGTGCTGGGGGTCGACCCGGGGCTGCGCACCGGCTCCAAACTGGCAGCGGTGGACGGCACCGGGCGCTTTCTGGCTCATGCCACGATCTATCCCCACACCGGCGCGGCCAAGGTGGCCCCGGCCAGGGAGCAGCTGCTCAAGCTGGTAAAAGAGCACCAGATCGAGATGATCGCCATCGGCAACGGTACCGCCAGCCGGGAGATGGATCTCTTTGTCAAGCAGACCCTGCAGGAGGCCGGCCTGTCATTGCCCGCGGTGATAGTGAATGAAGCCGGCGCCAGCGTCTACTCGGCCTCGGATATCGCCCGGGACGAGTTTCCCGAGCTCGATCTGACCGTGAGGGGGGCCATCTCCATCGCTCGCAGGCTGCAAGATCCCCTGGCCGAACTGGTGAAGATCGACGCCAAGAGCATCGGGGTCGGGCAGTATCAGCACGATGTCAACCAGACTGCATTGAAAAAGGCCCTCGACGCCACAGTGGAGAGCTGTGTTAACTTCGTCGGGGTCGATTTGAACACTGCCTCCTACGCGCTGCTCTCCTATGTTTCGGGAATCGGCGAATCGGTGGCCCGGGCGATTGTGAGCTGTCGCGATGAAAACGGGCCATTTGCCTCCCGCAAGGCTCTGATGAAGGTGCCTCGTTTCGGGGCCAAGGCCTTTGAGCAGGCCGCGGGCTTTCTGCGCATCCGCGGTGGCGATAATGCCCTTGACAATACCGCTGTCCACCCCGAGAACTACAAGCTGGTCGAAAAAATGGCGGCAGATCTTGATGTGTCGGTCGCCCAGTTGGGCACCGACCCCGACCTGGTGGGGCGGATCTCCCTGCAGCGCTACATCAGCGACGATGTCGGTCTGCCCACCCTGCGTGATATTATAGAAGAGCTAAAGAAACCTGGCCGTGACCCCCGCGAGCAGTTTCAAGCCGTTGCTTTTCGCGACGATGTCCAGCAGATCTCCGACCTCAATGAGGGCATGGTGCTGCAGGGCACGGTCACCAACGTGGCCGCCTTCGGCGCCTTCGTCGACATCGGCGTGCACCAGGACGGCCTGGTGCACATCAGCCACCTCGCCAACCGCTTTGTGAAAGACCCCAACGAAGTGGTCAAGGTCGGCCAGATCGTCAAGGTCAAGGTGCTTGGAGTCGATATCCCCCGCAAACGCATCGCCCTGTCGATTAAAGAAGCCGAACCCGGAGGGGAGGCACCCAGAAAGGCCCCGGCAAAAAAGCCCAAGGCGGCCGCCAATGATCAGAACGCCTGGGAGAAGGCTGGATTTCGGGTGAAAAAGAAATAAAATGCGTAATGAGTAATGTGTGACAAGTGACAGGTTTAGGGCTTGAAACACATTACTCATTACAAATTACATATTACGCCTTTAAAGGTTAATCAAATGCGAAAATACATTGACTTACACTTGCATAGTACTTGTTCCGATGGCGTGCATCCACCTGCTGAGGTGGTGCGGCAGGCTGTGGAGGCCGGGCTGTCTGCCATGGCGCTGTGCGATCATGACAATCTCGACGGTATCGACGAGGCTATGGCGGCCGGCCGTGCCGCTGGTATCGAGGTGATCTCGGGTGTTGAGCTGAGTGTTGTCTGGCAGCAGTACAACGATATCCACCTGCTCGGCTACGGCTTTGACCACCACCATCCCGCCCTGGTTAAGGCACTGCGGGAGTTTCAGGAGTTTCGTGAAACCCGCAACGAGAAGATCCTCGAGCGGGTCAACGAAAAACTGCTTGAACAGGGCCTGGCGCCCATCGAATTTGCCAGGGTCCTTGCCCTTGCCGGGGGGACCCTGGGGCGTCCGCACATTGCCATGGCCCTTAAAGAGGCCGGATACGTGACCGACACCGAGGACGCCTTCCAGCGCCATCGATGAGGCCATCGACCTGGTTCATCAGGCAGGCGGTGTTGCGGTGCTCGCTCACCCGCCCTTTATCACCTCGGACCGGCGGGTCTTTATTGAGTTGCTCGACCAGTTCACCCTGCTGGGCCTCGACGGGGTCGAAGCTTACAACAGCGGCGCAGGCAATGATGACATCGACTGGTATATCACCCAGGCGCGCCGCCGCGACCTGATCGTGACCGGAGGGTCGGACTTTCACGGCATTGAAGGGGGGGATATCGTCCTTGGCGGTGTCCGGGGGAATCTGAAAATCCCCTATGCCTGCCTCGAGGAGATTCGCAAGGCCCTCGAAAAGAGGGGGTGAGGGCTGAGTTTCTGCTATGCCGGCGGGGCAGGCCCCACCCTACCAAACCAGCCTTTGGGGGGATTTGTAGGTTGGGTCAAGGAGCGAAGCGACGGACCCAACAAGACTGTTTGAATTGCTGTTGCGGTTGCAATCAATCGTTGGGTTTCGTTCCTCAACCCAACCTACTTACTGCAAAACCTTGATCCCGCCATAGAGTTGATTCGGGGATGACGAACATAAAGACACTTCTTCACGAAGGTTCTGAAAAACATACCCCGGTTGCCCAGGTCGCCGGGGTCTGCTTTTCAGGCGCTGATTTTGCATCATTTCTGAACCCTGTCCGAGCAAAGCCAGGGAGTGTTTGCTGCCCTTTGTTGCATCCGGAGGCCGGACCTTGTCACGGCTGTTTTAGGTAAAGTTAGTGATCCTGACAATTTGGTCTAGTCGTCAGTTGTTGACTAAGAGGACTTCGTTCATAAATGTTCAAGCTCTGCGCGTCAGAAACTTCTCGATAGCGATACCTTGAGACCCGAGAAGTCAAGGAACTGCCGAATGGCAAAGCATTTTTTCAGCCTTAAAAGCAAAATAACCTTGTCGGTGTCGTTGCTGCTCGTCGGAATTTTGACTCTGACCTATTGGGGGGTGGGGTGGTTTTTCGAAGACCGGATCAAGCAGACCATTGCCGCACAGCAATTTACGATGGTCTCCGAGATTGCCGACCATGTCGACCACCACATCGATCAGGCCCAACAGGTCATTATCGAGGCGGCGAGGCGTCTTCCGGCAAAAGCTATCGCCGATGCCCAACTGGCTCAGCGATACCTGTACAAGAGCCTTGGCCTGGGTATCCGTCATATCTTCGATAATGGCCTATTCCTTTTTTCGGCCCGAGGTCAACTGGTTGCCGAGTCGCCCTTCATTCCAGGCCGTCGCGGCCGGGACTACTCGCACCGTAAATACTTTCAGCGCACCCTCTCCCAGGGGCGCCCCATTATCTCGGCTCCCTATTTCTCCAGCCAGGCCCATGGACACCCGGCCCTCAACTTTACCGCGCCGATTCGCGACTCCAAGGGGGGGATTCTCGGGGTGCTCGCCGGCAGCGTTGATTTGAGCAAGGATAACTTTCTCGGCGAGTTGCCCGATATCCGTATAGGGCAAACCGGCTACATGTCCCTGTATAACTCCTCGGGCACTGTCATCATGCATCCGGATATCAACCGGGTGCTGCAGGCTGATGTCCCGCAAGGGGCCAGCAACCATTTTGAGAGAGCCTTAGCCGGATTCGAGGGGACAGGGGAAATATTAGATGCCAAGGGGGTCAGGATGCTGGCCTCCTTCAAGCGGTTGCAGAATACCGACTGGGTGCTGGTCGCCAGCTTCCCGCTCAAGGAGGCCTATGCCCCGATTCGGGAGGCTCAGCGATATATCGGCCTCGGGTTCTGTCTTGCCATACTGGGGAGCCTGGCGCTGATCTGGGCTTTGATGAAACATCTTGTCGCTCCTCTGGCCCTGCTCACAACCCAGGTTAACCAGTTCAATGACCGGGACGTCCCCCTGAAGCCCCTCGCCATAGATTCGGCGGATGAAATCGGCACCCTTGCCCAGGCGTTCAACCGGATGCTCGCTGAAATCGAACTTCGGGAAGAGGTGAAGTTTCTGCAGGTGTTGATTGACAGCATCCCCAACCCGGTTTTTTACAAGGATGCAGAAGGAAAATACCTTGGTTGCAACCTGGCCTTTGAAGTGTTTATGGGGCGCCGCCGCGAAGAAATCATCGGCTGCACTTTCTACGATCTCGCCCCTGCTGAGGTTGCCCTGGACTACTCACGGGCCGACCAGGAGCTGTTGACAAAACCCCACGGTGAGAACTACCAGGTTTTCGAAGCCTCTCTGGCCGATTCCGATGGGCAAATGCGTGAGGTGGTGTTTTACAAGGCGACCTTCCCCGATGCGCGGGGCCAGGTCGGCGGGCTTATCGGCAGCTTTGTCGATATCACCCATCGCAAGAACATCGAGAAGGATCTGGTCGCCCAGAAAGAACTCTCCGAAAATTTGCTGCAGAACCTGGCCACGCCTTGTTTCGTACTTGACGCTGATCATAGCGTGCAATTCTGGAACCGGGCCTGCGAGGAAATGACCGGTCTCAAGGCATCGGATATGATCGGGACCCAAAAGCATTGGCAGGGCTTCTACAAAGAGGACCGGGCATGTCTTGCGGACCTGATGCTTGACCGTCGGAACGCTCAGACCTGGCCGGCAAGGAGCGTTACCTGGTTTTCGGCGCCGACCTGGTATGCAACAGCCAGGGAGAACCGATTGCTGCCATTGAGCACATTCAGGATATGACCGAGCGCAAGCTCAAAGAAGAAACCATGGCGTTTCTCTCCCAGGAGTTGGCCCAGATCTCCGGCAAGGAGTTCTTCGCTGCCCTGGCCGCCTATCTGGCAAGGGCACTGAATGTTGATTATGTACTGATCGGTGAAATGGATGCCGATCAAACCGACAGGGTCAGGACCGTGGCAATCTCCGGCCTGGGAAAGGTCATGGAGGATTTTTCCTATGCCTTGGCCGGCACTCCTTGCGCCGGTGTGGTCGACACGGGGCAGACCTGTGTCTACGCCCGCCAGATTGTTCAGCAGTTTCCCGAGGACAAGTTGTTGGTCGATATGCAGGCCGAGGCCTACGCCGGGACCCCGCTGCTCAATTCTGCCGGCAAAGTCATCGGCATCATGGCTGCGGTCAGCAGATCTGCGTTGACCGATCCCGACCTTATAAAGGCGTTGATGGAAATCCTTGCCGTTCGGGCAGCCTCTGAACTGGAGCGAATGCGGACCCGGGCTGAGTTGGAACAATCCCTGTCGGTGCTCGAGGCGACGCTGGAGTCGACCGCAGATGGTATTCTGGTCGTCGATCTCAAGGGCAAGATAGTCGCGTATAACCGCAGCTTTCTCGAGTTGTGGAATATCCCCGGGGCGAACCTTTCCGGCAAAGATGATAGCGACCAGTTGCCCCACGCTCTGGAGCAATTGAAGGACCCCGAAGGTTTTGTGGCCCGGGTTGACGAACTCCAGGCGCATCCTGAAGATGAATTCCGGGATCTCCTTCACTTCAAGGATGGCCGGGTGGTCGAACGTGATACCAAGCCCCAGCGCATTGACGATCGCATTGTCGGGCGGGTCATGAGCTTTCGGGACATTACCCAGCGCAAACATTATGAGCGCGAACTGCTGCAGACCAGGGATTTTTACCTGACGATTTTCGAAGACTTTCCGGCGCTGATCTGGCGCTGCAACCCCGAAGGGCGCTGCGATTATTTCAACAAGAGCTGGCAGGAATTTACCGGTCATCCGCCGCATCGGGAGGTGGGCGACCGCTGGCTCGAGGGGGTGCATGCCGATGACCTGGGCCCGTTCCTCGAGCAGTTCCGGGCTGCTATTGGCGCCCGGGATACCTTTGAAACAGAGTTTCGCCTGCGCCGCCACGATGGTGAGTACCGCTGGGTGCAGGTTGTGGCCAGGCCCTTTCTGGACCTGCAGGGTGAATTTGCCGGCCTGATCGGGGCCTGTTTCGATGTCACCGAGCGCCGCGAGACCATGGATCAGCTGCGGACCCTCTCCCAGGCGGTGGAGCAGAGCCCGGTGACGGTGGTGGTCACCGATACCGTGGGAAACATCGAATATGTCAATCCCAAGTTTACCGAACTCTCCGGTTACCCGGCCGAGGATGTTATCGGGGCCAATCCGCGCATCCTCAAGTCGGGCCAGACGCCGGCCGAAGACTACCGCCTTATGTGGCAGACGATCTCCTCGGGCAAAGAGTGGCGGGGCGAGTTTCTCAACCAGAAAAAGACCGGGGAACTCTACCTGGAGTCGGCCCTGATCGCACCGGTCAAGGATTCCGCTGGCGAGATCACCCACTACCTGGCGATCAAGGAGGATATAACCGAAACCCGGGCCGCCCAGCAGAGCGAACAGCGCAGCCGGGGGCTATCCGAGGCGCTGGCCGGGGCCATGCTGGAGTTCATGCAGCACTCCAGCATCATTGACCTGGCGCGGGTTCTGGTCGAGCGCAGCGCAACTCTTAGCGGTGCCGCCTCAGGTTTTCTCTATGATCTGGACAACAATGGCGAAGCCCGCCTGCTCGCGAGCTTCGGGCATTGCGCCGAAAGCTTCGGAGGCGAGCGGCTGGTGCAGGAGGCTCGAGGTCATCTCCAGGAGCAGGTCTATTACCTGCTTCAGGACGGCGGGGATTTTCTTTTCGCCCCGCTGCGCCAGGGGGAGCCGCTGCTGGTCAACGACCCCGCGTGCCATCCCGCTTTTGCCCAGAGTCTCCTTGCCGCACGTCTTGAAATCTCATCCTTTCTAGGGGTTCCCTTGCAGTTGGGCAACCAGACCGTTGGCGTGCTGGGGTTGATGGATCGGCCGGGGGGCTTTACCCCCTGGCATCGCAGCGAGGTGCAGAACTTTGCGCCGAGTGTGGCCCTGGCTCTTCACAACGCGCGCACCGAACTGGCTCGACATCTGGCCGAGGATTACCTGAGACAGGCGCAGAAGATGGAGGCGGTCGGCCAGCTGGCCGGAGGCATTGCCCATGATTTTAATAACCTGGTCACGGTGGTCAACGGTTACAGTACCATGCTGGTTCGTGCTCTGGGCGATCACAAAGTCCTGCAGCAACAGGCCGAAACCATCCTGCATGCCGGCGAACGGGCCGCAGGTCTGACCCGTCAGCTGCTGGCCTTCAGCAGGCGCCAGGTTCTTGAGCAGCAGGTGCTGAATATCAACGATCTGGTCCTGGGGCTGCAGAAGATCCTTCGCGGACTGTTGCGCGAGAATATCGAACTCGATATGCAGTTGGCCAAGGAGTTGCGGCGGGTCAAGGTCGACCCAGGGCAACTCGAGCAGATTCTGGTCAACCTGGTCGTCAACGCCAGGGATGCAATTAAAGGAAACGGATCAGTTACCCTTTTTACGGCAAATGTCGACCTGGATCAGGACTTCACCCGCACCCACGAGGGCGCCAGCTGCGGCCCCCATGTGCGGCTGACGGTCCGGGACACGGGCCTGGGGATGACCGAGGAGGTTCGCACCAGGATCTTCGAGCCCTTCTACACCACCAAGGAGCAGGGCCGAGGCACTGGCCTGGGGCTTGCAACGGTTTACGGTATCGTCAAGCAAAGCGGCGGTTATATCTGGGTTGAAAGTGCCCCCGGGCAGGGGACCGTTTTTGAGGTTTACCTGCCGCAGACCGCAGAGAAGATGCAGACATCCAAAAGGTTTTTGCCCAAGCCCGCAGGGGGCATCGGCGGTCGTATCATGGTGGTCGAAGATGAAGCCGATGTTCTGGGGCTGGTCAAGGCGGCTTTGGAAGAGTACGGTTTTTCGGTTCTTGCCGCCCAGTCTCCCGAACGGGCACTTGAGCTGTTCCCGGCGAAGCAGGGCGGGGTCGACCTGCTTTTGACCGACATGGTCATGCCGACCATGAGCGGACCGCAGCTTGCCTCCGCTCTGCGCAAAAAGCAGTCCGACCTGCGCGTGCTTTACATGTCGGGATACGGCCAGTTTCACGAGCAGGGGGCGCTCTCGCCCTTTGAACAGCATTTTCTGTTGCAGAAACCCTTTACCCACGATAACCTCATCGGCAAGGTTCTGAACCTTCTGGAGCCTGCAAAAGAAAACCCGAAAGGATAAATCCCATGGAGGCACAAATTCTGGTCGTTGACGATGAGTCGATTGTCCGGGAGATGGAGATCGCGGCTCTCTCCGGCGAGGGCTACCACTGCCACGGAGCCCAGGACGCCGATTCTGCCTGTCGGATCCTGCGGGAGCGCACCATCGAGCTGGCCCTCATCGATATCAACATGCCCGGGCGTTCAGGGGTCCAGCTGCTGCAGGAGATGAAAGAATTCAGCCCCGATACGGCCGCGATCATGGTGACGGCGATGGATGACCTTGAGACGGCCATGTTCTGCCTCAAGCTGGGCGCCGATGATTACATCCTCAAGCCGTTCAACCTCGACCGGGTGATACTCAGTGTGCGTAATGCCCTTGAAAAACGGCGCCTGAGCCTGGAAAACCGCATGTACCAGCGCCACCTTGAGGCAAAAGTCCTTGATCAGACCCAACAGATCAAGGAAACCCTGGAAGAGCTTCAGGTGGCCTACGACAGCACCCTCAAAGCGCTGGCCCGGGCCCTGGATGCCCGGGAGAAAGAGACGGGCTCTCATTCGGAGCGCGTTCGCGGCTACACCTTGCTGCTGGCCGAAACCTTCGGGGTCGCCGAGGCTGACCTGGGGGAGATGGCCATGGGCGCGCTGCTGCACGATATCGGCAAGGTCGGGGTTTCGGATAACACCCTGCTCAAGCCGGCCAAACTCAATGACGAAGAGTGGGTGGAAATCCGCAGGCATCCCCAGGTCGGTCACGACATCATCGCCGGGGTGAGTTTTTTGCAGGGAGCGGCCCAGATTGTGTTGACTCACCATGAGCGGTTTGACGGTAAAGGCTACCCGAATGGCCTGCTGGGGCGGGACATCCCCCTGGGGGCCCGCATCTTCTCGCTGGTCGATACCCTCGACGCCATGACCTCAGACCGCTGTTACCGCAAGGCAATGTCATTTCAGGCGGTGGTCGATGAGGTTCAGAGATGCAGCGGCGGCCAGTTCGATCCGATGATCGTTGAAGCCTTTTTGTCTATCCCCAAGCATCGCTGGGAAGAGATCGCCCGTAAAAAATTTTACTGAAAAACATATATCAGCCACCAAGGCGCCAAGGGACCAAGAAAAATGAAAAACTTTTTTGCCAGTCGTTCATGCTGAGCCTGTCGAAGCATCGGTTCACCAGAGGTTTCCTGGGCCTTCGACAGGCTCAGTCGGTAGGGTGGGGCCTGCCCCACCGACAACCGCTGAAAATCCAAGCCCTTCTGTAGGATGGGCAGAGCTCAGCGATGCCCATCGCATGAATAGCCGGATCTTTCCGGTGTGAAAACAGCTTTGATGGGCATCGTTGCACTCTGCCCATCCTACCTTTTTATCCTTTACTTCCCCTTCAGGTAGATAAACATAATGAGTTCAAAACTGTCCTTCTTTGTCACCGCGGCCAAAGGCCTTGAACAACTGCTGGTCGAAGAACTGCGCGGGCTCGGCGCCCAAGAGGTGGCCGAAACCCGCGCCGGGGCCTCTTTTACCGGCGACCTGCAGCTCGCTTACCGGGTCTGTCTCTGGTCGCGGCTGGCCAGCCGGGTGCTGCTGCCTCTGGCATCCTTTGCCGCCAGTTCCCCAGACGAGCTCTATGCCGGCGTTCAAGCTATTGACTGGGAGCAGCACCTGACTGCTGACCAGACCCTTGCGGTCGATTGCACATGTGCCCAATCGCAGATCACCCACTCGCGCTATGCCGCCCTCAAGGTCAAAGATGCCCTGGTCGACCAGTTTCG
>CALZIZ010000194.1 GCA_945787465.1 uncultured Desulfuromonadales bacterium
CAGGGGGACCACGGTGTTCACCACGTCGGTGTGCTGCTTGTCCGGAGCGAGGTTCATGACGATGTCGGCGGTGGGGAGCATCTCCTCGTAGGTGCCGACGGCAAAGCCGTTCTCGGTCGCGTTGATGTACGACTGGCGCTTCTGCTCGATTGCTTCCTTGCGCAGGGTGTAGGAGACGTCGAGGCCGCTGTCGCGCATGTTCAGGCCCTGGTTGAGACCCTGGGCGCCGCAGCCGACGATGACGATCTTTTTACCCTTGGCGTACTCAGATCCGTTGGCGAATTCGGAGGCCTCCATGAAGCGGCAGGTGCCGAGTTCCTGAAGCTGGCGGCGCAGCGGCAGCGAATTGAAGTAGTTCTGACCCATTGCTGTTCTCCTTTATTGAGCTGGTTGATGGTTATCTGGAAGGTGAAGTGGAAAATCTATGCGCATTGCCCGGTCGGGGCAAAAAGAATCAAGAGCTATAAGAACATACGCACCTTACCCGAAATTTAACATTGCGTAAATTGATTTGTTGGGCATACTATGTTGCGATTTTTGCAATGTTGAGGTTGTAGAGGATGTTATGGACACCCGCGAAATGGAAATCTTTCTGAGCGTTGCCGAACTGCTCCATTTCGGACGCGCCAGCCAGGCCTGCAACCTCAGCCCCTCGGCGCTGACCCGCACCATCCAGCGCCTGGAAGAGGAGGTGGGGCAACCGCTGTTTATCCGCGACAACCGCACCGCCACCCTCACTGCCGCCGGAGAGCAGTTTCGCCGCAACTACGCCCGCCAGTCGGTCCAGGACTGGCAGTCGTTCCGGGCGGCGCTTAAGGACGAGAAGGCGATCAGCGGGACCCTTTCGATCTACGCCTCCATCACCGCCGTCTATAGCCTGCTTCCCCACCTGCTCGAGGCCTTTCGCGGCGCTTATCCCGAGGTGCAGCTCGAACTGCGCACCGGAGCTGCCGAACAGGCGGTTCCCCAGGTGCTGACCGGCGAGATCGACCTTGCCGTGGCGGCGCTGCCAGATCGCCACCGGACCCGAATCGAGTTCCTGCCGGTCACCACGACACCGCTGATCTTTATCGCCCCGAAGCCCGGCGATGCCTGCGTCGCCCTGACCGCTGAAGGCAGGCTCGATCTCTCCCGGGCGCCGCTGGTGGTCCCGCAGACCGGGCTCTCCAGGCGACGACTTGGCCAGTGGCTCAAGGATCAGCGCATCACCCCCAACATCAGCTCCGAGGTCTCCGGCAACGAGGCGATCATCGCGATGGTGCGCCTGGGCTGCGGCGTCGGCATCGTTCCGCAGCTGGTCCTCGAGCGAAGCCCTTTTCGCGACGAGGTTTCAATCCTCGAAAACGCCCCCCAGTTGCAACCTTACGTCGTCGGTCTCTGCTCGACCAAGCGCAACCTGCAACGCCCCGGCGTAAAGGCCTTCTGGCAGCTTGCCGAGGAGCGGTCCCGCCTGAGTTGACACGGGCGATTTCATCGTCCTTACTCAAGGATTGAAATTCATGTAAAATCCCATTAATATCGACACTGCTTGATGTAAACACAAATCGGCCGGCGCCTTGCGGCCTTCGGAGGAAAACATCTGTGGGAAATGAAACAGGTAATAAATTGTGTGTTGATGTGTGTCCGCCGGTCGATCTGAGCGGCGAAGAGGGGTGGGTCCCCTTCGATGCTCCCTCGCTGGTCGGGGCTTCGTTGCGCTTTGTCTCCGGCGAGCCCGACGGCAACCGTTACCGGGTTCGCTACTATCGGGATGCCGAGCAGCAGCTGCGGGCGCGGATCTGGTTCGGCCCTGAAACCGAGGGGCCCCCGGGGCACTCCCACGGCGGCGCCATGGCGGCGGTGCTCGATGAGGTGCTCGGCCTTGCCGCCTGGGCGGCCGGTTATCCGATCGTGGTCGGTAATCTCAACATCAGCTTCCGCAACTTGCTGCCACTCGAAGAGGTGGTGACGGTCGAGAGCACAGTGGTCTCCGCCGAAGGGCGCAAGGTGATGGTGCACGGCCGGATCTGCCTTGGCGAGAGGGTTTTCGCCGAGGCAGAATGCCTCTGTATCACCATTCCGGACAAGTAACATTTTTCCAGGCCTGTTGTTATGAATAAAACCGCCGGCTACCCCGAGAGGGATGCCGGCGGTTTTTATTTTAGTAAGGTAGGGTGGGCTGCGCTCACCGTCCTGGAGACCAAAATGCCCTGACTTAAAGCTGGTGGGCGCAGCCCACCCTACAAAATCTGGTTTGCCTGGCTAAGACGCATTGAGGTAGGGTGGGCTGTGCCCACCGCCATTGAGAGCGTATTGCCCTGTTGTTAAGCCGGTGGCGCAGCCCACCCCACGAATTCTGCGATACCAACGTCTAGTAAATCCCCCTCAATCCCCCTCCTCGTTGCACTTTCTGACAACCTCCTTCAGCCAGTCGATCTCATCGGGAACGAACTCTTTGGAGTACTCGGTTCCGACGTTCACCGCCCAGTGCAGGGCCGATGAGGACATCTCGGCGATCGCATACCCGGGAAAGACCGCGTAGCTGACAGATTCTTTGGCCCAGGCGGTGAGGCGTTCTTCGCTGTCGAAGAGCATCATGTAGTGCTTGCCGTCGGATTCGAGAATGATCGGGGTGATGGTGTCGTTCTCCGAAATTTCGGTCGTGCCGGCCTTGGCTTCCTCGTCATCGGTGGGGATGTAAAAGTTCGTGTTGAGCACCAGGTCGTAGTATTGGGCCTGCTCGTTGTCGTCCTTGATGAATTTTTCCAGGGCCTGGTCGAGTTCGGTCATGCTGTGGATCCTTTCAATGAGGGAATTTGGTTCCAGATCATTTAAATTGGCTACTTGCAATAGCTTAACAGATGAGCTTGATCGTCCTCTACTCAAAACGCCTGTCGGAACGGGCGGTCAGGGAGCGGCCCCTGGCTTTTTCCAGCCAGCCCGTACGCACATCGGCCCGCTGGTCGAATTCAGGTACATAGGGCTTGATGTCAAGCAGCGGGGTGCCGTCGAGCATGTCGACGTTCTCCACCTCGAGGCTGGTTCCGTTGATTCTTTTAAGGCTGAGCACCGACAGGCCGACGGGGTTTGGTCGGGTCGGCGCGCGGGTGGCGAAGACCCCGCGCGGCTCCGGGTCGAGGAACGGGGTTACGGTGAGGTTGGCTCGGGTGACCTGGTGGAAGTGGTAGAGGACGATGATGTGTGAGAAGCCATCGAGGTCTTTGAGCCCTTCGGCCAGTTCTGGGAGCAGCTCGATACGCCCGGCGACGCCCCGCGCCCCGGAGGGCTGGACCGGCATGTCGGCAATCTTGCTGAACGGGGTATGGATGGTGCCGATCGGTGTCAGCTGCATGGGGGCTTCTCCTTGACGGGCGGTTCAGCGTCCGGTGGTGACGCAGGGGCAGTTTTTCGGATCGCGCGGGCCGACCGAGTCGAGGGCGAGTCCGATCCAGTTATGAACCTGCTCAACGTCGAATCCGGCCAGACGCTGCTGGCCGACCTGCATCAGCGGGCGTACAATCAGCAGCGGCTCTTCGACCATCATCGCAAGGGCGTCGTCGTCGCCGATAGCGGCCGGGTTTAGTTCGCCCGATTTCACTAGCGGGTTCGACGGGTTGAACCAGTCTACCACCGGCCTTTCGCCGAAGAAGAGGGCCAGGGTTTCGCGCGTCCAGGGTTCGGTCAGCAGGTTTCGCACGTCGAGCTCGTGCCCGGAGGCGAGCAGGATCTCTTTTTGCAGGCTGTTTCCTTTGCATCCCGGTTTTTCCCAGAAGATTATCTTGGCCATGTCCTTATCCCTTCTTTTTTAAAAATTCTTTTGAGCTCAGCAGCACTCCCGCTCGATCCGGTCGAGCAAGGCGAGGGCTTCTGCGTCCTCGTATTCTTCAAAGATTTCAAAGAGGTTGTTGATGTAGGTGTGGATCAAAAAGAGTTCGTCGATCGAGCGTCCGTTGTTCTGCTGTGGCTTGCCGACCAGGGCGAGCTTTTCCTTGAACTTTTCCCAGAAGACGTTGGTTTTATCCGGGTCGTCGATGTGCCGGCGAAGCATCTCCATCAGTCGTTTCGAGTTTCCCGCGCAGTCGATGTTCTTGTAAGTGACGTAGCGGTCGGTACTGGACGATTTCATCTATTCGTCCTCCGGGGCAAAGCACAAGGCATAATCACTGCAAACCCCGCAATCGGGGGATTTGCACAACACCGCGCCGTGCAGGTCGCAGACCTGTTTGAATAAAAAGCGCTTCCAGCGCATCCCCTGGTTGTTGGCCTCTGCAAGGGTGGGGAGGAGGCGGCGGATGGAGGCGGTCAGTTCGGGGCGCCGAAACAGGCCCATGGCGATCCAGAGGTGCCCAGGATGAACGGCCCGGGCGGCGAGTATGCGGGCCAGCCAGAGGGCAGCCTGGAGAGGTTTTCCCTGGCTATCTTGGGGAACGTGGGAGAGAAGAATCTCAAAAACCTCGTGGTTGATCTCGGGGGGAGGCTCGGTAGCCGGGGTGGAGCTAGCCTCGATAGACGCCAGCTCATTTCCAGGGAAAAAGGCCCCCAGCAGGTTCAGGAAATCGTCCTGGGAAAGACCGAGAGCTTCATGAAGCTCGTAGGGGGCCTGGGCTGCGACGGCGATCAGGCAGGAGAAAAGGTGACGGTCTTCTTCTGCAATGTCTTCAGGAAGGGGGCTTGCGATCAGGGTGCTGTAGACGGGATCGTCTGCCGAGACGCGGGGCCCGTGGTCCTCTTCCAGGGTGACATCGTGCACGGTGGCCTGGACGCGGGTTCCGCTTTGGGCGCTCCGCACCGCGGCGTGCAGGGCCTCTATCGCCAGGTCGGCGCAGTAGGCGCGCCCCTCGGGGAGCCCTTCGAGGGCCTCGTCCACAGTGGCGGTGCCGATGCCCAGCACCTCTTCCAGCTTGCGCCCTTCGGCCAGTTCTGCGGCGGCGGCGCAGGCGGCGATGGTGAAGCCGCAGCCAAAGACCTGAAAGCGTACATCGGAGATTCGGTCCTCTTCGGTACGGATGGCAAAGCGCACCGCCAGGCGCTTGCCGGCTTCTTGAGCATTGAGGCCGACTTCGCCGGTGCCGTCGGGGGTTTCGAGAGTACCGATATGGGTGTCGATGGCGGTATAGCGCAGAATGGTATCGGTGTAGCCGGTCATGTTGTCACCTGTTAGAAAAGTAAAACCGCCGGGACTCGCCCCGGCAGGCGACCTACTTTTTGAAAGCCGTCAAAAAGTAGGCAAAAATTGGCTTTCCCTGCGGGGGCATTTCTGTCGCCAGTGTTCGGTGGTTCTGGCGGTCTTGGGGGCAGTTAAAAACGGCGGCTCTTCATGGCGGCTCCCCTTATGCGAGGCATTCAGCAAGGGAACGACCTGATTTTTGTTTTTGGGCCTTGCAGCGCCGTTGTTCGCAACAGCAGGGTAGACCGGTGGCGCAGCACCCCTGTTCGCAAGCGGGCCCGAAGAAGTCGTGCCGGGACCCGACGGTTTTAAAGGTTTTGACTTTACGCAGTTCAAGAAGCCGCCTGATGCTCCCGCATCGCCGAGGCCGCATTCGCACACTCAAACAAAAGATACGCCCCCCCCTCATAAAGAACATCATTCTTGAGCTGGTTCCCCACCTGCTCCCAGTTGGGAAACCCGCGCAGCACCAGCGATTTGCTGAACTTGTGAGCCAGGGCTTCGGTGTGAAAGTTGCCGACGATCAGATCGTATTCATCGCGAAGATTCTCGGCGTCCTCGAGATCGCCGACCAGCACCTTCTGCGCTGCGATGTTTTCAAGCTGGGGCGAGTCGACGGTGCTGATGGCAATGGCGACCCGGGCCCCCGCCTCGTGCAGGGTATGGCAGAGCCCGGCCAGCTGGTCCGGTTCGCCGACAACCAGAACCCGGGTCTGCCCCAGGGAAAAATGGCAGTCGAGCATGGCGTCCTGCAGGCGCTTGCGCCAGCGCACGATGCCGGGATGCGGCGTTTCAATGCCCGTTTCAGCGATCAGCGCCTCGACCAGGGCATCGGTGGCATTCAGGCCGCTTAAGTGGGAAAAATGGTGGTGCCTGATCTGCGGGTTTTTCGCCTGCAATGCATTGGCGCAGCCCTGCATCGAGTCGCCGATGCTGATGACCAGGCCGGCGTCGGCCAGCCCGCGGATTTCCTCGACAGCGATGCCGCCGCTTGAGATGGCGGCCTGCTTCTCGCCGAGATGGCCGTCGAGAGAACTCGACAGGTCGGGGAGGGCATAGACCTCAAAACCGAAGGTGGCGATGAGATCCTTGATCTTCTCCACCTCGATGGGCGTCAGGCTGGCGTGGGGGAGGAGCACCGCTTTTACGGCATTGATCGTCGAGGTCTGTGTGACCAACTGCTCGATCATCGCCTTGACCGCCGTGGCCCAGCCACTCTCAAGCCCCCCTTCGTAATCAGGCGTGTTGACGTGGACCAGGGGGAAGTCGATCTTGCTGGCGACGCCGCGGATGTCGTCCCCCTTGGTTTCGGTGAGCCCGGTTGTGTGCAGCCCGATCAGGCTGGGGGTGACCTTGGCGGTGATGTTTTTCACCGACTCCACGATGCTGTAGTCGCCTCCATCGAGAATCGCCGTCACGTCGGTGACGGCGGTGGTCTGGACGGCAATCGGCTCGGCAAAATGGCGGGTGTAGTAGACCTTGGTGAAGGAGGTGCAGCCCATGGCGCCGTGCATCAGCGGCATGCACTTGTCTACCCCCAGAAATGCGAGGGTCGCCCCCATCGGCTGGGACAGCTTGAAGGGGTTGACCTGCAGCGGCTTGCTCGATTTGTGGATTACTTCTCCCATGGGGCCCCCTTGGCAACGTTTTTAAAGACCGGGTTCTCCAGCGCGTTCTTCAAATCCTCGGCCAGGTTGAGCAGGCCGTCATAACCGCCGTAGCTCTTTTTCTTCTCCTGGTTGACGTCGGCGAAGGAAATCCCCTTCTTGATGGCCGTGTAGAGGCTGCGCCCGCCGGCAAGCAGCAGGTGCGCCCCTCGCTCTTCGATGATCTTTGCCTGCTCGGCGCCGGGGTTCATCATCAGCACCCCGTTTTCGCCCAGGTACTCCCGGGCCTTTTCGCGGTCGGCCTCGGTGGCCTTTTTCACCGCCTGCCCAGGTCCTGCAGGGCTGAGGCGATCGACCAGCTCTTGTTGCCGCCGGTGTTGAGCACCGCCTTCTTGCCTTTGAAAATTTGCCGGTAAGGCCGAAGCTTTGCTTCGAGCTTTGCCTCTTCGCGGGCGATCAGTTGCCTGGTCCGCTCGATCAGGTCGGTATCCTCCAGCGCTTCGGCGATGGCCAGCAAACCGGCGCTGGTGGCGCGTTTGCCGTAGAAGGAGAGGGAGACCTGCGGGATGCTGTATTTCTCTTCCATCTTGCGGGTCAGCGAAATCAGTGATTTGGCGCAGACGATGACGTTGAGTTTGGCCCGGTGGGCGGTGCGGATGGCGCTGACCCGGCCGTCGCCGCTTAAGGTTGAGAGCACGCGAATGCCCAGCTCGTCGAGCAGGTGCGAGTACTGCCACATGTCGCCGGTGACGTTGTACTCGCCGATCAGGTTGATATCGAAGGGGGTGGTGGATTCCGGCTCCCTGGTGCCGATCAGGCTGGCCAGGGCCGCTTCGCCGCCGAGGCGGCTGCCGAGGTTCTTGCTGCCGACAAAGCCGGGGGCGTGCACCGGCACCACCGGTAGTTCGTACTTAGAAGCAGCATGCCTGCAGACGGCATCGATGTCGTCGCCGATCAACGCTGTGACGCAGGTGGCGTAGACGAAGATCGCTTCGGGCGAATAGTTATCCATGATGTAGTCGATGGACGCCATCAGCTTCTCCTCGCCGCCGAAGACCACATCTTTGGTGGATATATCGGTGGTGAAACCCATCTGGGTATGGTCGCGCCCTTGGTAGCTGGTTTTGGTGGTGCGGGTTTCCCAGGAGGCGCCGAGGCAGGTGATGGGGCCGTGCACCAGGTGGGCGGCGTCGGCGTAGGGAAAGAGGGAGATCTGCGCCCCCTCGAAGGCGCAGCCGCCCGTGGTCGCTCCCGGGGTCGGGGCATTGCAGGCGGCTTTTTTGGTTTTGTTATGCGAACAGGCGCTCTCGTCGAGCAGATCTTTGATTTTTGGTTTGTTTGCCAAAGCCTGATCCTTTCTGAAAATATCGATTCCAGACAAAAATCAGTCCCGACACGTCTTTGGGAGGGAACTGGGGGTGTGAACTACTCTATCCCTCTTTGCAAAAGTCTCGCCATGACTTGGCTCTGAGGTCGGGGAGCCGACCGGGCGACAGGAGGATCTGGTGCAGTTTTTCATGGCCTTGTCATTGGTCAATGCGATTGAAAACACTGCTTTTTTATAGACGATTAGTCCAGCAGGGAAAGGCTTGATATTTTCTTTGAAATGAAGCTTTATGCTGGGTGCTGAATACGCATGGCGCTTCTGGTCAGGGCCCGGGGTTGGGAGAAATTCAGGCAGAATGCCCTTTTTTTAGACATCCGGGGAAGGGCCCTTCATTCCCGATAACGTTCTCGATGCCTGGTGCTTAAAAAAACGGCTTTATCCAGAGCCCCGTGCCTAGCGGGCAGGCAGCCGGTAGACAGAGACATTGCCATGTCGTTGTAATTTCAGCGTCTTGCGATTGGCATGCTCTGTGCTGTTGATATGGCCAACAACCAAATAATTTCAGGTACAAGGTTGTACCTATCGTTCATATGGCAAAGAGGCCCCGGGGAGGAGACATCACCTTCGCGGGGCTTTTTCGTTCAACATGATCAGCAAAGGCGCTTGGGGAGCAATCCTCCAAGCGCCTTTTGTCTTTTTCGGAAAGGATTTCGACCATGGCAAGCGGATGCCCGATGATGAAAATGAAGGCCCAGACCGATCACCCCTGTTTCGGAGGGGATCACTCCCAAGCGGGGCGTATCCATCTTCCCGTCGCTCCGGGGTGCAATATCAAGTGCGGGTTCTGCGAGCGCAAGTTCGATTGCGCCAACGAAAGTCGTCCCGGCGTCACCAGCAGGGTGCTGACCCCGCAGCAGGCGGTAGAGCGGGTGCGGCTGGTCAAGCGGCATATGGATAAGCAGGGCGGTCCCACCCTGAAGGTGGTCGGTATCGCCGGTCCTGGCGATCCGCTGGCTAACCCGCGGACCTTCGAAACCTTTGAGCTTGTCCGCGAGGCCTTTCCTGACATGACTCTCTGCCTTTCGACCAATGGGTTGGTGTTGCCGCAGATGATCGACAAGATAAAGAAGTACGACATCCACAGCCTGACCGTGACCATCAATGCCCTGACCCCTGAAACGGGTGCCCGGGTCTATGAATGGATCAAGGTTGGTGGGCAGCGCCTCGATGGCGAAGAAGCCGCGGCGATCCTGCTCGAGCAACAGCTCAAGGGGGTCAAGCTGGCTGCTGAAGCCGGTCTGCTGGTTAAGGTCAACCATGTATATATCCCGGAGGTCAACGACCATGAAACCCTCGACCTGGCTGTCAAGGTGCGTGAACTCGGGGCGAATATGATGAATATCATCCCGATGATTCCCATTGGAATTTTCAAAGATTACCGCAACCCGACCGACACCGAGGTTGAGATGGTGCGCAACCAGGCCGAACTGATCCTCTCCCAGGCCCGCCACTGCAAGCAGTGCCGTGCCGATGCCGCCGGGCTGGTGGGGCAGGATCTTGACCTCGAGGTCCTTGAGGCGAGCTAGCCCCCAGGGGGAATGCCACCTGTAGGAGCGACTTCAGTCGCGAAGCCTTTTGGTTTAAAACCTTCGCGACTGAAGTCGCTCCTACAGGGAGATGGCTTTGATAAAAAGTTACTTGAAGGTGTAGACCCTTTGTGGTCCGAGCTTAGGGGCATGCTCATTGTCTTATATAGAAAAGTCTATATAATTATCCGAAGTGTGACCTGAGGTTGAAAAACGGGGAGACGATCATGTCGCGAATTCTTTTCTGGTTGTTGATGATGTTTCTGTGCAGCCGTCCCCTGTGGGCGGCCGAGGTTCGGGTTTTCGCTGCCGCCAGCATGAAGGAGGTGGTGACCGAGCTTTGCGACCAGTACGCCCAGCAAAAAGATGTCCGGTTGGTCAAGAATTTCGCCGCCTCGGGAACCCTCGCCCGGCAGATCGCCCAGGGGGCTCCCGCCGATCTGTATATTTCGGCCGACCCCAAGTGGATGGACCACCTGCAGCAGCAGGGGGCCCTCGTCGTGGACACCCGCAGGACTTTGGCCTACAATGAGTTGGCCTACGTTGGTGATCCCGTCTTGCCGGTCAGCAGGATGGAGGATCTTAAGCTGGTAAAGCGGATCGCCATCGGCAGCCCCAGAAGCGTTCCGGCCGGTAGCTACGCCGAGCAGGCCATGCGCGGGGCCGGGTTGTATGAAGAGTTGCTGAGAGCCGGGACGCTGGTCTTTGCCAAGGATGTGCGCCAGGCGTTGATCTATGCCGACCGGGGCGAGGTCGAAGGGGCCTTCGTTTACAGCAGCGATGCGCTGCTCGCCCAGCGGGCCAGAGTGCTGTTCAGCGTTCCGCAAGAGCTCTATCCCCGGGTGGTCTACCCGCTCGGTCTGACTCCCGATGGGGCGAAGAACCCGCAAGCCGTCGCTTTTCAGGACTATCTCATGGCGCCAGAAGCTGCCGCCATTCTTAAGAAATACGGTTTTTCAACTGACTAAACCAGGGCTAAAACTCACAGGTTGTAATTAATTCCATGCTCGACTTTTCTCCCTCTGACTACCAGGCCATGGCCCTTTCGGCCAGGGTTGCCGTTACGGCGACGCTGATTTCGCTGCCTTATATGCTGGTCTTTGGCCGCTTCCGCGGCAAACCGGTGCTGGACGGTGTCATCAACCTGCCCCTGGTGCTGCCCCCGGTGGTGGTCGGCTACCTGCTGCTGATGCTGCTGGGGGAGCGCGGCTGGCTCGGCTCCTGGTTGAAGCAGTGGGATCTGCGCATCGTTTTCACCTGGTGGGCGGCGGTTATCGCTTCGTTGGTGGTCGGCTTTCCGCTTCTGGTCCGTTCCATCCGTATCGGCATGGAAGGGATCGACGAGAAACTGCTGCAGGCCTCGCGCACCTTGGGGGCCCCCTGGTATGACGCCCTGTTCACGGTGATCCTGCCTCTCTCGGGCCGTTCGGTGCTGGCCGGGGCGAGCCTGATGTTTGCCCGCAGCCTGGGGGAGTTCGGGGCGACCATTATCGTCGCCGGCAACATCCCCGGTCTGACCCAGACCATCCCCCTGGCGATCTACGATTACACCAACACCCCCGGAGGCGATCGCATGGCCCTCTCGCTCTGCGTGGTGTCCGTTGTGCTTTCTTTCAGCGTGCTGCTGGTCAATGAGGGGCTGGCCCAGCGCTTCAGCAAAAGGTCCCGGCAATGAACCTGCGCGTTTCGGTTTATAAGGAATTCTCCGGTTTCAGCCTGACGGCCGGGTTTGTCGCCAACAGCCAGCGGGTGGGTATCTTCGGCCGCTCGGGCAGCGGCAAGTCGACCCTGGTGCACATGATCGCCGGCCTGGTCGAGCCGGACAGCGGCACTATCGAGCTGGGCGGCGAGGTGCTGTTCAGTTCAAAGGACCGCATCAACCTGCCGCCCGAAAAACGCCGTATCGCCGTGGTTTTTCAGCAGGCCCACCTCTTTCCGCACATGAACGCCAAGCGCAACCTCTTCTACGGCTACCGGCGCACCCCGGCCCCGTTGCGCACCATAGATCCCGATGAACTCATCGAAGTGCTCGATCTGAAAAAGCTGTTGGGGCGAAACGTCGAAACCCTCTCCGGTGGTGAACGCCAGCGGGTGGCCCTGGGACGGGCTGTGCTTGCCAACCCCCGGCTGTTGGTCATGGACGAACCTCTCTCGGCTCTGGACGAGGGGCTCAAATACCAGATCATCCCCTACCTGACCGCGGTCTTCGAACGTTTCCAGATTCCGGTGCTGCTGATTTCCCATTCGATGAACGAGATGCGTTTGATGACTGACGAGGTGGTGGTGCTGCACCGCGGCAAGGTCTCTGACCAGACCAGCCCCGAAGGGCTTGCCCGCGAGCGCATGGGCTGGACCAGGGCCGGCTACATCAACCTTCTGGACCTCAAAAACCCCCGGCCTCAGGACGGTCTGCTCGCCTTCGACTGGGGCGAAATGCCCCTGCTCCTTTCCCCGGGCAGAAACGAGCAGGGCGGGATGTTCGAGCTCTCATCCAAGGACATCATGCTCTTCAAACGCCATCCCGAGGCGATCAGCGCCCGCAACCTGCTCAAGTGCCAGGTCTGCGGCAAATTTGACCTCGAGGGCCGGGTCGGCGTCGAGCTTCACTCCCAGGGCCAGCGGCTTATAGCCCAAGTGGTGAATAAGGCCGCCGAAGAACTTGAAATCCGCTGCGGCAGGGAGGTTTACGCGGTCATCAAGGCCTCAGCCTTCCGTCGACTATATTAGGAGTCATCATGATCCTGATTGTCCAGTGCGACTCCAGGGTGCCGGCAGGCCTTTACGGGCAGGCCCTGACCGAACGCGGTCTGCCGCTGCAACATGTCCGGCTCCCTGCCGGCGATCCCCTGCCCCCCTTGGAGGAGTCGTCGGCCATTCTGGTTCTCGGGGGCTATATGAGTGCCGGAGACACTGATGCCTACCCTTATCTTGCCCCCCTAAAGGCTTATATGCGCGAAGCTGTCGAGAGGGAGGTTCCCCTTCTTGGCATCTGCCTTGGTGGTCAACTGCTGGCCGAGGCTCTTGGCGGGGCTGTCTGCATCAACCATCGTAGCGAAAAAGGCCTGCACGATATCACCCTGACCTCTCAGGGGCAAAACGATGCCCTCTTTGTCGGCCTGCCGTCGGTTTTCCAAAGCTTTGAGTGGCACAACGACAGTTTTGCAGTCCCCCCTGGTGCCGCCCATCTGGCGGCCACCGACACCTGCCCCGGCCAGGCCTTTCGTTTCGGCAAGGCCTACGGGCTGCAGTTTCACCCCGAGGTGGACAGGGCCATTGTCCGGGACTGGAGTCGGCCCCATCCCGACCACCTGGCTTATCTTGACGCCTTCACGGCCGCTGAAGAGGTGTTCCGGGTGAACTCCCTTCGCCTGCTTGATAACTTTATGGGCATCAGCGGGTATCCAGCCAGGCTGTAGCCTTTCCGTCATTTTTTCAATCTTTTTTACTCCCCCGGTTACTAAATCCCCTCCTTGTCTTTAATGAAGCTTAATGCTGGCCCAGACCTTGCAAATACACCTGGACCAATAAAGCGAGTCAAAATCCCCGCTCCAGAGCTATTTTTTTGCGAGAAGGGGCCTGCCAGGAGCTGAGGAGGAGTGTGAATGAAAATTTTAACTAAACTGGTCGGTGCCTTTGCCATTGTGGCGCTGGTCTGCGTCCTGGTCGGAGGTATTGGCTGGTACGGTATCAGTAGCACTGAAAAAAGTTTGGTCGAGGCGGCCGATGTGCGCCTGCCTTCGGTGCATAGCCTGGGTTTGATGATGGAGGCGATGAACGACATCAAGGCCAGCGAGCGCACCCTGTTGATCTCGAGCCTGAGCCAGGTCGAAAGGGCGAAACAGATCAGCGACCTTGAAGAGCACTGGGGGTTGTTTGACCGTAATTTTTCCCTTTATGAACCTTTACCCAAAAGTGACGAAGAGGCGGCGCTGGTGGTGAAGTTCGAGCAGGCTCTGCAGCAATGGCGAGGCGAGCATCGCAACCTCGTCGACCTGGTTTCCCAGGTTCGTCTCGACGATGTGGAGACCCTCGAGGCGCTCCTGGTGGCAAGGCTGCTCGATCATGTGCGCTGGGTCAACAGCCTTGACGAGTCTGCAGCTGAGGGGACGCGCTTTACCGGACAGCTCGACAACACCCTCTGCGGGCTGGGCAAGTGGCTTGCCGGCTACGACACCGACGATCAGGCGTTTGCCGGGATTCTTGCCGGCTTCAAAAGCCCTCACGCCAGACTCCACGGCTTCGGCGAGCAGATCAACCAGCTCCTCGGCAGTCAGCGGCAGGATGAGGCCAGGGCGCTCTTTTACGGATCGGTTCTGCCGACCCTGAGTAAAATCGAGGCCCTCTTCGATCATGCCCTGAGCTACGTCAACGAAGACATCCAGCGGCTTGACACCGCCCGGCAGATCGCCTTCGGCTCCGAACTTCAAGCCCTTCAGACCGCCATGGGGCTGGCGGACAAGCTGAGCGATCTCAACCACCGGCTGGCCGAGCAAGCCAGCGCCCTGGCTAAGGGGCAGGCCCGGCAGAGCAAGCTTATCTCAACGATTTCGGTTATCGCAGGGGCGATTCTGGCCATGGTCTTTGGTATCTTCATCGCCCGCGGTATCACCGGGCCTCTGCGGCGCTCGGTGGTTTCCATCGAAAAAATCGCCTTGGGCGACACCAGCGAACATCTGCCGATGGGCAAGGCGGTCAACTGTTCGAGCATCAAGAACTGCGGTAAAGAGGACTGCGCCAGCTACGCAAAGCTCGATCACTGCTGGGTCACCAGCGGGTCGATGGCGGTGATCAAGGGCTGCCCCCGGGCCCAAAAGGGTGAGGATTGCCGGACCTGCGACCTGTACGGAGCTAAAGCCGAGATGCAGGAGCTCGGTTCCATTGTCACCGCCCTGGCCAACCACCTCAAGGACCGCGAGGAGCTGGCTCTGGCCATCGCCAGCGGTGACCTGACCCGCGAAGTCGAACTCGCCTCGGCCAACGACTCTCTGGGCCGGGCGCTTCAGGCGATGCTGGAGAGCCTGCAGCAGATCATCGGCCAGGTGCAGACTGCCGCCGAGCAGATCTCCTCCGGCAGTGCCCAGGTTGCCTCGAGCAGCCAGTCCCAGGCCGAGGGGGCGACCAGATCAGCCGCTTCGCTTGAGGAGATTTCCGCTTCGGTGAACCAGCTCTCATCCCAGACCAAGTTCAATGCAGATCACGCCTCCGAGGCCAACAAACTTTCCAGCGAAGCGCGCACTGCTGCCGAACGGGGCAACAGGCAGATGCAGCAGATGGTCGAGGCGATGGCCGAGATCAACACATCGAGCCAGAGTATCTCGCGC
The DNA here is from genome assembly GCA_945787465.1 of uncultured Desulfuromonadales bacterium. Taxonomy (GTDB): domain Bacteria; phylum Desulfobacterota; class Desulfuromonadia; order Desulfuromonadales; family Trichloromonadaceae; genus CALZIZ01. The sequence continues at coordinate 14,988 of CALZIZ010000194.1, forward strand.
ATCATCAAGACCATTGACGAGATCGCTTTTCAGACCAACCTGCTGGCTCTGAACGCCGCTGTCGAGGCGGCCAGGGCCGGCCAGCACGGCAAGGGCTTCGCAGTGGTCGCCGAAGAGGTCCGCAACCTGGCGGCCCGCAGCGCCAACGCCGCCCGGGAGACCGCCGAACTGATCGAAGGTTCGGTGAAAAAGACCGAAAACGGAGCGGCCATTGCCGACAGCACCGCCCTGGCGCTGGGCGAGATCGTCTCGGGGATCACCGGAGTTTCGGACCTGGTGGCAAATATCGCCACAGCAAGCCAGGAGCAGTCTCTGGGCATCACCCAGATTAACCAGGGGCTGGCCGAGATCGACGATACCATCCAGCAGAATACCGCGAACTCTGAAGAAGGCGCCGCTGCCGCCCAGGAGCTTGCCAGCCAGGCCGA
>CALZIZ010000195.1 GCA_945787465.1 uncultured Desulfuromonadales bacterium
CGTGAAGGTATTCTTTTCGTCATTTCCGCACCCTCGGGGGCCGGCAAGACCTCGCTGTGTAAGGAAATTATTGACTTATTTCCGGGGCTGCGGCATTCTGTCTCCTACACTACGCGCCAGAAGCGAGTTGGCGAAATTGATGGGGTTGACTACCATTTTGTCTCTCAGGAACGCTTCGCCAAAATGGTCGAACAGGGTGCCTTTGCCGAGTGGGCCGAGGTTCACGGTAACCGGTATGGCACCGCCATCGAGACGCTGGATCGGGCCCGCAGCGCCGGCGAAGATATCCTCTTGGACATTGACTGCCAGGGCGCCGACCAGCTTAAACGCAACTATTCGGAGGGGGTCTTTATCTTTATTCTTCCCCCGAACTTTAAAGAATTGCGGCAGCGGCTTGAAGGCCGAAATACCGATGCACCCGAGGTGATCGAGCGGCGCATCGGCAATGCAAGAGGCGAAATCCAGCAGGCCAGCTGGTATGATTACCTGGTTGTCAATGACGACTTCTCGCACGCGCTGGAACAGCTCAAATCGATCATTACTGCCGAGGGTTGCAGGACCAGGAGGGTCTTGGTCGGGTTGCCCGAGGAGTTTGAACTCAGACCGGACTGAAGGTTTTTTAACATTTGATTCTCCGGCCTTGTGCCGAATACTGAAGATACAGGAGCGTGACTCATGGCAAGAATTACCGTCGAGGACTGCCTAGGCCAGATCCCTAACCGATTTCTCCTGGTGATGGTCGCTGCCAAGCGGGCCAAGCAGATATACAAAGGTTCCCAGCCTCTGATCGAGAACAAGGCAGCCAACAAGAAAATCGTCCTTTCCTTGCGGGAGATTGCCGCCGGGAAAGTCGAGTATGAAATTCCGACCAGGAAGAAGTCCAGATCCTGATCCCCATTGAGGCAGGCACCCCGCGGGGTGCCTGCCTTCTTCGCGTCCTTTCCCAATGCTGCAGGCTCTACACGTATGTCGGCGGCCCATTCTCCGACATCACTTTTTTTTCCCGGGTTGAGTAGAGTCCCATGGTCCGTTTAGACGATATCCTCGAAAAAATCCTCGTTTATGACCCCGACGCAGACCTTGATGCGGTGCGCAAGGCCTACGTTTTCAGCGCCAAGGTTCATCAGGGGCAGGTTCGCCTCTCAGGAGAGCCCTACCTGACTCATCCCATGGAGGTTGCGTTTATCCTTGCTCAGCTCAGGATGGATGTAGCGACTGTGGTGACCGGCATTCTTCACGACACCATTGAAGATACCCTGACCACCCTTGATGAGGTTCGCACCATTTTCGGCGACGAAGTGGCCGCGCTGGCCGATGGCGTCACCAAGATCGGCAAAATGACCTTCCGGACCCGCGAAGAGCGGCAGGCCGAGAGCTTTCGCAAGATGCTTCTGGCCATGGCCCGGGATATACGCGTTATTCTCATCAAGCTCGCCGACCGGTTGCATAACATGCGCACCCTGGACCACCTTGCCGAGGAGCGTCGCTGCAAGATTGCCCAGGAGACCCTGGATATCTATGCTCCTCTGGCCAACCGCATGGGCATCAGCTGGATCAAGAGCGAACTTGAAGATCTCTCCCTGCGTTACCTGGAGCCGGAGATTTATCAGGATTTATCGACGCGGGTTACCGTTCGCAAGGAAGAACGCAAAAACTATATCGGTGAGGTCAAGAAGACCATCGAGGACAAGCTGAATGAACAGGGCATCGAGGGGCAGGTCTCCGGCCGCTTCAAACACCTGTTTTCGGTTTATCGCAAAATGGACCGGCAGGGGATCGACTTTGAGCAGATCTATGACCTGATCGCATTTCGCATTATCGTAGCGAATGTTCGCGAATGTTACGGTGCTCTTGGGGTTATTCATGCGGCCTGGAAGCCGATTCCCGGACGGTTCAAAGACTACATCGCCATGCCCAAGGCCAACATGTACCAGTCGCTGCACACCACGGTCATGGGCCCTTACGGCGAGCGGATGGAGGTTCAGATCCGCACCGAGGATATGCATCGGGTCGCCGAGGAGGGGATCGCCGCTCACTGGAAGTACAAGGAAGGCAAGGCGGCTGGCGGGGGTCCCGGTAAGGACGAAAAGCGCTTCGGCTGGTTGCGCCAGATGCTCGAATGGCAGCAGGAGCTCAAGGATTCCCGCGAGTTCATGGACTCGGTCAAGGTTGATCTGTTTCCCGAGGAGGTTTATGTATTTACTCCCGCCGGGGATGTCAAGGAGCTGCCCAGGGGGTCTACGCCGATCGATTTTGCTTACAGCGTGCATACCGATATCGGTCATCGTTGCGTCGGGGGTAAGATCAACGGCAAGCTGGTACCGCTGAAAACCAAGCTCAACAATGGCGATATCGTCGAGGTTATGACCGCGCCCAGCCAGACTCCAAGCAAGGACTGGCTGCAATTTGTGCGCACCTCCAAGGCGCGTAACAAGATCCGCCAATGGATCAAGACCCAGCAGCGCGAAAAGAGCGTTGAGCTGGGCAAGGAATTGCTCCGACTTTGCCGATGCCACCGATGAGTTGGGGTTCAAGAACCCGGAGGACCTGCTCGCCGCCCTTGGGTATGGCAAGGTCTCGGCGGGGCAGGTGGTGAGCCGTGTCGTTCCTCAGGAGCAGCTCAGGGCAGAACGTGCCAAGCCCGGTCGTATCGGCAAGGTTCTTCAGAAAATTCGCAAGAAGCCCACAAGTGCCATCAAGATTCAGGGGCTTGAAGATATCCTGGTGCGCTTTGCCAAGTGCTGCAGTCCCTTGCCCGGAGACCCCATTATCGGTTTTATCACCCGAGGTCGTGGAGTGACCATACACACTGTCGATTGTCGGCACGTGCTGGCCGAAGATTCCGAACGGCGTATCGATGTCGATTGGGATATGAAGAAAAAGGCCAGTCGACCTGTTAAGATTTGTGTCTACTGCGCCGATCAGAAGGGGATGCTCACCGGTATCAGCGGGGCCATCAGCACCTGCGAGGCCAACATCGTCAGCGCCTTTGTGCAGTCAACCCCGGATCAGAGAGGAGTCAACACCTTTGAGGTGGACGTGCAGGATCTCGACCACCTGAACCGGGTCCTTGCAGCCATTCGTAAGCTCAAGGGCGTCTACCGGGTGGAGCGTAAGCGGAATTGAGGGGCCGTGACGGGTGACGAGTGACGGGTGACAAGTGTGAACCTTGCATCTGGAGAATGGATAGGTTTCGGTATTTGCTTTTATACTCGTTACACGTCACTTGTCACGCGTCACGTTTTTTAAGGAAGGGAGTTTAGAATGGCCATTGAGAAAATAGAAACGACCCTGGCGCCTGGGGCCATCGGCCCTTATTCCCAGGGGGTGCGGGCAGGTGATTATGTTTTTTTCAGCGGGCAGATTCCCTTGGACCCGGCAACGGGAGAGGTTGTCGCCGGAACGATTGAGGCCCAGGCCGAAAGGGTTATGGCCAATATGCAGGGTGCTCTGAAGGGCGCCGGGCTGGATTTCGATCAGGTGGTGAAGACGACCATATTTTTGACCGACCTCGGTGATTTCGGGGTTGTCAACGATATTTACGGCCGGCATTTCAAAGGCGTGCCCCCGGCCCGGGCGACTGTGCAGGTGGCGGCGTTGCCCAAGGGGGTTGCCATCGAGATCGAATGGGTTGCCTATTGCGGCAGTCGTTAGGCAACTAATATTTAACCACAAACAAAGAAGGGGCGGCCATGTTGGCCGCCCCTTCTTTGTTTGTGGTGATAGGCTGGAAAGGCGCTTAGATCGCCTTGGTAACAGCCCCAGCACGGATGCAGCGGGTGCACACTTTGACGGAGCGAACCGTCCCGTTCTGGACCGCCTTGACCTTCTGCAGGTTGGGGTACCAGACTTTACGGGTTTTGTTATGTGCATGACTGACGTTGTTGCCAGTCGTAGGTTTTTTTCCGCAAATTTCACAAACTTTAGCCATGATCAGTGACCTCCTCGAAGAATAGAACGTAGATTTCTAGCACGGTTTATGGGCGATTGCAACTGTTTTCTGACCAGGGGCGCGGCCCCGAATTATAGTGGCCTGTACGGTTAATCGCGTCGATTAACCAAACAGGCCACTAGACTTTAATCCGGTTTAAAAGATGCTTGGCTATGGTGACCCCTGTCATCAATTCACCGGTTGTGGCCAGTGTGGGCAGAATGCTGCCTCCGTGGCAAAGGAAAAGCCTGTTGCCACAGCGGACAGAACTGAGCATCCCTGGAAAACTTCCCGATTTTATCTTTTTTTCGGTCTCCAGGGGGGGGAGCGTTAACGGGGCTTGTTTTGCTTCATTCAGCCGGTAATCGCCAAAGGGTAGGGCGGTATGCAGCAACCTCCTGAGGTCTTTCAACCCGTCGCCGGTTTGAAAATTGGTTCCCGCGTACTCGACGAGGCCCTTGTTTTTATCGATTTGAAGTCGAAGCGGGTGGGGGGCCTCCAGGATTGCCCTGGGGGCAAGCAATTGAGGTCGCATCCCCTGGAGGTCCGTGGTTGTTGCCGCTTTGCGGCTTCCCGGCGCTGTGGCTACACCCTTGGCCAATGAATCAGGCAGCAGGGTAAGGGCTTCGGGGTGGCCAAAAATGAAATAATCAGCCGAGCAGCTGCCGGCCTTTTTCAGTGTTACCGACGGTGAGGCGGCGCCTTCAACATTAAACGCCTCGATCGAGGAGAGCAGTTCCTGCCGCCCGTGAAACTGCTCGAACCGTCGGTCCAGCAGCTCCTCAAATTCGTCGAGATTAACTCCATCTGCCCGGATGGCAGAGCTCCAAAGCAATGCAGCTTCGGCGACCGAGAGCTGTTCCAGGGGAGTTAAAGACAGCCCCTCAAACAGGGTGCGAAGGGTTGCCCCAGCCTCTGTCAGGGCATATTCTTCTATCAGATTTTTAAGCGGCCGGGTCAGGCCTTTCCAGGATAGCCGATTGGCCAGACACTGGAGTCTGAAGCGGAACCTGCCTTTTAGGCCCCAAAGTGGCAGCCCTCCGCCTTCCCAGAGGGTTTCCTCCAGTTGCTGGCCTAAGGTTTCCAGGCGGGAAAACAGGGCGGTCAGTTGCTGGGATTCGGCGGGGTGCTCGCGTCGAAGCTCTTCGGCAAAAGGCAGGGACCCGTGAATTTCAAGGCGGCTCTCTGCGGTCAGGACCTGAAATCTATCAGGGGCGGCAAAGCAGGAGCGCCCCCCCAGGTTTTCAAGGAGGCGCTCGAGGTGCAGGGACGAGCTGAACCAGCTTTGCCGGGGGCTGTTGGGTCGGCTGAATAACAAGACCCGGCAGCCGCCCTTGGCAAGCATAACCGAGGCGACCCTTGCGGCGAGGCTGTTGCCTGCGATAATTGCATGAAAGTGATGATTGGCCAAGGCGTTAGTCGAGGATAAAGGTTTCGCTGACCGACAAAGAGATGCCCTTGCAGCTCTCCGGCAGGGAGCGGATAAAGGCTTGGGCGTCCTGGGCGATCAGTTCCCAGGTGTTGTAGTGCATGGGCAAGCCATGTCTGGCCTGCAGAAAACTAGGAGGCTGTCGGACTTGACGGACCGAAACGAGAAATTGGATGTTCGAGACCAGATCTTCGAGAATTTGAGAGCGAATAGCAGGGCTATTTGTCGAAAATTGTCGAGAATCTGGGCCGATCAGCCGGTTTCGCAGTAGGTTCATGTTAAGCCCGACAGCCTCCTAGAACCAAAACAATAAATCTTAACACCGGCGGGTCGCGTCCCGCCGGACGCCTTACTTTTTGTCCAGGCGCCAAACAAAAAGTAAGCAAAAAATGGCTTCCCCCTGCGGGGCAATTCTTTTGCCTGAGGATGGTGACTCTTAGGACCGGGTTTGCAAAATAACAAGAACTCCGCTTCGAATGATCAGAGGGCAAAAAGCCCCGGCGAACTTCGTTCACACGGGTTAAATTAATGCGGCGGTGCTTCGATTGTTCTGCCGGCAAAGGGATCACTCAGCAAGGGCAGGGCTTAAAACAAATCATTCCCTGCGAACCGTTCCAGAAACAGCTAGTTATAGTCTTTCAGGCCTGACCCTGAGACCCTTGTGTCTTTTGGCAGCGGGGCGATGTTGACGTTTTGTGAGCTGGTGAGGTTGGCGATGGTGCGGATTCAGGAAGAGCTGGGTGCCATTGCTCCCGATGGCTATAGTGCCGATAACGAATAGGGAATATGGCACTGAGAAGAGGAGAAAAGATGTCGAAAAAGGTTGTGTTTATCCTATTGGTCCTCGCAGTGCTCGTTGCCGGGTTTCTGGCCTATACGCAGACCATGATGCTGCAGTAGGGGCACTTCGCAACGGCAGGTAATTGGTATTTTGTCACGGATGATTGTGCTTCTGAATCACTCCGCTGGTTGTTGACTTGACCGGTGAAATCAGCCAGCCAAATCGTCCTCGAGCAGCTTTTGGACAATCTCTTCTGCCAGCTCCTCTGCAGGGATCTCTGCGGCCTTTGCGACAAAGTTCGGATTGTCCGGGATTTCATAGGCCGAGTCGATGCCTGTAAAGTTTTTCAATTGGCCACTGCGCGCCTTTTTGTACAAGCCTTTCGGGTCGCGCTCCTCGCAGACTTCCAGTGGGGTGTCGACATAAATTTCCCGGAACTCTCCTTCTGCCAGTAGCTCTCGCGCCATGGCCCGCTCACTTTTGAAAGGAGAGATAAACGATGCCAGAACAATGATCCCCGCATCGACAAACAGCTTGGCCACCTCGGCGACTCGGCGAATATTTTCGACGCGGTCGGCGTCGGTGAAGCCGAGATCCCTGTTCAGGCCATGCCTCAGGTTGTCTCCGTCAAGCACATAGGTATGTTTGCCGAGCGAGTGGAGTTTCCTCTCGACCAAATTGGCGATGGTCGACTTGCCCGAGCCGGACAGACCCGTAAACCAGAGGATCTGCGCTTTTTGTTTTTTGATTTCAGCCCGGCTCTGTTTTTGGACATCGAGCGACTGCCAGTGGATATTGGTCGCCCGTCGCAGGGCAAAGTCAATCATCCCCACCGCCACTGTTGCATTGGTCGTCCGATCGATGAGGATAAAGCTGCCTGTCCCGCGGTTTTCCCGGTAGGGATCAAAACAGATGGGCCTGTCGGTCGAGATGTTGCATACGCCGATTTCATTGAGCTGCAGGGTTTTGCCTGGCTGCAGCTCAAGGGTATTGATGTTGATCTTGTGCCTCAGGTCGGTGATCTGGGCCGAGACAGTGGCGGCCCCTGCCTTGAGCAGGTAGCCTCGACCCGGCAGCAGGGGCTGTTCGTGCATCCAGACGACCGAGGCCTTGAACTGATCGGCAAACGATGGCCTTGAGTCAGCAGCACAGAGCAGGTCGCCTCGGCTGATATCGATTTCGTTTTCGAGGGTCAGGGTGATCGACTGTCCGGCCACGGCCTCACCCAGGTCGCCATCCATGGTCACAATGCGTGCCACCTTGCTGACCTGCCCCGAGGCCGGCGCGGCGATCTCTTCGCCCGCCCTGATCTTCCCCGAGACAACCGTTCCGCAAAAGCCGCGGAAATTAAGGTTTGGCCGGTTGACCCATTGCACGGGCATGCGAAACGGTTTTTCAAGGAGCCTCTCTGTCACCTCGACCGTTTCAAGATATGCCATAAGCGTTGGTCCCTGATACCAAGGCATGTGCAGGCTCGGCGTGACGATATTCTCCCCGTGCAGGGCTGAAACGGGGATGGCGGTTATCGTCTCGAACGCCAGCTGCGAGGCAAATGATTCATACTCCTCTTTGATCCTTTCGAACACATCTGCAGAGTACCCAGCCAGATCCATCTTGTTGATCGCCAGAACGACGTGGCGGATACCGACCAGAGAGGCCAGGTAGCTGTGGCGCCTGGTTTGCGGCAATACACCCTTGCGGGCATCGACCAGGATCACGGCAACCGAGGCGGTAGAAGCGCCGGTGACCATATTTCGGGTGTACTGCTCATGACCGGGAGTGTCAGCAACAATGAACTTACGCTTATCGGTCGAAAAGAATCGATAGGCAACATCAATAGTGATGCCTTGTTCCCGCTCAGCCTGCAAACCATCGAGCAGCAATGCGTAATCGATATCTTCTCCCTGGGTTCCAATTCTCTTACTGTCTGCTTCAAGTGCTGCGAGCTGATCTTCGAAGATCAACTTGGAATCCCAAAGTAAACGACCAATCAGAGTACTTTTGCCGTCATCGACACTGCCGCAGGTCATAAAGCGCAGCAGATCCTTCTCTTGCTGCGTTTGCAGGTAATAGTGGATATCTTCAGCGATCAGGGCCGATTGATGTGCCATCAGAAATACCCCTCCTGCTTCTTCTTCTCCATAGAGCCTGCCTGATCGTGATCGATCAAGCGGCCTTGCCTTTCGCTGGTTCTGGTCAGCAGCATCTCCTGAGTGATCTCGGGAAGGGTTGTCGCAGTCGACTCCACAGCCCCTGTCAATGGATAGCAACCCAGGGTGCGAAATCGAACCGATTTCATTTCGGTCTTTTCACCGGGGAGAAGCCGAAGGCGATCATCATCGGCCAGAATCAGCATGCCGTCTCGCTCGACCACAGGGCGTCTTTGGGCGAAGTAGAGCGGGACGATGGGGATATCTTCGCGGTGGATGTACTGCCAGATATCGAGTTCTGTCCAGTTGGACAGCGGAAAGACACGAATGCTCTCGCCCTGATTCACCCTGGAGTTGTAGATGTTCCAGAGTTCGGGACGCTGGTTTTTCGGGTCCCATCGATGGGTATGCGTTCTGAACGATATGATGCGTTCTTTTGCACGGGTTTTTTCTTCATCGCGGCGCGCTCCGCCAATAGCTGCGTCAAATTTTTAGAGTTCAAGGGCCTGTTTCAGCCCTTCGGTCTTCCAAAAGCTGCGTCAAATTTGTAGAGTTCAAGGGCCTGTTTCAGCCCTTCGGTCTTCATCTCATCGGTATAACGGGCCGAGCCGTGGCTGAAGGGGGTAATCCCCTTTTCCACCCCATCCTGGTTGGTATAGACCAGAAGTTCGAAACCGTACTCGCGGGCCATGCGATCACGAAACCTGATCATTTCGCGAAACTTCCAGGTCGTATCGATATGCAGCAGCGCAAAGGGGAGCCGGGCTGGATAAAAAGCCTTGCGAGCCAGATGCAGCATGACAGAAGAATCCTTCCCGATCGAATAAAGCATGACCGGGTTTTCAAATTCCGCCACGACTTCGCGCAGAATATGAATACTCTCCGCTTCCAAGTGTTGCAGGTGGGTCAGAGACATGATGAGCTCTTTTGTTTCGATGTTCTTGTTTGGCAGTAAGCGGAATTTATATTTGCCATCCGCTCGCTTCGCTGCCTCAAATCGCAGAGACACTGAATAAGCCCTGTTTTTGCTTGTAGACCTCTCAACGCTCTGTGCCTCTGCGCCTTTGGGGCAAATGCTTTTTGCTGAATCATCTTTCCCCGAAGGATTCGGCCAGGGTTTTTCGCAATGGCTTCAGCAGAAAATCCATCAGGGTCCGTTCGCCTGTTCTGATATCGAGCTGAGCCGTCATTCCCGGCAAAATATCGATCTGCCTGCCGGTTGTCGTCAGCACTGGGTTGGTGTCTGTTGCGACGTGCACGCGGTAATAGATTTCTTCTCCCCTTGCCGTTTTCTCTTTCAGGGTGTCTGCACTGACATAGACGACCTCACCCCCAACGCCGCCGAAAATGGTGTAATCGAAGGGGTCAAAGCGGATGGTCGCTTGCAGGCCGCTTCGAACCTGGGCAATGTCTGCGGGGCGGACCTTCGATTCAACGATGAGCTGGTCATTGATCGGAATGATCTGCATCAGCTCTTCACCGGCCCGCAGCACCCCTCCAACGGTGGTCACACGGATATTCTTGACGATTCCGGGGACTGAGGCCCTAAAGACACTGTCGCTTAACTGTTGCTTGCGCTGGGTCAGAATCTGCTCATTCTGGGCGATTTTGTCCTCGACACCGGTCAACTCATTGCGGGCCTCTTCCATGAACTTGTTTTTCCGGTTGATCAGTTTGGCTTCGGCGTCATTGGACGCACGTTCGGCACGAATTACTTCCGAACGATTGACGTCGCCTGAGCGGGAGAGGTTCTGCACCAGTTCAGCCTCTTCTTTGGCAAGTCGAACGGCAACTTCGAGAGTCCGAAGCTCTTCAGACAAGCCAGCTCGCCGCTGCTTGAAAAGGGCTTTTTCAACCTGTGCGATTTCCGGAAAGTTCAGCACCTCTTTGGGAAAAGACAGAGCCTTAGCCTTTGTCACTTCGGCCTTTAGACGAATCGCTTTGGCCTTCAGGGCGGACAGCCGCGCTTCGATCTCCAGCACCGCCGCCCCGATTCTGGTCTGATCCAGACGGGCAAGGATTTGCCCTGCCTCGACCCTGTCACCTTCTTTGACATCGAGTTCGAGCAGCACACCACCATCGACCGCCTGGATAATCTGCACCCGGCTGCTGGCAATGACTTCTCCCTGGGCGCGCGCCACTTCATCGATCGTAAATGACCAGGCCCAGACAATAAAGGCCACCAGCCCCAGAAAAAGGAGCCTCAGCGCCCAGGAGAAGCGGTAATGATGGAATTTTTCGAGGCGCGTTAATTCATGGCCGTTAAAGCCCTCGGGCCCCAGGCTGCTAGATAACATTGACCGGTCCCTTTCTCTCGCCGTTCATGACCAAAGCCTGGGGGCCCCGAAGAGCATTCTGGGCGACCAGGGTCGGGTTCTGGGGTCTTTGCCCGGCTTTAATTCTGGCAATAATCGACTCCGGGGAGCCGTCAGCCACCAATTCGCCTTGCTCCATGATGATCATCCGGTTGGCCAGCTTCGCCGCCTGCATCGGCCGATGGGTCGCAATCAGCACGATATCGTCCGGTTTGACGTGCTCTTGCAGAGCCTTGAAAACCTGCGCTTCCGATTCATTGTCTAATGACGACGACGGCTCATCCAGCAGCCAGACCTTCGGTTTGGCCAGAAAAAGCCGGCCCAGGCCAACCAGCTGGCGTTGGCCTCCGGAGAGCCCCTCGCCCCCCTCGCTGATCTCAAGGTCCATGCTGCGCGGGTTGTCGGCGGCGATGCGATCGATGCCCAGCTCGTGGGTGATCTTCAGCAGGTCGCTGTCGCTGGTGGCCCCGGACAAGGTCAGGTTGCTGCGAAGAGTCCCCTTGAACAGGTGAACCGTCTGCGGCAGGTAGCCGATTTGGTCGGCTACGATATTGGGGTCGACTTCCCAAAGGTCGGCATGCCCCAGCCGCACCCGTCCTTCGCCCGGCTTATAGATCCCGCCCAGCACCTTGAGCAGGGTCGACTTGCCCGACCCGATGGGGCCGAGAATCGCCACCCGATCTCCGGCCGCAAAGCTCAGTTTCGGGATGTTCAGCTGCAGCACGGGGGAGTTGGGATAAGAAAACCGCGCCCCCTGCAGCTCGAGGCTTTCCGGGGGCGCATCTGGCACCAGCAGGGTCTGGTCGTTTTGGCGCTCGGTATTCAGCATCAGCACCTGGTTGACCATCTGCAAAGCCTGCGAGACGCTCTGCCACTGGGCCAGGTAATGGATGCTCTGGGCTATGGGCGCAATGACGCGGCCGCCCAGAATACTGCAGGCAATCAGGCCGCCCATGGTCAGGTAACCGGCCTCGATCTGGCTGACGCCCACCACGATGGCACTGACGTAGGCAATAGTTGAAAG
>CALZIZ010000196.1:0-2060 GCA_945787465.1 uncultured Desulfuromonadales bacterium
GCGCTTCCGGCATAGGGCCCATGGTCGTACCCGGCGCCGGCACTGGCGACCAAGAGCACCAGAGCCAGCAGAACAACCGACAGGTATGCCGAGCGCAATGCCATGTCAGTCCCCCCCTATATCAGCCAGCTTATCCCGCAGCACCCAGGCCTTTGCTGCCAGCCCGTCGGGACTCCTCCGCTCGTAGAGCACGAGCTGCCCCCTGGAACTCTCCCAAAGGCCAAGCGTTCTGCTGTCGATAGTAAACCGGGTTCCGGCGGGGCAGAATCCGGCCGGTCGACCGGGGGTACGAAAGTCCAACCAGACGTTCATCAGCTCTCCCCGATTTTCCTTTCCCGTTGAGAGAAAGACCAGAGAAGGCCTGTATTGCACCTGAACAGGGTCGACGTCGTCTGGAGAAAGACGATGCAGGGTCGAGCCTGAAAAAATGCGGCAGGTCTGCCCAGGAAAAACCTCGGCCAGGTATTGGCGGGCGTGATTGAGGGCGGTCACGGTGGTCAGGGTTTTGCCGCCGCCAGTCAGCTTCTCTTCGAGGGTTTGCCCCTGAGGCCCTGCTGCAGAGGCGCAAACGCAAAGCCCCCATAAGAGAAGGACCGCAAAGGCACTTATCACCATGGAATGAGACATTATTTTCGGCGTGACCTGTGCCATTTCAACCTCGACCAGGAAGTTCTTTCCCCGGGAACAACCTCAGCTTACATAGCTCCACCGCTCGGATGATTTTTTCTTAATTATGTCAAGCAAACCCTCTATGTCAATGGAAAGCAAAAGAAAAGGGCGACCAATTGGTCGCCCTTTTCTATTCTGTTTGTATTGGAGCCTCAGCTACCTGCGGCCTCTGCGGGGATTGTGCTCCTTCGGTTTTTGCGGGAGAGCTTCGCTGACCTCGATAACACGGTTGATCAACAGGGCACCGTCGAGGATCTCGAGCGCTTCCTTAGCGTCCTGTTCAGTGGCCATTTTGACGAACCCGCTCCCCCTTAGCTGCCCCGTCTTGGGATCGGTGACCAGGTGGACGGATTTCACCTTTCCGGCCACAGCGAAAAGTTTCTTCAGATCCTCTTCCGTGGCATCGAAAGAGATGTTTCTTACGTATAGATCTTTATTCACGAATTTTCCTTTTTTCGCAACTCCCGGCCATGTGGCAACCCTGGAGTCCGTATGAAGACTGACTGTTGTCAATCGAAACCATAAGATTCTTTGCCACCAAGGCACCAAGGCACCAAGGACAACCCTCAAATTCTAAGATTTGGCCTAGCTTGGTGTCTTTGTGACTTGTATGGTGTTTTCCGTGGTGGGGTAAGCCCAGCATGAACGGCAGGAAAAAGGTTTTTCGCTCTTCTTGGTGGCTTGGTGCCTTGTCTGGTGTTTTCAGTGGTGGGGCTGGATCCACTCCGTTCGGCCTGAGCCTGTCGAAGGCCCTGGAAGAGTCTGCTGAACCAATGCTTCGACAGGCTCAGCATGAACGGCAGGCAAATATGTTTCTCGCTGTCCTTGGTGCCTTGGTGGCTAAATTATGGTGGCTTTAAACGCTTTTCAAAAAGAACCTTGTTTATTGTTTTGAAAGGCGTTTTGGATTGGTGATTTCATCCGAAGCCGCAGCAAAACCAGGGCAACCGGTATCCTCGGCATGCTTTTGATGTTCAGGATAGCTGCGGCAATGGTCGGGCTTAACGTCTTCGATACCGCAGAGGTGGCCTTTGCCGCCGAGCATATCGAGCAGCCAGGGACACCTGTCGACGTCATCCCCTGTCTCCGGGTCGACCCAGGCCGAATGCAGCAGGTTGCCCCGCCCCAGATCGAGGGTCTCGACCCAGGCCAGAAGGTCGGTGCGGCTCTGCCTGCGCCAGCGCTCGAGGTCGGCGTCACTGACGCAGCCCCGATAGGCATCGACAAGCTTCAGGCAGCAGTGCCCGCAGCAGCGGCAGTTAAACTTCTTCGGGCGCATCGCTGCCGACCTCGCCCTCAGTCTCAGTATCTCCGGGGGCTTCGAGGCTCACCCTGCCGAGCTTGCCGCCGCGCAACTCGCGCAAAAAAAGCTCTGCGGCCCGATGCAGGTC
>CALZIZ010000196.1:2067-8899 GCA_945787465.1 uncultured Desulfuromonadales bacterium
GGGTCAGCTCGGCGAGTTTGTAGCGGGCCTTGACCTGCTGAGGGTAGCGCTGGATCATAAAGTCGGCGGCATACATAGCCACATCGGTAAAGTCCATAGCGCCGTCACCGATGGCGCCGCTGGTGGCCAACCGGTATGCCCCGGTCTGGTCGCTGAGCACGGGCCAGAGCAGCCCCGGGGTATCGGAGAGCAGAATCCCGTTGCGCAGGTCGATCTGCTGGGGGCAGGTGGTGATGGCGGGCTTGTCCCCAACCCGGGCCATGCGCTTCCCCGCCAGGGTGTTGATCAGGGTCGACTTGCCGACGTTGGGGATGCCGATGACCATGGCGCGCAGGGGTCGGCCGGGCTTGCCCCGGTTAGGCGCCAGACGCCGGCAGAGCTTAGGCAGTTGCCCGACCTCTATGCGCTGTTTGGCCTCCAGGGGCAGGGCGCGAACCCCGTTCTGCTTGTCGAAATGGCGCACCCAGGCCTTGGTCACCTCGGGGTCGGCCAGGTCGTTCTTGTTTAAAACCTTGATACAGGGCTTGTTGCGGCGCAGCTCCTCCAACAGGGGGTTGGCGCTTGAAGCTGGCAGCCGGGCGTCGAGGACCTCGATAAACACATCGATATTCGGAACCACCTCTGAAATCTGCCGCCGGGCCTTGGCCATGTGCCCCGGGTACCACTCAATCGTCATCTGTACTTATCTTTCCGGTAAGGATTTCTCTTTCAAAACCCGCATTGTAGCACAATCCTAAAATGAAAAGGCGTACTTTCTCACCCAGCCCTGCCCTCCCCCCCTTGACAAGCGAGGATTTGGGTTTAGTTGTTTAATCACGGCCTGTTTTCAGGCACCACCCGTTAAAACTCAAAGCAGGGAGAAAAAACATGGGCATTCTATCGTGGATCGTTCTCGGACTCATCGTTGGCGCCCTGGCCAAATGGATCATGCCGGGCAAGGACCCCGGGGGTATTTTTGTCACGATTCTGCTCGGTATAGCCGGAGCCTTTGTCGGAGGATTCATCGGCTCAGCTTTCGGCCTCGGAAGCGTCAGCGGTTTTAATTTCGGCAGCTTGCTGCTCGCCGTGGGAGGGGCCCTTCTGCTGCTCTGGGGCTACAAACGCATCAGGGCAAAAAAAGAGGGATAACCTGATCGGCCCGGTGAAAGGATCGAGCCGGCTTTAGCACTTAAGAGTAACCTTTGGCCACCCGGACAAGCGGCAAAGGCCTATGGAGATCTTACAATGCGCTGGAGAAGTGGCCGCAGAAGCAGTAATGTCGAAGATCGACGGGGAAGACCCATGTCTCGCCGCACCAAGGCCGGCGGAGTCGGGACCGTCCTCATCGTTCTTGCCGCCCTGTATTTCGGCATCGACCCCGGGGTGATTCTCGATTCCCAATCACCGACCAGTTTCTCCACGGGCGACAGCCCCACCTCCTCGATGCCCCCTCCCACAAGCGCCACCGATCCCCTGGCGGATTTCGTTTCCGTAGTGCTGGCCGATACCGAGGACGCCTGGCACGAACTCTTCCGCCAGGGGGGCCAAACCTACCGCGAACCAAACCTGGTGCTCTTCTCAGGCGCCGTGGAATCGGCCTGCGGCATGGCCCAAGCCGCCATGGGGCCCTTTTATTGCCCCCGAGACCAGAAGGTCTATATCGACCTGAGTTTCTATCGCGACCTTAAAAGCCGCCATCAGGCCCCCGGAGACTTTGCCCAGGCCTACGTCATTGCCCACGAAATCGGCCATCATGTACAGACCCTGCTCGGCATCACCCAAAAGGTCCACGGCTTGCGCCAGCGCCTGGGGCAAACCGAGGCCAACAAGCTCTCGGTGCTCATGGAGCTGCAGGCCGACTGCCTGGCAGGCGTCTGGGCCCACCACGCCCACCGGACCCGACAGATTCTCGAAGAGGGGGATATCGAAGAGGCCCTCAACGCCGCCAGCGCCATTGGCGATGACCGGCTGCAGCGCCAGGGCAGAGGCTATGTGACGCCCGAGTCCTTTACCCACGGCAGCTCGGCCCAAAGGGTCGAATGGTTCAAACGCGGCATCAGAGGCGGCAGCCTCGACCAGTGTGACACGTTTCAATCAGGATCTTGACCAGGCCATCAAATTCAATAGCTTCCGCCATCCCCAGGAAGGAACACCCCCATGCTCCCCGAAGAACGCGAAAGATCCCGCAAGCGCCTCGAAAAACTCGCCTGGCTGCTCGACAACTCGATCCCCATCCCGGGCCTGAACTACCGCATCGGCCTCGACGGCTTTCTCGGGCTTTTCCCCTGGATGGGTGACACCATCGGCGCCGCCCTCTCAAGCGTGATCCTCGCAGAAGCCTCGCGGCTCGGGGCACCCAAACCGGTGCTGCTGAAAATGGCCCTCAATATCGCCATCGACGCCCTGGTAGGCGCTGTACCGGTATTCGGCGACATCTTCGATTTTGCCTGGAAGGCCAACCAGAAAAACGTCGAACTTCTCGAGCAATATATCGATCAGCCCCAAAAAACCGTGCGCAGCTCACAGGCCCTGGCCTGGGGGCTGGGAGCGACGCTGGTGGGGTTTGTGGTCTTTATCGGATTTTTAAGCTTTTTGATCATGAAGGGCCTGTGGGGGCTGGCGACCAGCGGAGGGTAGCTTTCGACCCCCAACAGCAGGAGAAGCACTTACCCACAGCGCCTGTGGATAAGTCTTTGAACTCCCCCTTGGCAACCGGGCTAACCCCTTAATTTACAGCCCATTTCCACTCACTGCCTATGAGCAATGCAATTGTTCATATCAGTGCATTTTCAATAACTTAGCCTCAAAGCCCCGCAACAGGCCGAAAAATAAACCTCTGAAACCCACAAGCACCTCCCTGCTCTACGATCCAGCGCTTGTTCCTGTTGACAAGCCCTTTGGTTTTGCCTCTTCGTATGCAGGGGAGGCTGAGTGAAACGCTGGTGGTTTTTTGGATCAATATCGGTTTTGAAGCTTTCTTTCTGCCCTTCTGACTTAATCCATTCTGTGCTACATTTCTAAAAGCTTGCGGCCATAGCCGAAAGGGCCATGGGTAAAGGACCTGTTTTGGCAGCAATGCTTTTGCCTTGCCCCAGCCATCAAGCCATCATTGCAGGAACAAGGTAAGGCAGTATCTTTTCGAGGAGAAGTGAATGAGTTTTGGCATTGTTGTTATCGCCCTTATCTGGGGAATCATATCGGGGTATCTGATCTTCAGGACCCTGGAAAGCCTCTTGGGGATCAGCTTCTGCTTGCACGGCCTGCTCCTGGGCCGCTGGAAACGCCTGCAGAATAAAGCCGCCGCCGGGGTGATCAAACCCAAAATCATTCTGGGCCTGATGCTTCGGCTCACGATCTATGTCATTCTGTTCGGCTCCCTGCTCCAGTTCGGCTACAACTTTACCCGCCAGGAACTAAGGTTCGATTATGGCGGCAACGGCGCCATCCTCTGCGCCGTTTTCGCAGTTGCCATCGCCCTGAGTCGCATGAAGTCGAGTTGGCTTAGACTGCTCGTGATATGGAAAATCAGCCACCAATTCGATTATGCCGAGAAACGCCAGAGGACGCGGATGCTGAAGAGCTGACAGAATCGACCTGGAAACAATTCGTGGCTCCATGCGTAGCCACCAAGCCAAAAACCGCAAGCTATCAATCCCGCAAGTTCCAGGTATGCCCGAGAAATCGAGAACCGCACAATAGATCATTCTCAAGGGGAGCCAGATTCCGATGAAGTCGCTTCACCCTGCATTTTTTGACCTGACCTGGAACGACCTGAAAACCTGGGCCGGCGAGGAGATCGTCCAACGCGGCCGATCGTACCGAAGCCATGTTTCCGATCTGGGCATGACCGCCGACGGCGCCCTGTTGGGCCGGGTCCAAGGCAGCGCCCCCTATGTCACCCAGGTGACAATCGGCAAAGGGGATGAGCTGAGCGCCCGATGCTCCTGCCCCTACGACTGGGGTCCGACCTGCAAGCATGCCGTCGCCCTGGTCCTCGTTGCCTTGGATACGCTAAAGAAGCAGGCCCCCATCCCCGAAATCGGCCCGGACGATGAGCGTTTGCTGCTTCTTGAAAGCGAGAAAAAAACCAGGCTCGACCCGCTGGCCCAGCTTGCGGTTCTGGAAAAAGCGGCAAAAAAGCAGGACAAAAGCCGGAGCAAACGCCTGCGGAAGAGCCTCGACGCCCTGGACAAAGAAGAGATGATCCAATTGATACTTGCCGCCGACCGGGAGTTTCCCCAAATCGGAGACGACCTGCTCCGGCAAAAAACACTGCGAGAAGGAAAAATCGACCAGTTGGTCGAGGCCATAAAAACCCGGATAGACTCCCTTTCCGCCGAACCTGGGTGGAGCAACCACTGGTCTGACGAAAGCGAAATTCCCGATTACTCCCCGATCCGGCAGCAATTGAGCGAGCTTCTGCAAGCAGGCTACGCCGATGCGGTCGTCGAGATAGGCGAATTTCTATGGCCCAAGGGATTGAACCAGGCGGAGGAATCCGACGATGAGGGTGAGACCACAGAGGAGATCAGTCAATGTATGGAGGTCATCTGGGAGGCAGTCCCCGAATCGTCCTTGCCCATCGAGGATCAGATACTCCTCATCATCGGCATGGAGTCGGAGGATAACTTCGGCCTGCTCGACGGATTTCCCGACCCCTTTGAGAACCAGGATATCCCTGCGACAACTTGGGGACAGGTGGCAGACCGACTGCAGGAACGTCTAACACGAAGTGCCGACAAACAAGGGGAGAAGAGTTACGACCGCTGGCTGCGGAAAAATCTCCAATCCTGGATCGGCCATTGCCTCGAAAAAGCGGGGCGTCCTGATGAAATCATCGCCTTGCTGAAAAAAGAAGCGCCGGTCACCCTCTGTTATCCGAAGCTGGTCAAGGCCCTTGAAGCCGCCGGGAAGGCCGATGAGGCTCATCAAAGCGCCCTCGAGGGAATCCGTCGATGCCGAGAAGAAGCCCCCGGGACGGCCTCCAGTCTGCTCGAAATGCTCCGGGAGATGGCCGCCAGAGAAAAGAACGACTCGCTGGTGGCCGCCTACCGCGCCTTCGAGTTTTTCCGGCGTCCTTCAACCGCCTCATATCAGGCCCTGCAGAAGGCCAGTGAAAAAACAAAGGTCTGGCCAGAGGTGCGCAAGGCCGCTCTGGCCTGGCTTGAAACCGGCGTGCGGCCCGATCTGCCAGGCAAAACCGCCCCCACCTGGCCGCTGCCGACACCGGAGGCCGTGACACTGCTGCCGACCGAGACCCGCCAAAAATTCCCGAACCTCGGTGCCCTGATCGATATCGCCCTTGAAGAAAAAAGGCACGATGATGCAATCGCATGGAACCGGGCCTATCACCGAAGCTACCGTTATGGAAAAGGTTATGATGCTGACGTGGCCGAGGCGGTGCAGAAGAGTCATCCCGATACCGCCCTTGAGCTCTTGCGGCAACTGGCCGAAGGACAAATCAGCCAGGTCAAGCCCAAAGCCTATGTCGTTGCCGGAAGCTACCTGCGCAAGATGCTCACCATTTATCAGCGCGAAAACCGCCTTGCCGAATGGCAGCCGCTCATACAGGAACTCCGCACCCGACACAAGGCCAAGCGGCGGTTGATGGAAGTGCTCGCCGGGCTGACTGGCGAAAAGATCATCAACAGTCTGTAGGAACTGGCCCAGACCATCTCCATCAGGCACCAATGATAAATGAAGGCTTCTGGGGCAAGCCAAAGGGGGCAAATGCCCGCCAACATTACCCACAGCGCCTATGGATAAGTCTTTGGACTGCCCCTTGGCAACGGGGCTAACCCTTCAATTTACTGCAAAATTCCACGCATTGCCCGCGAGCAATGCACTCGTTTGCATCAAAGTGGTATCAATAACTTAGCCCCAAAGCCTTACAGCAGCCTTGAAAAGGGCCATCTGAAACCCCCAGGTTGCTCCCCCAATGCGATCGGCAGAAGGCCCCTGTTGACACACCCTTTCCTAAAGGATCAGTAACTATTCAGCCTATTTTAACCTGCAACAAGCAGAAAAACTGGATCCCCGACAAAATCACTCGGGGATGACGGCCGCCCGCTCACGAAGCAATCGTCATTCCCGCAGTGCTTTTGGGCGGGAATCCAGCCTTCGGCCTTGACTCAAAAGGATTCTGATTTGCTGAATAGTTACAAGGATCAATGGGAACACTTCCCTCCCGGTTTCTTCTCTATTGACTGCGAAATCAAAATACTCTTGCCTTTTTGCCCCAACGGTGATAAAAGTTCCGCCGTACTTGAGAGAAAAACAGTGTCGGGGCGTAGCGCAGCCTGGTAGCGCACCTGCTTCGGGAGCAGGGGGTCGGAGGTTCAAATCCTCTCGCCCCGACCATTTTTCTCCTTACTACGGTGCCGGTACGGTCCGTAGGCGTTTTTTTGCTTTGAAACCTCGTAAGACTGCCCTCACCCCTCTCAATCCACAACAGCTCAAATGCGGGGATATTTGCACCGTATTCTCCTTAAAATCTGCGGACTCACTTCGCGTCCTTTTCCTTTTTGTTTTTCAGCCTTTTTTCCAAAGCTTCCAAGGCCTCAAGCTCGCGCTTGTCTTCAAGCTCAGCCTCAGCAGCCTTGCGATGACGATCAAACTCTTCATAGCGCTGACCGGCAATCGTTTTCATCTGCTTTTGGCTAACTTTACCGGCATTATCCAGCAAGGGGTGCTCGTTAAACTCCATAAAACTGTCGACATACTTGTGGATAGGGGTCAGGCTTGACAAACAGATTTACTGCTCTAACCTCTCTTCATGCCTCGCAAACCCCGCATCTATTTTCCCGGCGCTGTTTACCACGTTATGCTTCGCGGCAACGATGGTCAGGATATT
>CALZIZ010000197.1 GCA_945787465.1 uncultured Desulfuromonadales bacterium
ATATAGAGGGTGAGGGCGACCGGCAGGATCGTCACCAATCCGGTCAGAATGTTTCGGCCAACAAATCGCATCATCTCCCCCTTTCCTCGACGACACCCTCCGGGCTGCTACTCTCTGTTGGGCGCTTGGGGTCGGACCAAGGCAACCTCTTGATATAACGATAAATATGCTTAATATCAGGACCGAAAACGGCCTTAGAAGGCCCTTTTTCGGGCAAAAATGGCCTCTTTAAGGCATTAAGGGCCTTGAAAAATAAGATTTGGAAAGGAAGCATCCCTCGTTCAGCGCCAGGCAGCCTGCCCACGAAAGAGCCAGATGTGGCTGCTTTTGTTCCTCTTGAACGTACTGTGGACGGCAGCGATCGCTCCTTCCGCATTGACGGTGAGCTTCTTCATCAGCAACCCCTGCCTGCCGCCGCTGGAGCCGAGCGCCAAATCGACGCTCGTCGGAATCTCCGCAGGGGGCGCGAACGTCCGCCCGCCATCCCTTGAATACGTGAACCCGAGCCCTTGCGGATAGCTTATCGGCTGGGGGAAGAGTTCCCATGTGACGTAAAGGTTGTCCTCCCCGTCCAGGCTCAGTCCCGGAAAATTCACGCTCTCCCACCGTTTCGCCTCCGGACTTTGATAGCGCTCAAGGGGGCCGGAAGGACTTTCGCCGTAAACGAGATGAACGGTCCCCTTTTGGTCCACGGCGATTTTGGGTGCGTCGGCATGCCCATCACTCTGGGCCACGATCCGAGGCTCGCCGAATGACCGCCCGTGATCAGCGGACTTTGCGAAATGGATATCGGCGGCCTTGTCTTCACCGACCGTCCAGGCGAGATAGACAGCGCCCCCGGTGCCGACGGCAAGGGAAGGGCCACGGGCGGGATTCGCGCCGCTTCCGTCCCAAATGCGCATCGGCTCGGCAAAGCTTTTGCCCCCATCGGTAGATCGGCTGAACCGCAGGGCTCCCTCGTATTCGGTCCAGGCGGCGTAGAGATTTCCCCGGGGGGTAAGGGCGATATCCAGGCTCCCGTTGTGCCAGTAGTCCTTGGTGAGGCGCCCCTTGCCGGCACCGGCTATGGTGTTCGAGAGATCGATCGGTTTGCTGAAGGTCTTCCCGCCGTCGATCGACCGCGCGAAAAAGATTTCACCGCCATGCGTCCCGCCGGAAAAGACGATCTCCTGCCACAGGATGTACATCCGGCTCGGGTCGGCGGACGTGAGCACCAACCGCGGAAGCCAGGAAAAGATTTTCGGGCTCCTGGAGACGTTGACCGGCTCTTTGAACCGCTTTCCTCCGTCTGGCTCATAGACCTGGAAGAAAATATCCTTCCGGGACTGGTCGACCCAGGCGACTCCGACAGCACCCTCCTCAGTGATGGCCGCCGTAGGATCGTCCACGTAATGGAATTTCGATTTGTTCATGCGCCAGGGGCCCTTGTATGCATCCCCGGAGGCAACCTTGATTCTTTTTTCCCATGTCACCCCCGACGATCCCGCCGCCCCCGAAGTGGGCGCTGCAATCATGGCAACTCCCAAGAGCGCGGCAAGCCCGGAGCTTGCAGCGAGAAATATTGACCTGATAGCGGCTGTCATCACCTGATCCTATTTAGTTTTCATCCGGAAACGGCCCTTTTCCGCAATCTTGGCGTCAATCTGCGGCCTCACTTGTGCGACGTACGATGTACATCTCCGCGCAAGGCCCTGATTTCCTTGACCTTTCGAAAAATTGCTCGTTTCCCATATGAAAACCACGCTAGTCCCATCCATAGTTTCCGGATGGAAACTATTTAGCGACATGGATGCCTCTGATCTACTTAACACGATAGCTTTCGGCACTCTTTTGTCAACCATGCGACGCGGACCGGGAATGTCCTCTAAGTCTCTGGGGGAAGGGTCAGGGGAAGGGCTTCCAAGTTAGCAAGTTAAAGTTATTATCTTGGAAGCCTACCCTCAATGCCTGCCCCCCACTTTGCCAGCCGGATAAAGGGGTCGCGACTACACTTTCCACCAAATGAAATGTATAGGCGCGACCTCATCTGCACTCTTTCTTGCACCACATCCATAGCAAAATCCTCAGATCTTTTCCCCGCCAATCTTTACCTGATCTTTAAACCAGCTTTATTCAGTCGTTAAACCGATGCGGTATGCTTTGATCATCAAAAAACGAAGTCCGGGCCTTGAAGTGGCCGGTTAGTTAAAGACTGGAGGACAAGATGAAAACCCTGATACTCACTATTTTAATACTCTCGCTGGGCATGCTTGGCCTGAGCATGAGCATGGATCAAACCAAAGACCAAACCATGGATAAGTCCGGCGAAATGGCCATGTCCACCGACACCGCGGTCTTCGCCGGTGGTTGTTTCTGGTGCACCGAATCCGATTTTGAAAAAGTCCCCGGGGTCACCGAGGCGATCTCCGGCTACACCGGTGGCATGGAGGTCAATCCGACCTATGCGCAGGTATCCGGTCATGCCACCGGGCATGTAGAAGCGGTCAAGGTTATTTACGATCCGGCCAAAGTGAGTTACGGCCAATTGGTCGAATGGTTCTGGCGCCACGTCAATCCGACCGATGGTGGCGGGCAGTTCGTCGATCGCGGTGCCCAATATCGCAGCGTGATCTTTGCCGCCAATGATGAACAAAAGCGCATCGCCGAAGCGTCGAAGCAGAAGCTCGCCGCATCAAAGCACTTCAACGAGCCGATCGTCACCGAGATTTTGCCGCTCGGCCCCTTCTATCGGGCTGAGGACTATCATCAGGATTATCACAGTGTCAACCCGATCCGCTACCGCTGGTACCGCTCCGGCTCGGGCCGCAACCAGTTCATCGAAAAATCCTGGGGCAAAGAGAAATTGACCTTTGCCGCGATCGAACAGGAGTACCCGGAGCTGAAGCCGATGATGTCCCAAACGATGAAGTATGATGATATGAAGATGAAATCCGATGACATGGGAATGAAGAAAGATGAGCTGAAGATGGAGCAGCCGATGACGAGTAAGCGCAGCTACACAATCCCCGCTGATGCGGACCTGCGCAAGAAGCTGACCCCGTTGCAATACGATGTGACCCGAAACAACGGCACCGAGCGCGCTTTTTCAAATACCTACTGGAACAATCATGAGGCGGGTCTCTACGTCGATATCATCTCCGGCGAACCGCTGTTCAGCTCCACCGACAAGTATGAATCGGGGACCGGTTGGCCGAGTTTCACCAGGCCGTTGGAGCCTGACAACATCGTCGAAAAAGAGGACCGCAGTTTCTTCTCGGTGCGTACCGAGGTGCGCAGCAAACACGCCGATTCGCACCTGGGACATCTTTTCAACGACGGCCCCGCCCCGACCGGGCTGCGCTACTGCATAAACTCCGCAGCGCTGCGGTTTATCCCGAAAGCTGATCTGGAGAAGGAAGGCTACGGCGAATACCGGTCATTGATCAAATAAGCTGGTGGCTTGAGTGGGGCAGGCACAACGATGCTGGCGGGGAAGGGGCAGGCTTCCAGGTTAGCAAGTAAAAAGCAGGCGAGGGGGCAGGCCTGGAAGAAGGCAAGATGGTCTACCGCAGCAACAGCAAGTTACAGTCTCTCAGGCCTGATCCCGCGCCTCAAAGTGCAGATCCGAAATATTTGCAAGTACCGCCTAAGCATGCTGAAGGAGATTTAGGTCGGCCGGATGTTTCTGTTATGCTCGGGTTGGCTGCTCTAGCGCTTGGCGATAATCCACACAGCATGAACGATACCAGGTATGTAGCCGAGCAGGGTCAGAAGAATATTCAACCAGAACGCACCACCAAGGCCAACCTGGAGAAAGACCCCCAAAGGGGGGAGAAGAATCGCAATTATTATTCGAATCAGGTCCATAAGAAAATACTCCCAAAAAGTTAAGTTGATATGTTGATAGCTTATCATGGCTGAAACTGGACAACGAACTTTTGGGCTCGGTGCCGTGCTTGCAATTTGGTGATTCATTGAAGGCATCACTGTCAGAGAAGCTCTGGGGGGTAACCCCCTGAGAAAAAACTAGAGGATAGCCTATTGCCCTTGGCCCGCCCGATCGATTCTTGGTTTCCATTGCCACCTGGCAATGCCTTCGCAAATGTCATAATTACTGCCGCGCTCCACCAAGCGCCTGGCGATGTTCTTTAACTGCCTGCGGAAATAGGTTGCAGTAGGGAATCCTGGCCTTGGGACGAAATCTATAGCAGTTGAACATGCCTTCGTCCTGGCAAACATATCTGCGGTGGTCTTCAAGACTTTCTCATTCATTTCTCAATGAGCGGTTTCGTGTTTGCTGAAGATCCTTTCAAGTATGATCGGAAGGTTTTTCTTCTCGGTTTCGTTAAGCTCCATTTCTCCCTCCTTTTTAACCCAGATCTGCGGGATCGGGGTGGATAAAGAGTGTAAGTGCTTGGGCTGAATAATGGGTTTCAAAAAATCTGAGGTTCACCCATCGGTTAAGCGGTGATTTTTTGATCCCTTAGGCAGGTTAAAGACTTGCGCTATTTGCCGCCAAGGTCTCGCGGATCTGGGTTTAATCGACCCTACGAAGCTTTATGGTTCCCAAGATTTTTTTGAATCGACTAAAAGATAAATCCTCGCCGTAAACTCTTAAGTAGGAGTTAGAAATCTTGGCATCAAAGACATAGCCCCAAAGACCTCCTGGTATATTAGGATCAGTATAGTGATAAATTGACAAATCATCCTTCTGGGATACATATACGGGATTTGTCTCTCCAAAAACCGGCGACTTGAAAAACATGGCTTGTCGCCAAACAAAAAGATCGTTTGGGTCAGTAGGTTGCGTATCATCTACTGTTCTGGTAAAAATAAGTTTGCTCGATTCTGCCACCGTGAAATTGCTGTTCTGAGGCACCCTTTTGAGGGTCTTTGGGTTTGTCACCGGCGCATAGTTTCTCACTACATTGAAGGTTATGCCGCTTCCGTCTTGACTGGAAACTAACAGGCTGCCATCTTGCTCAGAGACAATTCGCTTGGGTATGGACGGAAGCTTAATTAAATATTGATCCAATAACACTTCGTAACCATTATCAGTCAAGGGAGCGGGCCAACCTGTTGCAGTGGCAGTACGCTGACAGCCGGGACCGGTACAATCCGGCCATTCGATAAAATCGCTGAAACAGGCAGTTGGCCAAACCAGGACTAGGACGGCAAAAACCTTCCAATAAGGACTAAATTTCATGAACTATCCCCCCTCTGGTGAGAAATGTCTCATTTTCACAGAACTCCTATTTATTATCAAGGCATAAAACCTTCTGAACCAGGGTGAATTTGTACCCATTCAGGGGGAAGGGTCAGGGGAAGGGTCTACCATCGAATTTAGCAGGTAGCGGGCCCCCCACTTTGCCAGCCAGTTGCGCCGGTCGTCCTCCAAAAGCACAAGGTCCAACGGGTCCATTTACCATTTCTCTCTACTACCAAAACATGTCATCATGACCGAACTTCGCTTCCTTCTCCTCCTCCCTGGGCTTGGGCTTGAGCCGTAGCGGGCACCGGCCGGATTCCCCCATTGCAAATAGAAAGAAAACCATGAAAAAGTGTCCTTTCTGCGCTGAGGATATTCAAGACGCCGCGATAAAGTGCAAGCACTGCGGCGAGTTTTTTGATAGCGTCCCGCTTCGACACCCTTCAGCGGCAAAGTTACCCTGGTATTTCCGAACCACCTTCATTGTCCTTGCGCTATGCAGCGTTGGGCCTCTGGCGCTACCCCTGATCTGGTGGCGGCCGCAAACGTCACCCGCCTGGAAAATCGGTCTTACCATCGGCATCATCGCTCTCAGCTGGGTCCTGTACCTGGTCACAATGGAATCGTTGCGTGCGATCCAGGAGTACTACCTGCTGCTTGACGGCATATAAGAGATATTGAGGGGCCCCGGTGGGATCGTAGTTGCGTTGCTAAGGAGCCCTGCAGGTTAGAGGATTCACCCGCAAGGCGTCATACGTAAAGGGGCCAGGTCGCAAGACCTGGCCCCTTTTCTTACATCCAAATGAAATCGCCTATCTCCTGCCTCGAAAGGAGGGGTGTGATCACCTGGCGCTTCAATCTGCCAGCGCCTTTGAGCTCAGATTGAAAAGGTAAATTTCGTAGGTTTTGTTATTCTCGAGAAGTATGAAGTTAAGATGGGCGTCGCCGTTGGCGTATTTTGCTATGACCTTGTAGCTGACGACGGTCTTAGGCCCGCTGGGAGACTCGTCGGTGCGGACTTTTTCAAATTCCGGCTCTTCGAAGCTCTGCAACTCACCCATTCTGGAAAACTGGGTGATAATCTGCGTGAACCGTTCATCGGAAATGCCCTGCAGAGCTTCTGCAGCCATGAACATTCTGGTGGTTTCGAGATCCCACCGGGAGATTTCGGGAATGACCCGTTTCAGGTAGGGAATGGCCGTCTGCTCAAAATCATCCCCCTTTGAACGATCGTACAGGTGAAAGCCCAGGATCAGGCAGACCATAGCCACTAACCAGACGCCGATCATAATGAAAAATATTTTCATGCTTTTCGGAGCTTCGGTTTTGGGGGAGTCAAGAGACATGACAGGTATAATCCTTGTTTTTTTTGGGTATGGGGCTGATGTTAAATTATTGAGTTTCTTTGCCAAAATTGAACAAATATAGGCTATCGAGCACTATTGCCCACTGAAGGTCCTTATTGCCAGTAAAAAGGGCCGTTTCGGCACAAAAACCTGATAGCCTTTGAGAAAGACAGGCGCCTTTCGACGATGAGTGGTGGGGTCGGTTGTCAATAGCGGATACCAAAGTTGATGCATTCGCAAAAACTCTTGAGATGGCTAAGCAAAAATTTTGTCCTACAAGGCTTAGTGGTTTTTCAGGGGCGAAGGCATACATGTGGTATGTCGAGGTCCTGAAAAACCACTGTAACGCAGTAGGACGGACTTTTTGCGTTTTTCAATCAGAGATATGATCCCTATATTTTCCGGTTGTTGACGTCTGTATGCATGTGGAATATTATAGCTATAGAAATCCACATAAAGGAGCCGCTATGAAAACCATACAGATGACCCTGGATGACGAACTGGTTGAAAGTGTTGATAAGGTCGTCAAAAAACTTCACAGCAGCCGGTCTGCTTTTACCCGGGATGCCTTGCGTGACGCTTTGGAGAAATACAATGCCCTGCAGTTGGAGCAGAAGCATCGTCAAGGGTACAGCAAAAAACCGGTTAAACAGGACGAGTTTAGTGCCTGGGAAGATGAGCAGGATTGGGGCGATATATGAAACACGGCGAGGTGCGTTGGTACACGTTTAAACAGCCGGATAAAAAGCGGCCCGTTGTCATCCTGTCCCGCACGTCGGTCATCGAGTACCTGGGCGAAGTCACGATTGCACCGGTAACAACCACGATTCGGGATATCCCGAGCGAGGTCTATCTGTCTCAGCATGACAGCATGCCGAGAGTTTGCGCGATCAATTGTGACCATATCCAAACCGTTTCCAAAGGCAAGATCGGCGCACTTATTACGATACTTTCCGCTACGAAACTGGATGAATTGAAACGGGCTGTCTGTTTTGCGCTTGAGTTGTAATGTTCCATCAGAGAGGGACAGGCACCTTTCCGCGGCGAGTGCCTCCCAAGAATGACTTGTACCATTCGACTTTGTCCAGTAACGTCTTGATCCGTATTGCTTCTTTTTCGTGGGCTCTTCGCTCCGTGCAACAATTGAAAAGGTGAAAAAATGAAGGGTAAATCGACCAAAATTATCGGCAGCGGCTATAGCGGCGACAGTGGCAAGTTGGAGCGTTACCACTCGATCAATCCACCGATCTATCATGCCTCTACGGTTCTGTTTGATGACTATGCCGAACTCAAGTCCGCCGGCCAGGGGCAGTATGACGGCTTCACCTACGGCACCGACGGTAGCCCCACCCAACATGCTTTTGAAAAAGCCATGACCGAACTCGAAGGAGGGTACTGGACCCGCGCCTTTCCGTCGGGGCTGTTGGCTATTACCAGTACCCTGCAGGCATTTCTGCAGAGCGGCGATCACCTTTTGATCTGCCACAGCGTCTACGGCCCGGTCCGCAGGTTTGCCGCCAACGTGCTGGACAAGTTCGGGGTGAAGACCTCGTACTTTCCCGCCAATATCGGCGCCGATATCGAGAAACATATAACCCCGGAAACCCGCTTCATTCTGCTGGAGTCACCCGGGTCGAATACCTTTGAACTGCAAGATGTGCCGGCGGTGGTCAAGGTGGCTCGCCGGCACGGCATCCTCACCGCCATCGATAACACCTGGGCGACGCCGCTCTTTTTTCAGCCCTTTGCCCATGGGGTCGATATTTCGATTCACTCGGTCACCAAATACATCTCGGGCCATTCTGATGTGCTGCTTGGCAGCGCGACCGTCTCTGAGGCCTGTTATGAGCGGTTGCACCGGCTGTGCCGGGCACTGGAAATCTTTGCTCCTCAGGACGCCTGTTATATGGCTCTGCGCGGGCTGAAAACCTTAAAGGTGAGATTGCAGCAGCATGAAGCCGCGGCCCTCGAGCTGGCCACATGGCTGCAAGGGGAGGGGGCCGTTG
>CALZIZ010000198.1 GCA_945787465.1 uncultured Desulfuromonadales bacterium
CCGGTGTCCTTGGTAGTGAAAAAAGGATCAAAGATCTTACTTCGAATTTCATCCGGAATCCCGGGCCCTTGGTCCTCTACATAAATATTCGGGGATTCGGTCACTTCAACTCCCAGCTTTATGGTTCCCCCAGAGGTCATGACCTCTGCAGCATTGATGACCAGGTTCCATAGCGCCTGAAAAAGCTGCCTGCGATCGACTGAAAGTTTTACGCCAGGCAAATAACTTCTTTCAATAATAATCCCCGAGAGTCTCGGATCGGTGCTCGCCATCACAGCCAACTCATCGAGCAGGGCGGACACGTCCGCCTCTTCAGGTTTAGGGGGGTTGGGCCGGGCAAACACCAGAAAATCGGTCAGAAGTTGGCTGAGCCGTTCGGCCTCTTTGACCACAATCCCCATCAATCGTCGATCCTGGTCGTCGATGTCGCGATGTTCCATCAGCAGCTGCACAGACCCGCTAATGGAGGCCAGAGGATTACGTATTTCGTGAGCCATTCCCGAAGCCATCCGGCCAACAGCAGCCAGACGATCAGCACGCTTAAGTTCTTCCTCCATCTCCTTGAGGTGGGTCAGGTCTTGAAAAGAAACCAGAAGGCCCAAGGTTTGTTCCTGAGGGTCCTTTACCAGGGACGAGGAGAACCCCAAAGGGCGCAACCGCCCTTTGCGATCCAGAAAATGCCCATCTCCTCGTTTGTGAAGTACAAACTGATCCTGCTCAAGGGCATGAAGATCGGGGAATATTTCCTTGTACCCTCGATTATAGACCTCATCAAGAGAATATCCGCTGATCTTACTCGCTGCCGAGTTGAAGGAGCGGATTCTACCTGCAGGGTTAATAATCATCAGCCCGCTGGTGATATTAGCCAGGATGGTGTGATTTAGGGCCTCCAGTTCCTCATAATCGATGGTCTGCCGCTTAAGGGCCTGTTCACTGCGCCGCAAACGATCGTTAAGGGTTCCTGCAAGAATACCGGTCAGGAAAAATGCAACAACATTAATAAACACTGCAAAAAAAACATCGCGGCCATTTGCGTGTGCCAGAAAAGGGGCACCGCTGACCGAAGGAATGTACCCATAGTACTGCAAATCCAACAAACTGCCGTAAAGGATGCTGGCCGCGGAGGACACAAAAATGACCTCTTTGCGACTTAGAAAAACGCTGGAACTGATAATGATCAGAATAAAGAGAAAAGAGAAGAGGCTGTCGATGCCTCCGGTCAGATAGATCAGAGCCGTTGCAAAGAGCAGGTCCCAGGTGATCTGAAACTGTGCGCAAAACTTGAGACGAAAAACCTTTGGCAGCAGTATTGCAGATATTGCACTTTGGAGGTACGCTATCCCCACAAGAAAATAGAGGTAGGGCAACACCGACGCAGATTGAGCCTGCGGGGTGCGCAACTGGTAGATGATCGTCCCCCACAAAAACAGGGTTATGATCAGAACCCTGAAAAAGAGGAACCAACTGAGTTGCCTGCGGGAAGGCTTAGGAATCTCCATAGCCTGGGATGCGCTTCCCATCAAGTCCCTGATTACCCCCCGACAGTTCCGGCCAGTTTGAAGATCGGAAGGTACATTGCAATGACAAGACCGCCGACGGTTGTGCCCAGAAAGAGCATGAGCAACGGCTCCATCATAGCAGTCAGGTTGCCAACGGCGTCATCGACTTCATCGTCATAAAAGTCTGCGATTTTGTTGAGCATAGTATCTATGGAACCAGACTGCTCCCCAACGGCAATCATCTGACAGACCATGGAGGGAAACACCCCGGACTTCTCCAATGGCTCAGCGATGGTTTTACCTTCGCTGATGCTCTGCTTGACCTTGTAGATGGCAGTTTCAACCGTCTTGTTTCCTGCAGTTTTTGCAACGATATCCAACCCGTCAAGAATGGGGACACCACTGGAAATCATGGTGCCAAGGGTACGAGTAAATTTAGCCACAGCTACCTTGCGGATGAGGATACCGAACACTGGCAACTTGAGTGCCCAGGCATCCATCTTTTCTCGACCCTTTTTGGTCCGGTAAATCCTTTTAATTGCAACCACAAAGGCAATCATTCCCCCGATTATGACCAATATATAGTTCTGGATAAAGTCACTGATATTGATGACAATCTGGGTTGGCATAGGCAAAGCCCCCCCGAAATCGGCAAACATCTTTTCAAAGGCCGGTATGACAAAAACCAGGATTACCGCAATGACGACAAAGGCAATACCGATAATAGTGGTCGGATAGGTCATAGCGCTCTTGACCTGCTTTTTCAGCTTGAGCGCCTTTTCAATATAGGCCGCCAGCCGATTAAGGATGGTATCGAGGATACCACCGACCTCCCCCGCCGCAACCAGGTTAACATAAAGTTCATCAAAAGCCCTGGGATGCTTTTTTAACGCATCTGCAAAGGTCGACCCCGACTCGACGCTCTCCTTGACATCGATCAACATCTTTTTGAATGATTTATTTTCCTGCTGTTTGCCCAGAATATCCAGACACTGCACCAGGGGCAGACCAGCATCGATCATGGTGGCGAACTGCCGGGTGAAGACCACCAGGTCCTTGGTGGTGACCTTCGGTTCCATCCCCGGGATCTTCAGCTCAACATCGAACCCCTTGCCGCGCTCCTTGATCTTCGAGGGCATAATCCCCTGGCGGCGAAGCTGGGCCGTTACGACCGCCTCGCTGGGTGCCTCCATGTCGCCTTTCTGGACCTGACCGGTGCGGGATTTGCCTTCCCAGGAAAACTTGGGCATCGATTACCTCTCTTTTTTAGCGTTCAGTCTGGATTGTTCAATTCTTAAAAGTAAAGGCTTCTCTCGCCCGTTCGCTTCGCTCTCTCGAGCACACAGAGAACGCGGAGAAAACCTTAAACGCATTCAAACAAGGACAAAAGGGCCAAAAGGAATGGTAAAAACTAAACCTATGTTTCTGATGTTTTTTCCTGCTTACCCTGTCCATCCCTGTTCATTCAGTTTTTTGCCTTGCCTCTCTCTGCGTCCTCTGCGCTCTCGAGCGAATGCAATGAGCGGGCGTGAGGCAGCTTATCAAGCCCTTCGGGCCATCTGCGGGTTCCCCCCGGGCATTCGCTTGAGCACAGCGGCGGGGTTGGCCATCATCTGCTTTAACTCCTCGGGATCGGAAGAGCGGCAAAAGGCGTCTTCGTAGGTTATCTGCTTTTTGTGATAGAGCATGAACAGTGACTGATTCATGGTCTGCATGCCGTATTTCTCCTGACCCATCTGCATCTGCGAATAGATCTGGTGAACCTTGTCATCGCGGATCAGGGCCCGGATACCGGTGTTGGGGACCATGACCTCCAGGCACAGGGCCCTGCCCTTGCCACCGACCTTGGGGACCAGGGTCTGGGAGAGAACCCCTTCGAGAACGAAGGAGAGCTGAGTTCTGATCTGCGACTGCTGATTGGTCGGAAAGACGTCAACGATACGGTTGATGGTCTGAACGCAGGAGTTGGTGTGCAAAGTAGCAAAGACCAGGTGACCGGTTTCGGCAATGGTCAGGGCAGCTTCGATGGTTTCCATGTCCCGCAGCTCGCCGACCAGAACGACATCGGGGTCCTGGCGCAGAATATACTTCAAAGCCTTTTTGAAGGACTGGGTATCCGCCCCCACCTCGCGCTGATTGACCAGGCACTTTTTGTGGGGATGGAGAAATTCCACCGGGTCTTCGATGGTGATGATGTGCTCGTGGCGCTCGGCATTTATCGCGTCAATAATGGCCGCCAGAGTGGTTGACTTACCGCTTCCCGTGGGACCGGTGACCAGAACCAGACCCCGGGGCCTGCGGGACATCTCCCTGACCACCTGGGGCAGGCCCAGCTCATCAAATGACAGAATCTTATAGGGGATCATCCGAAAGA
Source organism: uncultured Desulfuromonadales bacterium (assembly GCA_945787465.1). Classification (GTDB taxonomy): domain Bacteria; phylum Desulfobacterota; class Desulfuromonadia; order Desulfuromonadales; family Trichloromonadaceae; genus CALZIZ01. The sequence goes on from CALZIZ010000198.1 coordinate 3,874, forward strand.
CCCCGGCTACTGCACCGCGCTGAATGAAGATATTGCCGCGGAATCGGGCCAGGCCTTTGACTCCGAAGGAGAGGTCCAGTTCATCTTCTTCTTCGAACTTGCGCTTCTGAGCATCGGTCAGAATGCTGTAACAGAGCTGTTTGGTATCTGCAGGTTGCATCGGCGCCATTTTCAAAGGCGTCATCTGACCGTCGATGCGAATCTGCGGCGGAGTGCCGGTGGTAATATGAAGATCCGAAGACCCCTGCTCTACCATCGTCTTCAAAAGCTGGTGCATACTGGCCATAGATCCAAGCCCCCTTCAAAATGCAGAAAAATCGTAATTAGTAATAAGTAATTAGTGATCGGCGTTAAAGGCCATGGCGGGGTTGGAACCTGTCACTCGTCACCCGTTACTCGGCACTGAAATCTAATCAGTCATCTGCCACGGTGCAGCGCAGCACCTCTTCAAAGGAGGTGACCCCCTCCTTGAGCTTGAGCAGCGCGGACTGACGCATGGTCTTGACCCCCAGGCGCATTGACTCGCGTTTGATCTCTGCGGTATTGGCCCCGGCGAGAACCATCTCACGAATCTCCTCGAACATCGGCATGACCTGATAGATGCCGACCCGGCCCTTGTAGCCGGTATCGTTGCACACCGAACATCCCGTCCCCCTCTGGCAGACATACTGGTCGACCTCTTCGGGAGCGACCCCCGCCTCGATCAGGGCCTGCTTGGGGATATCCTCGGGCTCCTTGCATTCGCTGCAGACCCGCCGTCCCAAGCGCTGAGCGGTGATGAGGTTAACCGCAGAAGCTACCAGTGACGCCGATTTCTGCGGTTTCAAAGTCACGAATCTCCCCGATCATGATGATGTCGGGGTCCTGTCGCAGAAAGGCCCGCAAGGACGCAGCGAAGTTCAGGCCGATCTCTTCGTGCATCTGAACCTGGTTGATTCCGGCGAAGTTGAACTCGACCGGATCCTCCGCCGTGGAAATATTTTCGGTGACCTTGTTCAGTTCGGACAGTGCCGAATAGAGAGAGACGGTCTTACCCGACCCGGTCGGGCCGGTGACCAGCACCATGCCGAAAGGCTTGTGGATCTCTTCTTTGAACCACTTGAGGGGTGTCTCATCGTAACCGAGCTTGGTCATATCAAGCTGCAGGTTCGACTTATCGAGCAGACGCAGGCAGACCTTTTCGCCAAAGAGGGTCGGCAGGCAGTTGACCCGGTAGTCCATGTCCTTGCCGCCCGGCAGCTTGATCTTGATGCGGCCGTCCTGGGGCAGGCGCCGCTCGGCGATATCCATCTCCGCCATGATCTTGAGACGCGAGGTGATGGCGTTTTTCAGCTTCATCGGCGGCTTCATCACTTCATAAAGCACGCCGTCGATCCGGTAACGGACCCGAAAGGATTTTTCGTACGGCTCGATATGGATATCCGAGGCGCCGCGCTTGATGGCGTCGGTAAGAATCAGGTTGACCAGTTTGACGACGGGAGCGTCTTCACTGGCCTTTTCCAGCTCATTGAGATCGACGTCATCGCCTTCGTCCACCACCTCGAGATCGATATCCTCAAGGTCGCTCATCACGTCTGCCAGCGAGGCGCTCTGATCGTAATACCGGTCGATCGACTCCTTGATCGACGCCTCGGGGGCCACCACCACCTCGACGTTGTAGCCGGTCATGAACTTGATATCGTCGATGGCGAAGATATTCGACGGGTCGCTCATCGCGACAATCAGCGTGGACCCGGCCCGATTGATGGGAACGATCTGGTATTTCTGGGCAACTTCAGCGGGAACCAGGCGAATAACGGCGACGTCAACCTCGAACTCGGCCAGGTTGATCGACGGAACACCATATTGACGGGAAAGAAAGGCGGCCAGTTCGTCTTCTTTGATAAAGCCGAGCTTGATCAGGCTGGCCCCGAGGCGGCCCCCCTGGGTCTTCTGCTCATCGAGCGCCTTGGACAGTTGGTCGTCGCTGATCAGCTTGTTGCGGACCAGCAATTCTCCGAGACGGTTGCTTGTCATGGGACGAGGTTTCTCCTGGTGTCTATGGCGAGCGAATTATTAAATGGCATAAATTTCATTGTGTCACGTTTGCGTTACGTATTTCTGGCTGCCGCCAGTTCGGTCAAAAGCCGATTTTTCATAACGCCGGAAGGCGGACGCTGCCCGGTCCAGAGAAAAAAACCTTCCTCCCCCTGGGCCGCAAGCATCCCGAGGCCGTCAGCCGCCCTGTGCCCTCGCTCTCGGGCCTTACGCATCAGCGGAGTCCCCCCGGGAGCGTACACCATATCGTAAATGGCCACATCGGGGCTGAGACTGCCCCAGGGGAAGTCGTCAAAGACCTCCCCTTTGAGGCCGATGGACGTCGTATTGACAACCAGGTCAACATCGGTTGCGGCAACACTCAGGGATTCAGCATCAAACCCAAACGATGCAAAGCTTGTGCCTAAAAGAATTCCGGAGAACTCGTCCACCAGAGCCTGAGCACGGCTTCTGGTCCTGTTGGCCAGGCCGAGCCATTGGGCCCCTGCCCTGCCCAACGCGACCAGGGCAGCCCGTGCGGCCCCCCCCGCGCCTAGCACGAGAACCCGTTTGCCCTGCGGGTCTATCGGCAGGTCTTCACAGGCCGAGCGCAAAAAGCCGGGAGCATCGGTATTGTAGCCAACCAGTTTTCCGTCCCGATTGACGATGGTATTGACCGCCCCGATCAGCCGGGCATCGGGATCGAGTTCATCGAGCATTCCGGCCACCGCCTCCTTGTGGGGGATGGTGACGTTGACCCCCCAGATCTGCAGGGCCCGCAGGCTCTCGACGGCGGCGGGCAACTGCGCAGGCAGCACGTGAAACGGAATGTAGACGGCGGGGATGCCGGCCTGCTGCAGAGCGGCATTCTGCATGACCGGCGACAGGGAGTGGGCAATCGGATCGCCGAAAATGCCGAGAATTTTGGTACTGCCTGAAATTTTCATGGGTTGCTCATTTGGAGTCAAAGTCTAAAAACAAAAGCGAAAATGGCCACCACCAAAAGTAGGCGCTCTTAAGCGAGGCACCAAGACACCAAGAGCCCTAATGGGGCTGGATTGCTTGGATAATTTGAGGGCCTGCAACTTAAATGGAGGGTGGTGCCTCAATTTGTAAACTGTAAGATTCTCTCTGTGTCTTGGTGCCTTGCATGGTGTTTTCAGTGGAGGGGAAAGCCCCACTCTAACAACTTCAGTCCGTTCGGCCTGAGCTTGTCGAAGGCCTTGGAAACGTCTGGCAAACCGGTGCTTCGACAGGCTCAGCATGAACGGCAGGAAAAAAGGTTTTTCACTCTTCTTGGTATCTTGGTGCCTCGCTTAAGAGCGCCTACTTTTGGTGGTGGCTAACTGAGGCTTCACAAAGGTTTGCCGGTCCCGCAATCGAGGTATTCACGGTATTCGATGACCCGCGAGCGTGCCAGGATGCGACGGGAGACGGCAATGTCCTGCTCTATGGCCTGCACCAGCTCTGCCACCGAGGTAAAGACTTTTTCGTCACGCAGTCGCTCAACGAAATACACCCGCAGGTCTTGGCCGTAAAGATCCTTATCGAAATCGAGGATGTGAACTTCAAGGGAGATACGCTCGGTGCCGAAGGTAGGGTTGAAACCGATATTCATGACGCCGTCGAAACTCTCCTCCTGGTGCTTGACCTTGACAGCATAGACGCCTGGCCTGGGGAGGGTCTCCTTTTCGGTCAGCAGGTTGGCGGTGGGAAAGCCAAGTTTCTGCCCCCGGTTGGCGCCGTGGATGACCCTGCCCTCCAGGGTGAAATGGCGTCCGAGCAGGCGGACCACGCCTTTGACATCGCCCGCAGCCAGATAGCGCCTCACCAGGGTCGAGCTGTAAACCGTCCCCTCCCCGGCAACAGGACGCAGTACTTCCATGCTGAAGCCCAGCTCTTTGGCCTTGCGGTGCAGAAAATCGACATTTCCCTCGCGGCCTCTGCCAAAGGCGTAATCATAACCAACGATGAGGTGGGCAAGGCCGACCTTACTCACCAGCACCTCTTCAACGAAACTGCTGGCACTCAACTGAGCCAAATCTCCGGTAAATGGGGCGCAGATCATAACATCGATGCAGGATGCCTCGATCAAACGCTCCTTTTCTTCATAGGTGTTCAACAGCCGCGGGGCGACCTCTGGGTTGAGCACCTTTAAAGGGTGGGGCACGAAGGTAAAAACGACCGACGTTCCGCCGATGGCCCTGGCCTTGTCAACCACCTTGCGAAAGATTTCACGGTGCCCCAGGTGAATCCCGTCGAAGTTGCCGATGGTGACCACCGCCCCTTCAATGGGAGTATCAAGCTCTTCAAGACTTCTGACAATGCGCATAGGAACCTGTTTATTTCGCAACACGTTTTCGCCGCTTCGAAGGGCCTTGCTTCTTACGCGCAGGAGGCTCGAGATCGGCCAGGGCAAAGTCAATTTCCCGGCGATCAAGATTCACATTTTTGACACGCACCCTGACCTGGCTGCCGATCTGAAACTGGCGCCGGCGGCTCTGCCCGATCAGCCGATGGAGTTCCTCTTCATATTGGTAAAAATCATCGCTCAAGCTCGATATATGCACCAGGCCTTCGACGAAAAAGTCGCTCAATTCGACAAAAAACCCGAAGGGCTGTACAGAAGAGACGTATCCTTCGAACTCTTCGTCAACCTTATCGGCCATGAACTGGCACTTTTTCAGATCGACAATCTCCCTTTCGGCCTCCATGGCCCGCCGCTCCATCTGCGAGCTGTGCTCCCCAGCTTCGGGGAGATATTTCTGCTGCTGGGAGATGCGCCGCTGCGAAAGCTTGCCCGCCACCAGGACCTCGCGCAACACCCGGTGCACCACCAGGTCGGGGTAACGCCTGATCGGCGAGGTAAAGTGACAATAAGGGTCTGCCGCCAGGCCGAAGTGACCGACATTGTCCGGGCTGTAGCGGGCCTGCTTCATGCTGCGCAGCAGCACCTGGTTGATCATGCGCTCTTCGGGCCGGCCCTCGACCTCGGCCAGCAGCTTCTGCAGCTCAAGCGGCTCCACCCCCTGGTGACCGAGCTTGAGCCCCAGGTTAAAGTAGGCAATGAACTGCTGAAAAGCCTGCAGCTTTTCAAGCTCAGGCGGCTCATGAATTCGGTAGAGAAAAGGGGCCTCGCGCTCGGTCAGAAACCCGGCCACCGCTTCGTTGGCCGCCAGCATGAACTCCTCGATAAGCCGGTGGGCAGAGTTTCGTTCGGCGCGGACGATGTTTTCGGCCTTCCCCCGCAGATCGAGAATGATTTCGGCTTCGGGCAGGTCGAAATCGAGGCTGCCCCGTGCCCGGCGCATGGCAGTCAGACGCTCGGCGAGTATCGCCATGAGGTGCAACTGCGCCAGCAGTGCCTCGCCCTCCCCGCCTCCCGAGAAGCCCCGCCCCTCAAGGCCGTCCCATACCTCGGTGTAGGTCAGGCGGGCCCGGCTGAGAATCACCGCCGGGTAGAAGAGCTCTTCGGTTCGGTGGCCCCGGGTGTCAAAAACCATCTCCGCCACCATGGCCAGACGCTCCACCCCGGGGTTGAGCGAACAGATGCCGTTGCTCAGCACCTCGGGAAGCATAGGTATGCATTGGCCGGGAAAATAGACGCTGGTCGCCCGTTCATGGGCCTCGCGGTCAATGGCGCTGCCCTCGGCGACATAGTGACCGACATCGGCGATAGCGACCCAGAGCCTGATGCCGCCGCCAGCCTCGGACTGCACCGCAACCGCGTCGTCGAAGTCCTTGGCCGTCTCCCCGTCGATGGTCACAAAGGGGATCGAAGTCAGATCCTTGCGCCCCTGCCAGTCGCCATCGAGCACCTGGTTGGGAACCGAGCCGAGCGATTCCTGCACCGCCGAGGGAAAATTGTGGGGCAGGCCGTACTTGTGGACAATGGCAAGAATCTCCACCTTGGGATCATCGGGGTCACCCAGCACCTCGACCACCACACCTTCGGGATTGCGGTTCCTGCCGGGGTAGGCCTCGATACGAGCGACCACCACCTGGCCCGGGCGGGCACCGCCTGTGGCATCTCCCGGGATAAAAATGTCATGATGCAGCCGCGGGTCGGCCGGCACCACATAACCAAAACCGCGGCCCATCTCGAACCGCCCGACCAGGGTCTGATGGGCGCGCTCAAGCACCCGCACCACCCGCCCTTCACGTCCCCCACGACCCTCACGCCGCTGGCCGCGCCAGCCACGCTCGATACGCACCGCAACCCGGTCTCCGTTCATGACCTCCCGCAGGTAGCGGGCGGGCACGAACACGTCGGCCCCCTCTCCCGAAGGGGCGACGAAACCGTATCCGTCCCGATGCACCGAAACCCGCCCGATCACCAGGTTCACCTGGCTTGGCAGCGAATAACGCTTGCCCTTGAGCTGAACCAGGGTGCCCTCTTTGACCATTTCATCGAGAAGGCGCAGGGCCTTCTGCCGTTCGGGGCGGTTCAGGTCAAACGGCTCCAGAATGTCCCGGTCCGAAAGCGGCGCCTTGGCGCGCTTTTCGAGAAAATCGATTATATCTGCGGGAGACAGGCTCATGGATAATTACTTTCTTGCCACCTCAGAGGTAGAGTCCTGTGCGGTTAGTGTCGGCTGCGAAAAGATGCCCCATACGGACCATATCTGAATTTATGTCCCCTGTAGGAGCGACTTCAGTCGCGAAGCCTTTCGACAAAAAACATTCGCGACTGAAGTCGCTCCTACATGGGGAGAACCTCGGGAAGGGGCTCACCCTGCGTCCGTTCATGCTGAGCCCGTTGAAGCATCTGCATACCGGGCCTTCGACAGGCTCAGGCCGAACGGTGGGGAGTGTTTCCTGAATGCAATCCCACCCCGCATACGATCATGTTCATCCCTCCCCAGGCCCCGCCATGAATTCACCGACTCACGATTTTTTAGGGGTCGGCACCACGCCGCGGGCCCAGATGTGCTTGCCGAAGCGCCAGTAGCCCTGCACGTTGTGCAACCGGGCATCGGCAGCCGGGTCGACGGGGG
>CALZIZ010000199.1 GCA_945787465.1 uncultured Desulfuromonadales bacterium
ACAGGCCGGCGGCGACCTGATCAACATCCACACCATCGTCGGCAACCTCTACCGGCGCCAGAACGAGTTCGAGCAGGCCAAGAAGCACTATCAGCAGGCGCTGGACATGGACGGAGAAAACCCTTACGCCCTTTACGGTCTGGGTGAGGTGTTTCGCTGGCAGCGCGAGTACCTCAAAACAATCGATCTGTGGGAAAAAATCCGTCAAAATACCGGCGGCACTCCCCAGATGCTCTCGCGCCTCGGCGATGCGTACCGCAACCTCGGCAGATTCGAAGAAGCCGAAGGGGCCTACATGGACGTTCTGGAGAACGGGTGGGACAAGTACGCCCAGCTGGGCCTGGCAAAACTGCGTTTTCTTCAGGGGCGGTTTGAAGAGTCCCTGGTCGGATACGAAGAGTTTTTCCGCCAGGCCGCCCCGGAACGCCAGGCCATCCGCGGGCTCAGCGACGTGCTGAGCCGGATGGGACAGCAAGAGCAGGCCGAGAAGCTGCAATTATGGGCTGATGCCACCGAGTACGATGCTGAACAGATTGCTGAACTGCTAAGGAAAAACCGCGCCAATATGGAGGCCCCGGCCTGACCCTCAGGGCCGGGCCGCACCACAAAAATCCGTGAACTACCTGATCCACCTATACCTGTCCGAACCGACGGACGAATCGCTGCTGGGCAACCTGATGGGCGACTTCGTCAAAGGGCGCCTTGAGGGGCGCTATTCCCCCGGGCTCCGCCGGGGGATCATGCTTCACCGCCGCATCGACAGCTTCAGCGCCTCCTGCCCGGCGGTGCGCCGCAGCCGGCAGCGACTGAACCCCGACTTCGGCCACTGCCGCGGCATCATGGTCGATGTCTTCTATGACCACTTCATGGCCCGAAACTGGGCCTCCTACCACCAGACTCCCTTGCCCGAATTCGCTCAGCGGGTCTACCAACTGCTTGAAAAACAGCAGCCTCAGCTGCCAGCGGGCCTGCAACAGGTGGCCCCGCGGATGATCCGCCGCAACTGGCTCGTCTCCTACGCCGAAGTGGAGGTCATCGGCCGGGTCCTCGAGCGCATCTCAGAGCGGCTGAGCCGGCCCAATCCCATGGGTGGCGGGCTTGTCGAACTGCAGAAGCACTATGCCGAGTTGCAGGCCGACTTCGAGGAGTTTTTGACCGACGCAGAAGCTATGGTGAGAAGCTATTAGTCCCACCCCCAAAAAAGGTTAGCCGCCAAGACACGAAGGACAGCGAGAAACATATTTGCCTGCCGTTCATGCTGAGCCTGTCGAAGCATTGGTTCAGCAGACGCTTCCAGGGCCTTCGACAGGCTCAGGCATCAAAACCTTGAGGTTTCGCCCTTCTTGGCTGCTTGGTGTCTTGGTGGCACAATTGCCTTGCTTTTAATACCAAAAAAGGATGGAAAAAGATCAAAAAACGTTCTATAAAGGGAGTTTCTATAAATGAACAATGATTGAGTTCCATGCCCACCCCAAGAATCACCCAACTCATCTCAGCCCTTCTCGCCTTTGTCCTGCTGCTTTCCAGTTGCGGATCAACGGATAGTTCCCCTGTTGCCCAAAACGGCATCCTCAACCTCTCAAGTCACAATTTTGACAAAATCGGCATCGTTCCCCTTGACGGCGAGTGGGAACTTTACTGGCGTCATTTTTTTGAACCTGGCGATTTCAGCAAAGCCCAGCCCCCGGAGAAAACCGGAACCATCCAGGTCCCCGGCGCCTGGGACGGTCTTGACTCCGCAGGCCAGCCCCTGTCAAAAGAAGGCTATGCCACACTGCTCCTGCGCATCGAGCTGCCGAAAAAGAAGATCCCCTATGCCCTGCGCCTGACCGATATTCACTCGGCCTACAAACTCTGGGGCAACGGGGTGCTGCTGGCTGCCTCCGGCCAGGTCGGTGCTTCGGCTGAAGCCGAAATCCCTATACCTAACCTGAAGATCCATCATGTCGATGTCGCTGGCAATACTCTCGAACTGGTTCTGCAGATATCCAACTTTCACAACCTAACCGGAGGCATTCTTTCCTCAATCCAGTTCGGAGACCAGCAGGCCGTTGACGCCGCCCAGCTCCGCAAGAGTGGCTGGATCTTCTTCTTCCTTGGCGGCCTGCTGCTCATGGGGGTCTACCACATCGTTCTTTACCTGCTACGAAAGCAGGACAGGTCTGCGCTCTACATGGCCATTTATTGCCTGCTGTGGTTCGTCAATACCCTTTTTCAACCGGCCAATGGCGGGGTCATCTTTATGCTTGCCCCGGACGCCCACTGGGCGTGGTACACCCGCATCAATGCGGTCTGCTATTTTCTAACCCTACCGGTGCTGTTTCGTTTCTATCACACCCTCTTTCCCGCCGAAAGCTCGCCCAAACTGCTGCGTTTCTATGAGGCGGTGGCGGTTCTGTTCGGCCTCATCGGACTCGTTGCTCCCTTTAAGTTCGCCAATGAGGTCGCCCCTCTCTATCACCTTTTCAGCTTTTTCCTCATCGGCTACTTCTTCTACCTGCTGATCAGGGCAACAAAAAACGGACGTCAGGGCGCGGCGATCCTGCTGGCCGGTTTTGCCTGCCTGGCCATGGGCGGAACCAACGACATGCTCCACGACCTCGGGGTGATCCACACCGCCTACCTCACCCATGTCGCCCTGACCCTGCTGCTCTTCAGCCAGGCCTATGCCATTGCCCTGCGCAGCGCCCGGGCCTACGCCTCGGTGGAGCATCTGTCGCAAGAACTCGAAGAGAAAAACCTGGCTCTCTCCCAAATGGACAAGCTCAAGGACGAGTTTCTGGCCAACACCTCCCACGAGCTGCGCACCCCCCTTTCGGGGATTATCGGAATCGCCGAGTCTCTGGAGAGCGGCGCTGTCGGAGCCCTGTCCCAAAAGGCAAAGGACAACCTGTCGGTCATCGTTTCGAGCGCTCGGCGCCTGGCCACTCTGGTCAACGACATCCTCGATTTTTCCAGGCTTAAAAACCGCGACATCGAACTGCGCCCCAAGACCCTAGACCTGCATTCCCTTACGGAGGCCGTGCTGGCGGTTACGCGCCCCCTTGCCGCAAGTAAGAACCTGCAGCTGAAAAACGCCGTCCCCCAGTTATTGCCACCGGTGAACGGTGATGAAGATCGCCTGCAGCAGATCCTTTTCAACCTCATCGGCAACGCAGTCAAATTCCCCGGAAGGCGAAGTCGTGGTGTCCGCCCGCGCGGGCACCCCCCAGGTCGAAGTTTTCGTCAGCGACACCGGCATCGGCATCCCCCAGGAGAAGCTGGAGGACATCTTCCTCTCCTTCGAGCAGGCCGACGCCTCGGCAACCCGCCAGTTCGGCGGAACGGGCCTGGGACTGCCGATCACCCGCAAGCTCGTCGAACTGCACGGGGGCACCATCAGCGTCGAGTCGCAACCTGGTCAGGGTTCGACCTTTCGCTTCACCCTGCCGGTTGCGGCCCCAGAATCGAAAAGCCCGTTCTCCCGGTCAGAGGAGGCCTCCCCGGCTGAGGCTATCGTCCTCTCAGCCTTGGGTGAAGCACCTGCATTCGACCTGATATCCCCACATACACCCGTGAACCCAGACCCACGACAACCGACGGTGCTTGTCGTCGACGATGAATCGGTCAACCTGCAGATCGCCATCAACCACCTGGCCTTTGGCGGTATGAACGTAGCGACGGCCACCAGCGGCGTGCAAGCCCTGGAGGCCATCGGGCAACACAAGCCCGATCTGGTGCTGCTCGACATCATGATGCCGGGAATGACCGGCTACCAGGTCTGCCGACAGCTACGCCAGAGCCACCCGGCCTCGAGACTGCCGATCATCATGCTCACCGCCCGCAGCCGCATTGAAGATCTCGTCGAGGGCTTCAACTGCGGGGCCAACGACTACCTGACCAAGCCGATCTGGCGCGAAGAACTCCTCACCAGGGTGCGCTCTCACCTCAAGATCAAAAAGGCCTTTATAACCCTTGAAGAAAACCTGCGGCTGAAAAAGGAGCTCGAACACAGAAAGCAGACCGAAGCGCAGCTGCGCATGACTCAACGGCGCCTCTCCGAAGTGCTCGATGCGGTGGATGACGCCCTGCTTGCGGTCAACGAGAACGAAGAGCTCAGCTTCTGCAACCGCGCCTGCGAAACCCTGCTGGGTAACAAGGCCGGCGACCTTCTTGGACAAAAGATTTGGCAGATATTCGGGATGCATGGCATAGAGGGTTTGCGGGCAGTGTTCAATGAACTGGATGAGATGGAAATCTCTGCAGGACAAACCCGACATCTGCCCAAGGTCGAGTTGAAAACCAGCGACGGCAAATCGGTTATCCAGGATCTGCTGGTCAGCCCCCTTGAACTCGAGGACGAAGTGCTTTATGCCATTTTGGTCCGCAGACCTGAAAAGAGCAGCAAGTCAAGTGCGCCTGCACTGGAAGTCATCGAAGAGCTCAACCGGAACCGAAGGCGCATCCAGTCCCTCGAAGATTCCCTCAACGGCATGCTTCCGCAGATAGTCGAAAAGGTCCCCGACTTCCAGGCCAACCTGCGCCTTATTGACGGCGCCCTCGACCAGGTCGGCCGCTCGCTGCACCCCGAGCCCGAAAAAGTCGACCAGCGCCTGCTGTGCGTCGAGATGATGAACCTCACTCTCGACTACTGGGCCCAAGCCACAGGCACCACCAAGGCCGAGCTCGCCAGGCAGTCGGGCCTGTGGAAGGTCTACACCAACAAGGACGGCTGGGAGCGAACCCAGACCCTCGACAAGTACCTGCAACTCGACACCCTGCCCAAAACCCCCCGCCGAAAACTCATCATCCAGACCACCGACTACGTTCTGGCCAACTGCGATCTCCAATCCCCCCTGCGCGAGCAGCTCGAAACCGCCTGCACCAGGCTGCGGACACTGAAGTAAGGCAAGTCCATTCGCCACAGAGGTCTCAGAGAAAAAACATCGCGACTGTATGGCTTGGTGCTTTTCGGGCCCTTGGGAAAAAAAAACGGTCCAAGATCGCCCCGAATTGACAAACCCCTCGGCCTGAAATATATATAAAGTTAACCATTTCAGAGAACTATAGAGCCAGGATTGCCAATGAAAACCGCAGATGAAATAAAAAATCTTTTGCTAGACCACCTCGATGACCTCCGGGAAACCTACGGTGTCATCCAAATCGGCCTTTTCGGCTCCTATTGCCGTGGAGAACAAAAACCTGACAGCGACATTGACCTCCTTGTCGAATTTGCAAGACCTGTCGGATTCGTAACATTCTTGCGCCTCGAAAAACATCTGGAGCAAATTCTCGATAACCCAGTCGATCTCGTAACCAGGCAGGCCCTCAAGCCTCACATCGGCCAGCAAATTCTCAACGAGGTCAGGTATGTCCATTAAGCGGGAAATCCGCGATTACCTTGCAGACATCCTTGAAGCGATCAACGACATCGACGCCTTCACCTCCGGGATGACTTACGAGGAGTTTTCCCAGGACAAAAAAACGATCAATGCCGTGATTCGCAGCCTTGAAATTGTCGGAGAAGCCACAAAAAAGATCCCGCCTGAAATCCGCAACCTCCACCCGGACCTGCCCTGGAAAGAGATCGCCGGTATGCGCGATAAATTGATCCACGAATATTTCGGCGTCGACCTCCAAATTGTGTGGATGACCATCCAACAGGACCTCAACGAACTCCACAAAACCATCCAAAATCTTGTCGATCCGAGATATTAGCAGTCCTGGCCTTTTCCTGAGATTTCCGCAGAATACAAGAGGACAAAGATAACAATCTTCGCGGCTGAAGCCGCTCCTACAAAACCACCCAGAATTGGGCACCACCAGCTCGGCCATTGGCCAACCTGGGAAAAACTATTCGTAGCAAAAAACCGGGGACACAATACCAATTCTAATCTAATCTATTCTTGCCTTGCCTTGCTCTCTAACCTCCCCTGTCCAAAATCGTCGGAAACAAGCAATCCGAAAAACTCCTCGCTGTATCCCTCAAACCGCTCAGAGTCCCCCCCAAACATTAAAATCGGTATCGTGTCCCCGGTTTTAGGTATATAAAAACTAAACTGCGTTTTATTTTTTAAAAACCAATTTTTACATACACTTAGGTCCTACTTTAACAGTTTTAACAATCTAGCCCCTTGTCCTCGATAGCAATTGTTTATTAAAACCAAGGCCACACTTTTCATTATCATGTCCCCAATTTTTTTGGGGCCCAAAAAGGAGGGCAAAAAATGAGAAACGGTTTGAGGTGTATCTTTCTGTGGTCTTTTATGACACTGCTTTCGGTGGCGCTGGTTGCCTGCGGAGGGGGCAGCGGTTCCTCGCCGGAGACTCCCCCGGACACCACTTTGGTTACACCGGCCAATGCGATCCCTGCCGCTGTGGCAGGGGCGGATCAGAACGTCACCGCCGGCAGCGAGGTCACCCTCGACGGCAGCACCTGCTCCGATGAAGACGGGGACCTGCTGAGCTACAACTGGGAGATTCTCCTCCAGCCCGAGGGCAGCAGCGCCGCCCTCTCCGACCACACGGTGGTCAACCCCGCCTTTACCACCGACAAGGAGGGCAGCTACCTGCTGAGCCTGACCGTCAACGACGGCACCGAGGACAGCGACCCCGCCTATGTCATCGTCACCGCCGCAAGCGGCAATTCGACCCCCATGGCCGCTGCCGGAGCCGACCAGAACGTCACCACCGGCAGCGAGATCAGCCTCGATGGCAGCGCCAGCTCGGACGCCGATGCTGATACCTTGGGCTACAGTTGGGCCATCGTCTCCCTGCCAGCCGGCAGCAGCGCAGCTCTCGCCGACACCACAGTGGTCAACCCGACCTTCACTCCAGATGCCGAGGGCAGCTACGTGCTCAGTCTGACCGTCAATGACGGCAGCGAGGACAGCGCCGAGGTCTATGTTACAGTCACTGCGGCAAGCGGCAACTCGGCCCCCATGGCCGCTGCCGGAGCGGATCAGAACATCACCACCGGCAGCGAGGTCAGCCTCGACGGCAACGCCAGCTCCGATGCCGACGCTGATCCTCTTGTCTACAACTGGGCTATCGTCTCGCTGCCCGCAGGCAGCAGCGCTGCGCTTTCCGATCCGGCGGTGGTCAAACCGACCTTAACTCCAGATGCCGACGGCACCTATGTGCTGAGCCTGAAAGTCAATGACGGCGCAGCCGATAGCGCCCCGGCCTACATCACCGTCACCGCCGCAACCGGCAACTCGGCCCCTGTGGCCGATGCCGGGCCTCCCCAAAGGATTGCCATAGGCAGGGAGGTCACTCTTGACGCCAGCGCCAGCTCGGATGCCGACGGCGACGCCCTGAGCTACAGCTGGTGCATAGTATCATTACCCTTCGGCAGCAACGCCTCACTCCCTGACTCTTCAGCAGCCAACCCGATCTTTACAGCGGACAAAAAAGGGAGCTATGTGTTGAGCCTGGTGGTCAACGATGGAGTGGCAGACAGCACGCCCGCCACCGTGACCGTAACCACCGGCTATGACTGGCGATACAGGCTCTTATCCAATATTAGTCTTGGGTATTTAGACCTGAGTTATATCAGCCTGGAAAGGTCATTACTTGTCGATTCAAACCTTAGAAATACTAATCTTACGGACGCCAATCTGAAGGGGGCTATGATTGAGAGGGTCAATCTGACCGGAGCCGACTTGACCGGCGCCGACCTGACATTCGTATTGTGGTTGGACACTATCTGCCCTGACGGCAGCAATTCGGATCTGAACGGATTGACCTGCGAGGGGCATTTGACCCGGTGATGAGGTTCATAATCGGGGACATCATGCACGTTTTGTCTCCCTGAAACAGGCATTATGCCCCCGAGTTTCATCTAATTGAAAAGCCAAGCTTGACCCGCTTTCGCCTTGAAACAAAGCCAACCAGTCCCGCTTTTCAAACCCCAGAGGGGCCTGTCATTAAATGAATAATTTGCAGAAAAAAGGAGACGTCATGGAAGACCTCATCAAACAGATTGCCAAAGCCAAGAAAACCGCCGAGAGCGGGGTGGACTTCTCGCCCCGCTACGGGGCAATCTGCCCCTGGTGCCAGAACACCAACCTGTCCGTCTACCGCACCCTGCCCTGGGAGGACCGCACCCGAATCCGCTACCACCGCTGCAAGCACGCCGGATGCCCCCTTTGCGAGCTGAAAATCACCGTCAAAAGTCTTGAAGAAGACCTCAGCAGCGTTGCCGAGCCGGCACCTGAAGGGACCTCTTTGCTTCACTGCCGATAACCGGCCCCGACCTGCCCTTCCTTCACCAATCCACCTGATCAACCACACCAACCAAACCATTCCCAAAAGTACCCGGGGGCATAGGCCAGACGGCCGCCCCCGGGAGATTGTCATGTATGGACCCCAAACTCCCATGATCACATGGTTTTCTGTCCCTCCGCTCCCACCCCTGCATAAAATGCCTTTTCTAGCAAAATACTAAGGATAGACCAGAGCATCTTTACTGCTTTCGATGGCTATTCTCTAATAGGACCCTCAGGACGCTGTCTTGAGCAGCGGAAGTAAAAGCGTGATCAGAATCGAAATGAACAATTTTCAAACAGGGAGCAGCCCCGCCATGATTTTTGAAAAATTCTCGCCCAAGGCCCAGGATCTCATCGAAAGCGCGTGCCGGCTTGCCGTAAAGCTGGATCACGAATGCGTCTCCCCCTGGCATCTGCTCTCGGTCATGCTCAAAGCCGGAGGCGAAATAAGGCAGAGCTCCCTGGCCGAGGCCGGGCTTGACTTCGAAATCATTGAAGCGCGAATCGACTCCAACCTGCTGACCCAGCCCAAGGCCAGGGCCGGCAGCCAGCAGACCCCCGTCAACCGCGATCTCGAGCGGATCTTCATCCTCTCCGAAGAAGCCTCTTCCAGAAACGGGGAAAAATACATCGCCGCCAACCACATCCTGCTCGCCATGCTGGAGGAGGAGGCCATTGTGGGCGCTTTTTCCGATGCCGGCGCAGATGTGCGCCAACTCAAGGGGCTGCTGGAAAAGTCCGCGACAGGCCGGTTCAGCGAAGGAGACGGGGCCTTCGAGTACCTCTCCAGATATGCGGTTGACCTGACTGAGCGGGCCCGCCAGGCCGAACTCGACCCGGTGATCGGCAGGGAGGAGGAGATCCGCCTGGCCATACAGATTCTCAGCCGCAGGTTGAAGAACAACCCGATCATCGTCGGCGAGCCCGGGGTCGGCAAGACGGCGATTGTCGAGGGGCTTGCCCAGAGGATCGTCAAGGGGGAAGTGCCCGAGGACATGAAGCCGATGGCCATCCTCTCTCTGGATATGGGCCAGCTGATCGCCGGCGCCAAATTCCGCGGCGAGTTCGAGGAGCGGTTCAAGCGCGTCCTGCAGGAGGTCTCCGACGCGGACATGCTCATTGGCGCAGGAGGCTCCGAGGGGGCCATGGACGCTGCCAACCTGATCAAGCCTGCCCTTTCCCGGGGAGAGATTCGCTGCATCGGCGCAACCACCCAGGAGGAATACAGGAAGCACATCGAAAAAGACTCTGCCCTGATGCGCCGTTTCCAGATGGTTAATGTCGAGGAGCCGAGCATCGAGGAAACCCTGTCCATTCTTCGGGGTGTGAAAGAAAAATATGAAACCCATCACGGGGTTCAGATCCTTGACGCGGCCCTTGTCGAGGCGACCAAACTCTCCAAACGCTACATCATGGACCGCTTCCTTCCCGACAAGGCCGTGGACCTGGTGGACCAGGCGTCGGCCTCGGTTCGCATCGGCCTTGCCTCCAAACCCGAAGAGATCGACCGGATCGACCGACGCATCATCGAGCTTGAGATCGAGAACCGGGCCCTTGCCAACGAGACCGGCAGCCATACAGAAGAAAGACTCGCCGACCTGGAGCGCGAACTTGGCGACTTGAAGGGGCAAAGCGCAGTGCTGACCGAACAATGGAACAAACAGAAAAGGGCCCTGACCGAGGTGCAGGGGGCGAAAAAGGCGCTCGAGGAAGCCCGAAGAGAAATGGAAAAACGGGTGATGGACGAGGATTTTACCGGGGTTGCCGAGTTGCAGTACAAGGTGATCCCCGAATGCGAGCGTGTCCTCGAAGAGTATGCCGATGTAAGTATCCCTGATAACGCCTCCGTCCAGCGAGCCATCACGGCAGAAGACATTGCCGAAGGCGTATCAAAACTGACGGGGATCCCCGTCACCAAGATCATAGGCTCGGAGAGAGACCGGCTGCTGAATCTCGAAGGCCATCTTAGTCAGAGAGTGGTCGGCCAGGGCGAAGCCCTCACTGCCATCTCCAAGGCCATCCGCCGTTCCAGGGCAGGTGTGCAGAGCCCGAACCGTCCGATCGCTTCCTTTTTGATGCTCGGGCCCACCGGTGTGGGAAAAACAGAGGTTGCCAAGGCCCTTGCCGAGTTCATGTTCGACGACGAGAGCATGCTGACCCGCATCGACATGAGCGAATTCATGGAAAAACACTCCGTCGCCCGCCTGGTGGGGGCTCCCCCTGGATATGTCGGCTATGAGGAGGGCGGGGTGCTGACCAACGCCGTGCGGCGCAAGCCCTACAGCGTGATCCTTTTCGACGAGGTCGAAAAAGCCCACCCGGACGTTTTCAATCTATTTCTGCAGCTGCTCGACGACGGTCGCCTGACCGACAGTCACGGGCAGACCGTCAACTTTGCCAACACCGTGGTGCTCATGACCTCCAACCTGGGGGCCGAGGCGATCCATGCCGCTGAAAGCGAAGACGACCTGCGCCAGATGAACCAGGCGATCATGGAAGCGGTGCGCGCCCACTTCAGGCCTGAATTCCTGAACCGTCTCGACGACATCCTCATCTTCAAGCAGCTTGCCCTTGAAAACATGAAGACCATCGCCCGGATCCAGACAGGCCGGCTGGCCAAGCTGCTCAGCGAGAAGGAGATCGCTCTGCAGATCGAGGAGGATGCCCTTGCTCTGCTCGGACAGCTCGGCTTCAACCCCGAAATGGGGGCACGGCCGCTGAACCGAGTGATTCAGGCCCGGCTGCAGGATCCCCTGGCCGAAGAGATCCTGGGCGGAAAAATCGAGCCGGGGGATACGGTGGTCGTTGCGGCCGTCGATGAAACCCTGACCCTCTCCTGCGAGCCCAACAGATAACCGAATGAAAATCCTAAGTTCCTTGTTTTCTTCAGGAAAAGACGCAGCCACGGGACAGTCCGAAGGCTTTTCCTCCGCTGCAAACTGGCCCTACTGGGTTGCCGCCCTGGTTCTGGTGGCCCTGCTGGTGCTGCTAGTCTATATGCTCAGAAAGCACAGGAAAAGCGCCCTGGTGGAGAATGGCGATAAAGCCGAGAAAAAAGAGAAGCCGAAACGAGTGCCGGTGCCGCGACTGGCGCGGGTCTGGAAGGGCTTTTTGCGCGAGATTCCCTGGGAACTGCGGCGCACCGTCAAGGTCTACCAGCATTTTGTCGTTTTCGGCGAGTCGGGTTCAGGCAAAAGCAACCTGATCGACAACCAGACCGACTGGCAGGGGCATGCGCGCCAGTTCTACCCCAGCTACACCACCAGCGAGCTGCTGCAGTTCTACCTCGGCTCCAAGGTGCTGGTGCAGGAGATCCCCTCCGACCTGCTCAACGACACCTCCAAACAGGCCCGCATCGGCCTGCGCAAGTTGTGGAAACCCCTTTTCCGGCGCAAGGACCCGACGGTGGTCATCGTCCTCAACGGGGCCATGCTGCAGGCCGGCGAGCAGGAGCACCTCAAGCGGGAGGCCCAGATCATCCGGGGGAAAATCAACCTTCTCAGCCGCATCCGGAAAAAGCCGGTCAAGGTCCGCGTTGCCTTAACCCACATGGACCAGTTCGAGGGCTTCTGCGAATTCTCCGAGTTTCTGACCCGGCACAATATCCCCTTGAAGCTGCAGTTCGATTCCAAAGATGACCTCAAAGACCTTGCCGTTTGTCTTCAGCCCTACGAAGACCACCTGACCAGGGCCCTGGCATCGCTTCCTGCCGAACAGTACCTCAAAGCGATCACCTTTATGCGGCAGGCCCCCCGGCTGTTTCAGTGCCTGTCGGTTTACCTCAACTTTCTGCAGAGCCCCGATCCCCTGTCCTCCGAACCGCAAATCACCAACCTCTGCCTTGCCGCCCAGAGCGAAAGCAAGACCAGGGTATCGAACCCATTCGCCACCTCTCTCACCGCAGAGGAGCTTCAGAAACACAACCCCCTCTTCAGGCACCGGGTGGCAGCCATTGCGCTGGGGGTCGCCGGCCTGGTCTACCTGGGGGCCGCCTTCGTCTACGAATACCGGCTGATCGACGAACGCTACCGGGAGATGGCTCTGCTCGAAGCCGAACCGCCGACGAAATACGACCAGAGCATGCACGGTCTGTTTGTCGATCCTCTGACCAACATGCAGCGCAACACCATGATGAAGTTTCTGCCGGAGTTTTTTCCGAACATCAACCAGGAACTGAACCGCCGCTGCGTGGAAAACATCCGCAGGTTCTACCTTTTTCCTGAACTGGATCGATTTTCCGTCGAAGCGGGCAATTCCGGCGGGCAGTCCTCAGGCACCCTGTCAGAAGTCCGAAACCTCCAGAAACAGCACAGCGGGGAGATCGAAGATGCCCAGGACAAGGTTCTGTACCTGCTGGCCCTGATTTACTCCACCCGCGACAACCAACTCGGCACCCTGGTCCGGGAGAACCTCGAGCAATGGACCGATATTCTCAAACTGCCGGCCACACTGATCGAGGACTACGTCAACAACAATACCTCCTCCGATCACGTCAACCTCAATGTGGACCAATACACCTACCGGCAGACCAAGAGTATCGCCGATGATCCCCATGCGCTGATGGTCTATTTCGTCAAGGTCAGCCGGCTCTATCAGCAGCCCGTCATCTCTCGCCACGAGTTTGAAGGGTTGCAGAAGGAGACCGGCTCTTTCCTGCAGGTGATCAACCAGCTCGAGCGCTATGACCTTTCGACCCGGGTTTCCGATCTGCTGAGGGAAGAAACCCCACTGGGGATCACCCTCAACCTCATCGCCCGGGAAGACTCCCAGTTCAAGCAGGAGATGCTCAAGGCGTTTCTGACCTTCATCAAAGGCTCCGGCATCGACCACCCGGGGGTGGGCGACGACCTGAATCTCGCCGGGCTCAAAGAGAACCTGAAGGTCATGCTCCACTTCAAGGGCCGCGACGAAGAGACCCAGACCCTGTTCCACTTTATTTTCGGCGGCGAAGAATTCAAGTTCAGCGCCCGCAGATGGAACGAGCTTCTGAACCGCAGCCGGATCACCTTCTACCTTCAGGATTTCATTCGCCAGAACAAGCGCAACGACGGGCTGCTGTTTTTCGACGGCGGGCATGAGTTTGACGACCTGGTCATGAACTCGTCCAACGACGGACGCTTTTTGTTTACCGGGCACAGCCGGGTGGACGGGCGCTTTACCCAAGAGGCGCTGGAGCAGAGGGTCAGGCCCATGTTAACCGAGCTGCCGGAGTTCATCGGCGACCTGCCCATTCAGCAAACGGAAAAGGACCGTTTTTCTAATTTCCTCTTCCAGGAGGCTGAAGCCTACGGCAGGCGCTACGCCGAGGCCTTTCACAACTACTACATGGAGTTTGATATCAAGGCCGACTCCCCCGGCGCCCTGAACTACATTCTGCGCCAGTTGACTCTGCCCTCCTCGCCACTAGTCGATATTCTGCAGAGCGTCAAGGACAACACCCTGGTGGTGCCCGACAAAAATGAATATCTGCGAGCCATTGCAGCCAACCTGGCACCCTTTGAATTTTCGCAGCGGCTGATGGAAGACCACAAGGGGACCCATCCCGAGCTGGACAAGTACCGGGCCCTGCTCGACCAGATGCAGTTCGAGATTCGGCAGCAGCAGGCCGGGGCCGGAAAAGTCACCGATGCCACCCTTGACAGCTTCAAGAACCGCCTCTCCCCCCTCGGCCGGATCAGCTTGGCGATTTTCATGGATGAGCCGGATTCCTACCTCAACCTGATCCGCATGTGGATTAAGAGCGTCGGCATCCCGCAGCAGTGGGAGGCCGTGTTCCTGGCCCCGGTCTGGCAGGCCTATTACCTCGGGCTGGCTGAAGTTGAAAGGGAAATCGCCGGCATATGGGACCAGCTTCACCGCACCGATATCGCCCCCCTCCAGAACCGCTTCCCCTTCGATGCCTCTTCGTCGAAGGATGTTTCCATCCAGTCCCTCACCCGGGCAACCCATCCCGAGGGCCCGTTCTGGGAGCATTTCAACCGTTTGCTGGCCCCGATGTTCGTCAAGGATAAAGGTCTTTTGCGAGAGCGGCCCAGTGCTTTCGACGCTCCCCGGTTGCCGCAGAACATGCTCGAAACGGTCAATGCGCTGGCAGGGCTGACGAGAATTCTCTGGGATCAGAACGGCGAGGAGAGGCCCCTGGAATTCATGATCCGGCCCGTTTCACTGCCGACCGCCAGGCCTGATGAACCGGTGGTGGTGCTGTCCTACCTGCATGCGGGAGAGTCGCCGGTGTTCGGGTTCAATCAACAGCCTGCCTGGAAAAAGATCCGCATCAACTGGCAGAAGGAGTGCGATGCGGCTGTGGGCGTTGAGTTTGCCATTCAGGACCATTCGAAAAGGCTCCAGGAGACCATCACCGTACCAAAGACCACCTGGAGCTTTTACCACCTGCTCAAACGGGCTGCGGATGCGGATTCTCTGGTCGACGACGCAGAGCCTGGAGCGCCCCGCACCCTGTCCTGGATGATCAATTCCCCCGAAATGCCCTCGGGCGGGTGGAATCCCCTTGCCGGGTCGAACAAGAAAGCCGAAAGCCGGCCTCTGGATGTCAGGTTTGCCATGAAAGACGATCCTTGGGAGCTGTTCAGGTTGCCGAATTAGTTTTCATCCGAAAACGGCCCTTTTCCGCAATCTCTGCGTCAATCTGCGGCCTTGCTTGTGCGACGTACCATGTACGTCTCCGCGCAAGGCCTTGATTTTCCTGACCTTGCGAAAAATTGCTCGTTTCCCATATGAAAACTGCGCTAGTTCCATCCATAGTTTTGGGATGGAAATGATTTAGGGATTTTGGAATCAACAAAAGCTGATGGGGAATTAACCGATATGGCTGAGCGTCAAAAAAGGATAAAGACCGCAAAGCACCTGCTGAGGGCCCTGCTGGCTCTGGCCCTGCTGGGTGCCCTGGCCGCCCTGGGCGGGTGCTCGGGCAAGGTCGCGAAGAAAAGCATAACCATGGAGATCACCCCGGAGCCGTCCCTGAACAATGGACAGCCCGTCTGCATCGTGATTCGCCAGGTGAACAAAAAGAATTTCCTGGTCGAAGGCTACGATGAAATCGCCGACATGGTCTATTCCGATCCCCCCGACGGCAGCCTTCTCGCCTGGAAAATGCTGCTGCCGGGACAAAAGGAAGAACTGCGTTTCGAAATGCCTGAAAAGGGGGACGTCGGTATTTACTGCCTTTCCACCGATCCGGGAGATCACTGGAAAACCATGATCGACAACCCCCGGGGCTCAAAATACAAGGTCGCCCTCGGCGAGAACAGCCTGGAAACCAGCAAAAGTGGTTTCAGCCTATGGCCCTTTTAAACCGTGGGTAACGCAGGATGATGGCACCCGAAAGAGCGCAGACCACATCGCACGAGCAGTTTCCGGGGTTATCGGTCATTGAAAGCGAGCTTCGGCTCGCAAGCCAGCAACCGTGCGGAAAACTGGAGTGGCTTCAGCGTAGCTACCAGGATCCCGATTCTTTCTGGCAGTTTCTCAAAGGGACCCTGGATGCCCGCTACGGCGAACAGGGCGGCAGTATCCTTTGCGACCGTTACAACTTCTTTCACGACATCATCGTAAGAAACCGCAACAACCCGGCAGCCGCGTTCTGCTGGTATGACACCGGCAATGAGCCGGCTCAGGTCTCCTACCCGGAACTGGGAGCCCTTGCCTCGACGCGGGCCGCCTGCTGGTCGGCCCAGGGGCTGAAACCCGGGCAGACCGTCGTCCTGATACGGCCCATGGGGATTGAGCTTGTCGTCGATTTGCTGGCGGCGTTAAAAGCAGGGGCCGTGATATCCCTTCTGCCGCCCAGAGGCCGGGGATACCTGAAACGCAGGCTGGAGGCACTGCAGCCGGACCATTTGGCGGTCGATGAAAGAATGCTCCCCACCCTCGGAGGAAGCTGGAGCCCAAGGGCCCTGCGGGACGATTTGGAGAAGATATCCGCTGCCGCCCAGGAGCAGGTCCATGCCTACCGGCCCGGTCAGGCTGTTTTTCGCTGCTTCGATCCCTGCGGGCCCGACCACGGGGCCCCGGTCACCGTCAGCGGAGACGCCGCTTATCTTTGCGCCCTGCGCGACGGGCTGATCGGGCTGGGGCTTTCAAAAGGCGCCGTTTATACGGCGCCGGGGTTCGACCTGCTGGAAACCCAGCCGTTTTTGCTGCTGGCGGGTCTGCTTTGCGGAGCAACCTTTTTGCACCTGAGAGCAGAGAACATCTCGGCCAGGCCGGCGATTGTGACCGGACAGCCGATCCGGGCCTTCGGCGTCAGCCGGCAAGTGCGCGATCTGCTGCTGGAGCTTGGCGTCGAGGTGGGCCCCAACTGGCAGAGCTGGTTTCGCAACCCCGGGGAAAGTCATGACCTTGAGCAGTGGCACAACCTGGTCGAGACCCTCAAACTGAAGGACACAACCTCAGATGGAGCCCGGCGCTGGGAGGCTGTTCGCTCTACTCCATCCGCCGCCAGGGGATGGCCCACATGAGCGTCCTTCCCGTCCCGGGGGCAAGCTGGTCGCTCGGCGACCAGAGCGAGGCGGCAGCAGGTTTGGGCAACGGCTTTTTCTCGCCCCCCGGTGCCGCCGACCAGGAGCCGATCCAGACCCCGGAGCTGTTGGTCCGCAACCGCAGCGAGTGGATTCTGGCCGGTTGCGGTGCCGGCCTGCGAAGGGGACGCCGCTACCCCTCTGAGGAGCTCCTGGAGAGCCTGCGCGGCCTGGATCAGAGCTATGCGGTGCGTTTCTCCATGGTCGAGGTCGCCCACGCCGACCCCGGCATAGGTTGCCGATTTGTACTCCTGGTCTTTTGCGGGGTGCAGCAGCGATGCGACCAGGCGGGGCTTGCCGCTCAGATCCGCACGGTGATCACCTCAGAGATGGACGATGAATACCAGCCGGACAAGATCGAGTTTTTCCCCCTATTCCCGCGGCTCATCGAGGGGGCGGGCGTAGACCACTGCTGGTGCCGCGATCGGTACCTGGATGGCGGGCTGCAGCGCCGCTCCAAAGGAACCATCTACCGTAAGATCAATCGCTTGAGAGCTTCATTGGAGAATACAGCAACGGTCGCAGGGAGCCGGGCGGTTGGTAATCCCTCGACCACGAGTTAACACCAAAAGGAGGTTATAACATGGCAATTCAAGACGAGATCCCCAAGTCAAGACTGACCCTGAGATACAAGACCGAAGTGAACGGCCAGCCCGAAGACGTGACCCTGCCGCTGAGGCTGCTGGTGGAGGGAGATTTCTCTCTCGGCAGTTCCAAGGACCGGGCCGTGGACCTGGAGGAGAGGCGCCTGCGCAATCTCGACGGCACCAACACCGATGCGGTCATGAAGGATATGGGCATGTCCCTGAAATTTGCCGTGGCCAACAAGATCGATCCGGAAAACGGTGAGGACATGAACGTCGATATCCCCATCGAGAGCATGAAGTCCTTTTCGCCCGACCAGGTGGCGAAACACGTTCCCAAGGTCCGTGGCCTGCTGCAGATGAAGAGTCTGCTCGAGGAAGTTGTCTCCAACGTGGACAACCGCAAAGAGTTCCGCAAGCTTTTGAACGAACTGATGGGCAACGAGGAGGCGCTGGCCCAGATCATGGAGCAGCTCAAGGATTACCAGGGCCTCAAGCTTCCCGAAGGGTGCAAGTAAACGATTTCAGCACACCCTCTAAGAGCCAGTCCGTTAAGCGTTTGACTTAAGTAGCCCTTCAAGGAGGCGATATAGCCATGGCAGAACAAATCATGCAGGCGGAAATGACCGAAGAGAAAACCGAGGCGCTCGACCTCAGTCGCTTTCTCTCCAGCATGCGTCTGAGCACCGAGGAAAAAGAGGCTGTCCCGATGATTGAGGACAACCTTCAGGTTTTAAATGAAGATGTCAGCGAAGAGGACCGCTTTCTCTCCGGCATGGCAGCCCTGCTGCTCAATACCGATCAGTCCGCCGGACGACTCGACAAGGGAAACATCCAGCAGCTGATCGCCAGCATCGACCAGGCGGTGAATGAGCAGATCAACGAGATCATCCACCACGAAAACTTCAAGAAGATGGAGTCCAACTGGCGCTCGCTCAACGATCTGATCCTCAATACCAATTTCAAGGCAATTTCAAGGCCAACATCATGATCGACCTCCTTGACGTCGACAAGGAGGAGCTCTACGACGACTTCGAGGCCAATGCCGTCGACATCACCGGCAGCGCCCTGTTCAAGAAGGTCTATGTCAGCGAGTACGACCAGTACGGCGGCAAACCCTTCGGCGCCATTGTCGGCCTGCACGAATTCGAGCACACCCCCCAGGACGAGTTCTGGCTGAAGATCATGGGCAAGGTCGCCGCAGCGAGCCACGCACCCTTTATTGGCGCGGTCTCCCCGAAGTTTTTCGGCTGCGATTCGATCGAGGAGCTGAGCGCCATAAAAGATCTCGAAGGCCTCATCAACCACCCCAAGTACGGTTCCTGGAACAAGCTGCGCGAATCCGAAGAGGCGGCCTACCTCGGGCTGACCCTGCCCAGGTATATCGCCCGCCTGCCCTACGATCCCGAGAGCAACCCCTGCCGGGAAATCCCCTTCACCGAGCAGACGAGCGGCGGCAGCGACAGCGACTATCTCTGGGGCAGCGCGTCGGTCCTGTTTGCTCAGAACATGGTGCGCTCCTTTGCCGAGTCGGGCTGGTGCCAGTACCTGCGGGGGCCCAAGGGCGGCGGCCTGGTCAGCGGTCTGCCGGTGCATACCTTCAACGTGCGCGGCGAAGACGAGATCAAAATCCCCATCGAGATGGCGATCCCCGACTACCGGGAGCTCGAATTCGCCAACTGCGGCTTCATGCCCCTGGTCTACCGCAAGGGCACGGCCGATGCCTGCTTCTTCAGCTGCCAGTCGCTCAAAAAAGCGAAGAAGTTCAAAGATCCCAAGGACTCGGAGAACGCCCAGCTGGCCACCAACCTCTCCTACACCTTCTCGGTGACCCGCATCGCCCATTACGTCAAATCGATCATGCGCGACAACATCGGCAGCAGCGCCGATGCCAAGTACATCAAGAATTCGCTCTCCAACTGGATTTTCCAGTTTGTCACCACCGTGGTCGACCCCGATGACCTGACCCTGCGCTACTACCCCTTCAAGGCGGCCTCGGTGGATGTTGTCGAGCGCGAAGGAATGATCGGCTGGTACGACTGCAAAATGTCGATTCTGCCCCACATTCAGTTCGAGGGCATGGATGCCGATTTGATGCTCGATGCGCGGCTCTGATCCAGACCGCAATTGCACCTTTCAATGATCCAGGAGGAATAAAAAATGGCAGATATTAATTTCAGCACCAGCGTTTCCCAGGGCTTCAACTTTCAAAAAGACGAGCAGGAGCTGGTCGGGCACATCGTCTCCTGCAAGATCGGCGACACCGAGCTCGAGGCCGACCTGAACGTGAGCGATCCGGCCGACCCCACCAAGTTGGTCAAGGTCTTCGGTGTCATGTCGGGCATCTACTGGAACGGCGGCTATGCCGACGCCCTCCAGTTTTCCTGCCAGGTTTCCAACAGCAACAAGGTCAAGCTGGCCACCCTGACCCACACCAGCCTGTCCAACACCGAGGTGACGTTCAAGTTCAACATCTACGACTTCGACCCCAAGGAAAAGAAGTATTACATGGCCTTTCATGCCAACGACACCGATCTCAAAGGGCTGGTCGAGAAGTCGGGCGGCTCCCTGTCCATGAATATCGAAATGGACCAGTCGATGGAGGTCGTCTCGCCGAAGAACTTCTGTTTCAACCTCGGCGTCATGCCCCAGGACGTCGACCAGCAGGTGCACCTGGCGGTCTCGATGTCAGACAAGTTCGTCAAGAAATGGGGCGTTGAGGTCGCTGCCTGATCCGCCCTGCGCTGTTAGCATGCCGGGCAGGGCCGAACAAGGTCCCTGCCCGGCCCGATCCACCGGGTCCACCGACCCCCGATAGAGGTTTTAACGACAATGGCTGAGAATCTTGCGCGCGTACGCTGGGAAATGGGCCAGACCCTGCTCCCCGATCACCTCAAGGCCCAGGAGGAATCTGTTCTGGCAGACACCTCCCTGCGGTTTCAGATGCAGGGGCTGCCCTTCTACGG
>CALZIZ010000200.1 GCA_945787465.1 uncultured Desulfuromonadales bacterium
TAGAATCTTCAACCTTGCGCTCCCACTTCGACAGGACTTCAGCGTGACTGGTCAGCTCTCCCTCGTCTGCCTCTTTGATCCCCTCTCCAATTTCGGCAATCTGCCATTCGTTCTCTTCGAGAAGCTCTTCGATTGCATTGGAAACCAGGTAACTCTTGGAACGAGCCGTGGCCTTAGCCAGCCTGTCTAAGCGCTTCTTCGTTTTCTCATCAACTCTGATAGTAATAGTTGTGCTCATTATCGCACCTCCTTACTTTTCCTGTTCCCGCTTACTGTAACACAAGAAAACACAACGTGCTTGTTTTTTAGGCCCGGTCGCCCCCAGATCGCTACCCGATGCTGCGGGAAAAATCCCCTTCTTGCTAGAGGTTTGAAGCCCAACGGAACGATTATGCGAAGCTTCGCATAATCGTTCTTATGGAAAGTTTATTGTTATGCGAAGTATGCTGTTGTAGGGCGACGGCGAGGCCTGTTTTACCAAGTTAAATTCCCCCACAATGCTCTGATCAGCTTCACATAATGCCGCCGTCCTTCAGGGCTCAACTGAAAGGAGGGTGCAGCATGCTGAATTCCTACTTCAAGTCCCCGTCAACTATCGCGCGGTATCGGGCCGGGCTCGCCGGCCCATATCTCGACCGGTTCATCTCATGGCTAGCAGATTTTGGCTATCAACGGGTCTCTATCCGTCGCCATGTCCGTGAAGTCGTTCATTTTGCATCTTGGGCGACTTCCGTGGGGTTACACGAAACAGATCTTGACAGTGATTCGCTAGTTTCGTTGCGCAACCATCTTACCGAATTAGGCCTCTTTCGCGAACCCAGCGGCAATCATCATCATATCTATCAAAGTGCCATCGTTTTTGTACGTTTTCTGGAGACGATCGGTATCGCACGTCCGGCGACTGAGCACTCAAAGGTTTGTGCGCCGGCTTTGTTTTTAGAGTTCTGTGACTGGATGAAAGCGCATCGTGGCACGCTGGACAATACGCTCGCCAACTACCGCCTACCGGTGGCAAATCTGCTGCAAACTTTAGGTCCGCCGAATACATACTCTGCTCAACTTTTGCGAGCTTTTTTCCTTCAGCAAGTCAGCCAAGTCCATCAAGAGAAGTCAAAGAACATTGCCACAGCTATACGGATGTTTCTCCGGTTCCTGATTGCTCGTGGCGACTGTAAGACTGGAATGGATTACGCCATCCCAGCCGTTGCCAGGTGGCGTCTGTCCTCACTGCCCAAGTATCTTTTGCCTACGGCGGTCGAAACATTGGTTGCATCCTGCGATCAATCCGTACCATTGGGTGCGCGAGATAGAGCCATGATCCTGTTAGTTGCCCGTTTAGGGTTGCGCGCTGGTGATGTCAGTGGGTTAAAATTTCAGCACCTGTTGTGGTCCAAAGGCACGCTTATTGTGTCCGGCAAGAATCGAAAGGAAGTGGAACTGCCGCTACCTCAGGAGGTAGGCGACGCAATTTTGTGTTACTTGCGGTGTGGACGGCCCAAGGTTGCGAGCGAATATGTGTTTATCACTACCAAGGCCCCATTCATCCCGACTACTCGACATTCAGCCAGTCGAGCTGTGGCGCGTGCCATTCTCCGCACTGGAATCAACGCTCCGAGCCATGGTGCACACATGCTTCGTCATTCGGCAGCTACCAACATGTTGCGTGAGGGTGTGTCACTGAACGCCATTGGGGAGCTACTGCGCCACACCTCCATTGAGACAACAACCGTATACGCGAAGGTAGACTTCAAAACGCTGAAAGAGATTGCCATGCCTTGGCCGGGAGCGGAACCATGCTGAGCGAGGCGATCGACACCTATCTGAATGTGCGACGAGCGCTGGGGTTCAAGCTCGACAATGTGCAGGGATACTTGGCGAGCTATGCGCATTTCGCTACCAGTCAGGGCGATGTGCATGTGCGGGCTCAAACGGCAATCCAGTGGGCTGAGCTGGCAGCATCGGAAGCGTCACGTGGCCGGCGGCTCGATGTGCTGATTCGATTCGCCTGTTTTGCTCACGCTGACGACAGCCAACATGAGATTCCACCTACGGGTGTCTTTTGTCGTAGGTATCGCCGCCGACAGCCATACATCTTCACCGACGACGAGGTCCTGCGTGTAATGGAACAAGCGCGCCAACTTGGACCGCCTGGTGCATTACGACCTCACACTTACAGTACGCTATTTGGTCTACTTGCAGCCACTGGACTGAGAATCTCCGAGGCGCTTGCCCTACGGATCAGTGACATCACTCCGGATGGTCTGCTGATACGCGAAACTAAGTTTCGCAAGAGCCGGTTGGTCTGCCTGCATGACAGCGTCGTTGCAGAGCTCAACCGGTACCTCATCCTACGATCCAAGGTTGTTGGCAACGACGAGCATATCTTCGTCTCACACCGAGGCGGTCACCGGCTCCACTATACCGTTGCCGCAGAAACGTTTCAGCTTGTTCTTGATGCTGCCGGTATCAATGGCATACCAGGTATGTCACGGCCCCGGTTACATGACCTGCGTCACCGGTTCGCCGTCAAAGTGCTACTGGCTTGCCCCGATTCTCGCAGCAAGGTCACCCGGCACATGCTGGCACTCTCCACCTACCTGGGGCACGCCCATGTAGGTGATACCTACTGGTATCTCGACAACACCCCGCAGTTGATGTGCGACATCGCAAATGCCTGCGAAGCCCTCATGGAAGGAAATGAGTCATGACCCCTATCGCACCACATATCACCGCCTATCTCCGCGAACGTTTACCCCTACAAAAGGGTGCAAGTCCACATACATGCGACAGCTATGCCCATACATTCCGGTTGTTGTTCGAATTCGCCAGCGACCGCTTCAAGGTGACACCTTCCAAACTGTATTTGGAGCAGATCGATGCGCAGTTGGTAATGGATTTCCTTGTGCACCTCGAATCTTCACGAAACAATAGCGCCCAGACCCGTAATGCTCGACTCGCGGCAATCAAGTCTTTCATGCGCTTCGTTGAGCATCGGGTGCCTTTGCTGCTGGATCAAAGCTTACGCATATTGGCGATCCCATCAAAGAAGACCGACACCGCATTGATAAGCTACCTTTGCCGAGGGGAGATGCAGGCCATCCTAAATTCGCCGGATGTCAGAACCCGTGCGGGTATCAGAGATCGGGCTATGCTTCATGTCACCTTCGCAGCCGGTTTGCGTGTTTCTGAGTTAACCGGGCTACTACTGACCGACGTGGCGCTGCAGCCAACGCCAACGATTCGCGTCATGGGCAAAGGCAGAAAAGAGCGAGTTCTCCCTCTGCTAAAGCAAGCTGCCGCTGACCTTCGCTCTTGGTTGACAATGCGCGGCGATCCTCCAGTTCCAGAGCTGTTTGTCAACGCACGTGGGGAAGCGATGACACGCGCTGGATTCGCCTATCTGCTGGCTCAGCACGCCCGAGCTGCATCGGAGCACTGTCCGTCGCTGCGCAGTAAGCGAATCTCACCACATGTTTTGCGGCATACCTGCGCCATGGTCCTCTTCCAAGCAACCGGGGATCTTCGTAAGGTGTCATTATGGCTTGGTCACGCACAGATGCAGACGACAGAAGTTTACCTGCGTGCTGATCCGCTGGAAAAAATCGAGACCATTGAGGGTGTAACGCCGCTAAATCTCAAGCGTGGTCGGTTTACTGCGCCAGACAAGCTGATTGCTTCTTTAAAGGTGAAGTGATTTCTTATAAGTAAACTCCACCTCTGGTGGAAGATATTAACTGCGGCGGCACCATTATTATGGAAAGTAATCCGAGCCAATCAATAAGCTTGTCTGGGCCAGGATTGGCTCGACTTTCCATAAAAATATTCTTTCCATAAGTACGAAAACGTGCGTTAAGGAAACAAGGCGGGAAGTTTATCGAAATTTACAATTTAAGAGAAGCACTTTCCCCCCAAATCAAGCCCCTTCAATTCAACAAAACCTTGACACCATGTATCCCACAGGATACAATCAGGCATAGGTTATGAACTCCGGAGCACAAAACATTTCGACAAGTGGCTGGCTAAACTGAAAGATGTTTCGGTAAAAGGCAGGGTGCTGGCCAGACTGAGCCGAATGGAAAGTGGCCATTTCGGAAACCATAAGCAGATCCGGACCAACCTGTTTGAACTCCGTTTTTTCTTTGGCAGTGGGCTGAGAATTTACTACACAATACAAGGGGGACAGGTGGTAATCCTGCTAGCGCCTGGCGATAAGTCCACGCAAGCTAAGGACATTGAAAGAAACAAAAGCCTTTGACATTGCCGAACATCTGAATACCCCGGAAGATATCCGCACCTTCCTTCAGGAGGTTGCTGAGACCGGGGACGAATCAGATTTTATCCACGCACTGAACACGGCGGCCCGGGCAAAGGGCATGACTGAAGTGGCCAAGGCGGCCGGAGTGACTCGCGCAAGTCTGTACAAATCCCTTGCCGAGGGGGGTAACCCAAACTTTTCTACGATCAGCAAAGTGACAAAAGCCTTGGGCTGCAAACTGTCGGTTGCCTGATTGGCTGATTGGCTGGCACGGGGCAATGATTGATTGCCTAGAATCTCCGCTTTGCCGAAAACTTACAATATTTCCTGTTGGCGGGTGTGCTATTAATCCTAAGGCAAAGCAGGACCGCAATCTGAAACAACTTATAGGAAAGCCCCGGCCCGCAAAAGCAGGCTGGGGCTTATTATATTCTGTGAATGGTGCAATGCGAGAAAAGCCCGCCAATTCACCTGCCAGGCTTTTCATGTCGTATGGGCCGTGAAATGGACAAAAGCAAGGTTGTTGATAAAAAAACCATTCCCTACAAGTTGCGTTCCTCATGAAATACTATATCTTCAGAAACGAGGCTACGCATTGCCGCACGGGCGAGGACATGTGAGGCAATCGGCATTGTCAACCAGACGAGAATCACAATCACCAAGGCACGCCATCCCCATGAGAAATTTCCTCCGATCAAGGCAGCACCGGTTAAGATGAGGACGATCCCAAGCGAACCGGCCTTGGTTGCCGCATGTTGCCGAGAAAGGGCATCTTTCAAAACAAACAGACCGGCGCTTGCCACCACCAGGACGAGGACCCCGATCATCAGTAAAATGTTTCCTGCAATATTCATGGCTTTTTCTCCATGTTTCTATTGGGGCGCATCTCTACAAGGCGTGACCATGCCAGCGTTGCGACAAAACCGATCAATACCACGCCGATGGCGATATCGAGAAACAAGACCCGCTGGGTGAGAAGCGCGGCAAACGTGCAAAATGCAACAGCGGCGGAGAAAAGAATATCGAGCGCAACAATCCTGTCTGCATCGGATGGTCCATGAACAAAACGCAAAACGCCCAATCCAACACACCCCAAGACAATCATGATGAGCAGTGTGATCATGATGGGTCCTCCGGGAAAAGTAATGTGATATCGCGTTCAAAATCCCGGCGAATAGCCTCTATGCTTGTTTTTGCCTGCCGGGCATCAAGCAGGTGAACAAGCATGACCCGGTTCTCCATGTCGATGTCGATTGTGCTGCTGCCAGGGGTCAATGTCACCAAGGCACCAAGAGCAGCTGCACCCGTCGAATTCATTGGTGCCAAATAAAGCTTTACAACACCCGCTGCCGGTGGCGCACCCTTCAGAATGATCCGTGCGGTTGAAATGCCCGAAAGGAAACATTGAAAGACGAATCGTAGAATAAGTCTTCCCATGATCAAAGGACGGATCCTCATGGGATACCTCCCCTTAAAGTCATTGCAGCTTCCGATACATAGGCAATGAGCTGGTCAGGGAAAAGACCCATCCACAAGGTTACCAAAACAAGCACGCCGAGACCGGTATAAGCCGGGACCAGGCGAGGTTCTTTGGGGGGGCTGCCAGTCTTGGTTCGGGTGCGGCTTCCAGAATGCCTCAAGCCAGATCTTCACCATGGAGTAAAGGGTGAGAGCGCCAAGATCGGGCCTGGGAGAGTATGATAGGAATCCGGAAGCCAGGCAAAGAACGGAAAGGCCGCGGCCTTGAACAGAAAGGCCGGCATCAGCAAACCGATCAGCGGCAGCATGATCTTCGTATCGACCCTGGCCGCAGCTTCTCCGATTGCAGTGAAGATGAAATGGCCGGTTGCCCCATAGAGTTAAGCGACCGCCAGCAGCAGCAATGTCCCGATCAGGTTGAGTGCAAAGGACTTCGGGACGGCATCGAGTTGACGCAAGGCGCCCCCGTGCGCGAGAAGGCCGAGGGAACAGAGCAACGCAACCTCGAACCAGACATAAAGATTAAAAAGGTCGGCAGTCAGAAAAGCGGCTACAGGCGTTGTCGGTCCTCCAAGCACTTGGCACTGTGGTATGATTCAGCCTAAAAATTTAGGGATCCAAGCCGGAGGTAATTATGGAACGGTTTAAGAATATTCTCTTTGCGTCAACCGGTGGCAAGGATGATCTGGCCGCGCTGGTGCGGGCTAATCGCTTGGCCATGACCAATCAGGCACGGATCACCCTTGTTCGTGTTATTGAAGAAATGCCCTTGGCGGCAGGTTTATTTCTGTCGAAAAAAAGACTGGCAGATTTACAGGAGGCCTCTTTGACCTTGGCACAGGGCGAACTCGATAATCTGGCAAAAAAAATCGACCCCTCCCTAAAGGTGGAAACCAAGGTCTTGGTCGGAAAGCCTTTTGTCGAATTGATCCGCGCTGTACTCGCCCATCCTTACGATGTCATCATCAAACCGAAACACCCGACATTCAAAAAGGAGACGCTGGAAAGTACTGATCTGCATCTTTTGCGAAAATGCCCCTGCCCGGTATGGATCATCAAGCCCAATCAACGAAAGCCTTTCGGAAAGATCCTCATTGCTGTCGACCCCGACCCCTCTGATCCCGAGCGATTCGGGCTTCATCAAGACCTGGTTAAACTCGGAACCTCATTGGCAAAAAGTGAAAACAGCAAGGTCGAAGTTGTTCATACCTGGGTTCTTGATGGTGAATCGATGTTGCGAAGCCCACGTTTCAAAATGACGGAGGAAGAAATCAGTACACTGACTGAGGAGGTAGAAAAAACTCATCAAAAGTGGCTGGATGATATGCTGTCACCCTATGCTGAAAGCAATATCAAGACAACCATGGCAAAAGGGCCTTCTGGGGCGACTCTGGTCGAACTGATAGAAAAGAAAAAACCCGATATCGTGGTCATGGGAACCGTTGCTCGGGCCGGTTTGCCGGGCTTGTTGATAGGCAATACCGCTGAGTCCGTCCTGAGTCAGATCACCTGCTCGATTTTGACATTGAAGCCCCGGGGGTTCAAAACCCCGGTATCCTAAAAAAACCTTTTTCTTAAAAGGATTTTCAAATAATCAGAGATGCGATCAGAGATGCGATAAAAGAAGTTTTTAAAGTTGAATTTAAGAGTGCCGCCGAGCTGGATGATGCGGTCCGAGACCAGGGTGGGATGGCTGAGTTCCTCGGTGGCATGCTGGACCAGTTCGGCAATGATGGCGTCTTTCATTGGCCCCTTGGCGACCTATGCACCGCCCCAGTACTGGTATTCGGCCAGCAGCGACTGAAGCGCCTCCCGGATGTTGCGCTCCTCTTTGCGCGCGGCGTCGATGACGGAAACCTCCGGAGTTTGGTCCGGCGCGGCGGGCTGGATGTCCAGCAGGAAGCGGGTCTTGCGGCTGTCGGTGGCGACCTCGAGGCCGATCAAGGTGTAGGCGGCCAGTGCCACGATGTCGAGCCAGAAGAGCATGGGCGGAGCCTTTGCTCAACCGGGGAGGATAAACGGGGCACGCTCTATTACTCTATATCCCCTGCGTCTCCGGCATCAGCGCCGCGGCCGACATCATCAACACTGGCGACCAACTCATCATCGAAGGTTAACTCGGGCTGGTCATCTTTCCACCAAATTCAGCCCCGCGCAGCGCAGAGCGTCAGTCCCATAACCTGCGCAAAGCTTCCTCAACATCTGCACGCCTCCTGGACATTCTGGTCGGCAGCCAACTGGGCACTGAAGATATGCCGGACGATCCCTTGCGGATCTATTACATAGGTGACCCGACCCGGCAGGCGGTGGTTTGCGGCAAAACGCTGGTGTTTGGCAAGAGAGTCGGCGCTGACGCCGATCACCACGTCGCCAGCCTCGGTGAAATCCCAATAGGCATCACGAAATGCGCAGGCCTCTTTGGTACAGAGTGGCGATTCATTAGCCGGGGAAAAACAGTATCACGGCTTTGTGTCCCTGAAACATGCTCAGGCGAATCTCCTGGTCATGTTGATCCGTTTGGTTTAAATCGAAAGCTTTGTCGCCAACACGAATGCTCTCTCAACCTCCCAGCAAGCGGTTGCGAAAGGCTTTGTTGATCGGCTTCGGCCCCAGCCAGATGCCGAAATAGGCAACAGCGAAATCATGTCCGGGAACAGCCCCGAGCAACTCGTCATTGAGCCGCAATTCAGTGCCAACCGCGGGATGGTAGCTCAAACTGTAACGGTCCCCCGGTTCGATATCGCGGAAGAGCCGGTAAAAGTCCGATAGCCTCTTGGAAAGCTGCCGGTACTGCTCTGGCGTCAAGGTCTGCCGCAGCAGCTTGTCGGACGAGCTGGAAAAATCTTCGGCCTTGAATTTGCGGAAATAAAACAGCTCCAGATGTTTCGGAACGTTCTCTGTCCAGCGAGAGCCGGGCTGCCTGTCCGGCAGGTAAAAAGCGCCGACGTAAACATCGAAAAACACTGCCCATTTCAAAAGGGCGGTTCCGGTCAGCACGACCTCGCTCTCTGCCACAGGCACCCGCTCGGCAAAACTGACGCCGCCGATTTCCGCAGAGCTGCTGGTCGTTGCAGTGAGCAGCAGAAGAGCCAGCAGAAGAACAAAACGTCGCAGTAGAATGCGTATCATAGCCTTGTCTCCAACCCGCTTCGATATCGTCCTTCGTCGCCCCCCAGCCGCCGACTGAACCATAGCAGAAGCGGCATCACCAGGGCCCAGACAGCAGCCAGAATCAGCAAGGTAAGCTGTGGCCTGTCACCAAAGCTGGCGGCCCCAAGGCGGATTCCGCCCCAATAAGCCAGCGGCCCGCCGACAGCCCCGAAAAGCGCCCCGAGCAGATAACGACCGGAGAGCCAGAACAAAGCGAAACGGAACAGGGTGGCGAACTGCGCCCAGATCACAAAGACCCAGAGCGGCAGCCACAATGGCCAGCGCGGATCGATCTTGAAGGTAAACAGTCCGGTTGCCTGCTGCAGGCTGTCGAGCACAATTCCGAGCAGGCAGGCTGAGAGCATCAGCTGGATATCTGCTTTACGTTGATCCGCCAACAACAGGTGAACGGCAAGCAATGACAAGGCGCCGACAGCGCCGCTGAAGGGAAAGCCGAGCGCCGCCCCCAGCACGCAGCTAAACCAGCCTAGCTGATAGAGCACGACATTGATGATCTTGCTCAGCGTTGCCGACAGCATAAGAACTCCGGTTAGCGATAATTCGGCTTTTCCAGCGTCATCTGGGAAAGATCGATGATCCGCGCAGCAAACCCGGCCTGGCAATAGGCAAAATAGTAGTCCCACTTGCGCAGCAACGGCTCATCGTAGCCAAGCTCGAAGATCTGCGGGCGTTTCTCGAGCAGCGCCTGGCGCCAGAGATCGAGGGTTCGGGCGTAATCCAGCCCGTACTGCTCCAGCCCTCCCAGGTTCAACGAACTGCTGCTCATGGCGCTGGCCAGCGCGCCGATCGACGGCAGGTGGCCGCCGGGGAAGATGTGCTTGCGGATCCAGTCGGAGCTGTAGCGATAAGCGTCGTATTTGCGATCCGGGATGGTGATCACCTGGATGGCCACTTTGCCGCCGGGGCGCAGCGCCCGATCGCAGGCCTTGAAGAAGAATTTCAGCCCGGCGTGTCCCACCGCTTCGAGCATCTCAATGGAGACGATCTTGTCGAACTGCCCCTCGATGTGGCGATAATCGCAGAGTTGCAGCTCGATGCGATCCTCCAACCCCGCTTCGCGTACCCGCTCACTGGCCAGGGCGAGCTGCTCATGGGAGAGGGTGATGCCAGTGACCCGGCAGCCGGTCTGCCGGACCGCCTCGATGGCGAAGCTGCCCCAGCCGCAGCCGATCTCAAGCACATGATCATTTTCGCCAATCCCGGCTTTGTCGATGATGGTGCGCAGCTTGTTGCGCTGCGCCTCCGCCAAGCTGTCGGTCTCGCTGCTGAACAGCGCCGCTGAATAGGTCATGCTCGGGTCGAGGAAGGTGGCGAAAAAGTCGTTGCTCAGATCGTAATGCTCGCGGATGTTGCGCGAGCTGCCCTTGATCGTGTTGGCGCGCAGCTGGTGGCGCAGAGTATTCAACCAGCGACCGAGGGTCGCGCTGATCACACTGCGGTCATCGATCAGT
>CALZIZ010000201.1 GCA_945787465.1 uncultured Desulfuromonadales bacterium
CGTATCGAAAAGCTCCTTGTGGTCGACGATGCCTTTGCCCTGCGGGGCCTGATTACTATCAAGGACATTGAAAAGGTTCGCAAGTACCCCTTTGCCTGCAAGGATGAGTTCGGTCGTTTGCGGGTGGGCGCTGCTGTCGGTGTCGGTGGCGACCGCGATGAGCGTCTCGAGGCCCTGGTGCGGGCGGGGGTTGACGTGGTGGTCATCGACACCGCGCACGGGCACTCGCAGGGCGTTATTGATGCCGTGGCAGAAACCAAGCGGGCCTACCCTGAACTGCAGCTGATTGCCGGCAACATTGCCACCGCCGGTGCTGCCGAGGCCCTGATCAAGGCCGGTGTCGATTGCGTCAAGGTCGGCATCGGACCCGGCTCGATCTGCACCACCCGGGTTGTGGCCGGGGTGGGGGTGCCGCAGATTACCGCTATCGCGAATGTGGCAAAGGTGGCCAGCAAAGCCGGGATTCCCCTGATCGCCGACGGTGGCATCAAGTATTCGGGGGAGCTGCCCAAGGCCATTTCTGCCGGCGCAGATATCATCATGATCGGCTCGCTGTTTGCGGGCACCGAAGAGTCCCCCGGGGAGACCATTCTCTACCAGGGCCGTACCTACAAGACCTATCGCGGCATGGGCAGCCTCGGTGCGATGAAGCAGGGCAGTAAGGACCGTTACTTCCAGAGTGACGTGGAAAGCGATGTCAAGCTGGTCCCCGAAGGTATCGAAGGCCGGGTGCCCTTCCGCGGCAGTCTTTCGGAGAATATCCATCAGCTCATCGGCGGCCTGCGTGCCGGCATGGGCTACACCGGATGCCCGACCATCAAGGATCTGAAGGAAAAGGGACAGTTCATGCGCATCACCGGCGCGGGCCTGCGCGAGTCCCACGTCCACGACGTTGCCATCACCCATGAGGCGCCTAATTACCGCGTGGAACGCGGGAACTAAGGTTCAAGGAGCAAGGAAAAAGGTTCAAGGTTAGGGGCTGGAACCAATGAATTTTGAGGATCTTGAGGTCTGGAAACGATCTGCAAGGTTAAGTGCAGATGTATATAAAGGGCTGGCAGAGTTGAAAGACTTTGGGTTCAAAGACCAACTTAC
This sequence comes from uncultured Desulfuromonadales bacterium, assembly GCA_945787465.1. Classification (GTDB taxonomy): domain Bacteria; phylum Desulfobacterota; class Desulfuromonadia; order Desulfuromonadales; family Trichloromonadaceae; genus CALZIZ01. Next base: position 1,096 of record CALZIZ010000201.1, read on the forward strand.
TCGTGCCGGACTTTCTATACCCAGCAACATCGCCGAAGGTTTCGAAAGGGAGTCCGTTAAGGAATGCTTAAATTTCCTCTCCTATGCCAAAGGTTCTTGTGGCGAGTTGCGAACCCAGATTTTTATCGGTATGGATATTGGGTATATCCAACGCGACCTTGGTGCTCGATGGATTGGGGAAGCTAAAGAAATTTCATCAATGCTTTCCGGTTTGATGAAGGCCAGGAAAGGCTTCCTGGCCAAATAGTTGTCTGGGTCTTTTAAGGGGGCTGGGTTTTACCTTTGGCCTTGAACCTTTAACCTTGATCCTGTTTTGGGAGAAATAATGCAAGACATTCATAGCGAAAAGATACTCATACTCGACTTCGGTTCCCAGTACACCCAGCTGATCGCTCGGCGGGTGCGTGAGGCCCATGTTTATTGTGAACTGCATCCCTTTGATATGGACCTTCAGGCGATTAAGGATTTTGCCCCCAAGGGGATTATTCTTTCTGGCGGGCCCAAGTCGGTTTATGAAGAGGGCGCCCCTGCGGTAGAGGAAGCCCTTTTCGAGTTGGGGGTGCCGGTGCTCGGCATCTGTTACGGCATGCAGCTGATGAGCCGTCACTTTGGCGGTGAGGTGGTTCCGGCGGGCAAGCGGGAGTACGGCCATGCCGAGTTGCTGGCCAGCGGCAACCCCGGGCCTTTGTTCGATGGTTTCTTCGTGGAGGGCAAGAGCCCTGTCTGGATGAGTCATGGCGACCATGTGCAGCGCATCCCTGAAGGGTTCGAGGTTATTGCCGAGACCGAGAACGCTCCTGCTTGCGGTATCCAGAATGTAAAACGGCAGCTCTACGGTGTGCAGTTTCACCCAGAAGTCAACCACACACCCCGCGGGGAATTGTTGATCGATACCTTTGTGCGCAAGATCTGCGGCTGCACCGGCCAGTGGACGCCGGGACACATCATCGAGGATGCCATCGCCCGCATCCGTCAGCAGGTCGGCAACGACCAGGTGATCCTCGGCCTTTCCGGCGGGGTCGACTCATCGGTGGCTGCGGCGCTGATCCATCGTGCCATCGGTGACCAGCTGACCTGCGTGTTTGTCGACAACGGCTTGCTGCGACTCGGCGAAGGTGACCAGGTCATGGCAACCTTTGCCGAGAACCTTGGGGTCAAGGTCCTCCGTGTCGACGCCGAAGAGCGGTTCCTTACCGGGCTGGCCGGAGTCAGCGATCCCGAGGCCAAGCGCAAGATTATCGGCGGGCTCTTTGTCGATATCTTCGAGGAGGAGTCGAACAAGCTCACCGACGCCAGGTGGCTGGCCCAGGGGACCATCTACCCCGACGTCATTGAATCGGCCGGGGCCAAGACCGGCAAAGCTCACAACATCAAGAGCCACCACAATGTCGGCGGTCTGCCTGATTATATGAAGCTGGAGTTGCTCGAGCCCTTGCGCGAGCTCTTCAAGGATGAGGTGCGAGCGATCGGCGAGGAGATGGGCTTGCCTCACCGCATGGTCTGGCGGCACCCCTTTCCGGGGCCCGGGCTGGGAGTGCGGATTCTCGGCGAGGTGAAGAAGGAATTCTGCGACATCCTGCGTCAGGCCGACGCCATCTACATCGACGAACTTTACCAGAGCGGCCATTACGACAAGATCAGCCAGGCCTTCGCGGTCTTTTTGCCGGTCAAGAGCGTTGGTGTCATGGGCGACGGTCGCACCTACGAATACGTCATCGCCCTGCGCGCGGTAGAGACCAAAGACTTCATGACCGCCGGATGGTACCCGATGCCCTACGCCGACCTGGCCAGGATCAGCAGCCGGATCATCAACGAGGTCAAGGGGATCAACCGGGTTACCTACGACATTTCGAGCAAGCCCCCGGCGACCATCGAGTGGGAATAGACAAACAGAGGCTAGGGGCTGGGGACTAGAATAAAGCCCTGCCAGCCTCTAGTCTCTAGCCCCCAGCCCCTAACCCCTAGTCCCGGAGGGACACCATGAGCGATGCGCAGACAACTCTGCAGGAGTTGAAGGAGAAGATGGCCCGCTTTGTTCGCGAGCGGGACTGGGAGCAATACCACACCCCGAAGAACCTGAGTATGTCCATTGCCATCGAGGCTGCGGAGTTGATGGAGCATTTTCAGTGGCTCACCATTGAGCAGTCCAAAAACCTGCCGCCCGAGGCCTTGCACGACATCGGCGAAGAGCTGGCTGACATCGTTATCTATTCCCTCTCCCTGGCCAATAACCTGGGGCTCGACCTCTCCGAGACTGTGCTGGCCAAAATGGAAAAAAACATCCTTAAGTATCCCAAGGACAAGGTCCGTGGTAAATCACACAAATACACCCATTATCAGGAATAGGAGCGGGGACTGGTGGCTGGGGACTAGGGGCTGGGAACAAATGACAAATGACAAATGACAAATGACAAATGACAAATGACAAATGACAATTACCCGCTCTCCAGGCAGGCCGGCTAAAAAGTATACCCAAGCTGCGAGGCTGCACGACGTCATCAGGATTCTCGAGGCTCGTTATGGAGCCACCGTGGATGAGTTGGCCGAGGAGTGCCAGGTCAACCGCCGCACCATCTTTCGCGACCTGCAGGCCATCCGCGATGCCGGCTATCCCCTTCTTTCCGAGCGCGAAGAGGACGGCCGCGTCCTCTACCGGTTCTTGACCGGGTTCAAGAAAATCCCTCCGATCACCTTTTCCCTCGAAGAGTTGATGACCCTCTACCTTTGCAGGGGCCAGCTGGGCTTTTTGCAGGGCAGCCCCTTCCAGGACGACCTGGAGGCCATCTTCAGCCGCGTCCGCTCAGGCCTTCCGCCTCGCAGCGTGGCGCATCTCGAGCGCATTGCTGAAGCTGTTGCGCCGCGATTCCAGGGGATTCGCGACTATAGCCACAAGCGTGACATCCTCGAACAGCTTCGCCAGGCTCTTCTTTACCAGTATCGCTGTTCCATCTGGTACGCTCCGCCCCACCGTGAAGCTGAAGAGTATCCCCTTGACCCCTACAATCTCCTGTTTTACAAAAACTCGCTCTACCTTGCCGGTTATGCTCATAATCGCGATGCCCTGCGGCTGTTTCTTATCGATCGCATCCAGCAGGTGGTGGTGAGCAAGGACCGTTTTGATGTGCCGGAGGACTTCGGCGTCGATCAGTTGCTTGGAAGCGCTTTCGGGCTGATCGACGAAACCGCCCAACATGTCGAAGTGCGTTTTGGCGTGGAGATTGCCCACCTGATCAGGGAGCGCACCTGGCACCCTTCCCAGCGTCTGCAGGACCAGGAGGACGGTTCTGTGTTGATGACCTTCGAGGCCGGCGGTGAAAAGGAGCTGTTGTCCTGGCTCTACTCCTATCTGCCCCACGTCCAGGTGATCGCCCCCCAAAGCCTGAAGCAGTCCTTTGTCGAAGGTCTGAAAGAAGCTCTGTCTAAGAATCGGTGATTGGTGATTGGTGATTGGTGATTGGGTACCTGACGCCTGATGCCCTATCTTGTGCGACATATTCTGTCATTGCCTTCGCGTATTGTCTTAATCGACGACAATACATTTGCATGAGGGAGGATGGGATTATGGTCTGGCTGAATATGGTTGCGGATAACGGTAGTGGTCTCTATCTCGATATTTCCGGCGTGGAGCAGAGGCGTAGCCCCGGGGGGGCGGTGCTTGCCATCAGTGGTCTGGTGGGGGACGGTCGGTATGAGGGGCAGGTGCTCATAGAGGTCGGAAGCCGGGTCGAGGTAACTTTTGTGGATCAATGGCTTGATCCGGCAGAGTTGAAGGAGTTTTTCAGCCGGGTGGAGCGCGACGAGGTGGAGCGAGCGCTCGAAGAAACCGTCGCTGCCATGTCCCTGGAGGAGAAAATTCGCATGATTGTTGAAGCCCCCCGGTCCAATGCAGCCCATCGCCCCCATACCTCCAACCCTCATCCCTACCGACGAGAGAAAAAGGATCTATCTGGAGTACGGGAGATAGAAGCTAACTGGGAACGAGCCAATATTCCAGCAAATGACAAGTGACCAATGACTGCTGACGAGTAACAATTGACAAGGCCGTTGCTTTTCCGATGCTGTTGGGGTAAAAGGAGGCAATCTACAGCTTAGGAAGGACAGCATGCGCAACATCATCTTGGCATCGACCAGCCCCTATCGTCTCCAGTTGCTTCGCCAGTTAGGGATTCAGTTTCAGGTGGCCGCTCCCCAGTACAAGGAAGTCATCGATCAGGAGATTGCCCCCGAACTGCAGGTCAAGCACCTGTCTTACCACAAGGCGCGCAGCCTCGAGGAGCGCTACCCGGACGCCCTGATCATCGGCTCAGATCAGGTTTTTGTTAATGCCAGGGGGCAGGTCATGGGCAAGCCCGGCTCTTTTGATATGGCTGTAGAGCAGTTGCGCGACATGGCCGGCCGCCGGCATGTGTTCTATACCGGGGTGTCTGTTCTCGATAGTGCATCTGGTGAAACCAGCACAGAAGTCGTTACTTACAGCGTGACACTTAAGGCTCTTTCTGAAGAGCAGATCCGCAATTACGTCCGCCGGGAAAACCCCATCGACTGTGCCGGGTCCTTCAAGGTCGAGGGCCTGGGGATTGCCCTGATGGAACGGATGGAAGGCGAAGATTACACGTCCCTGATCGGTCTGCCCCTGATCAAGCTGACCGGAATACTCGAGCAGTTCGGGGTTGAGATTCTTTAGCCACTTTAAAGACGTATTTCTTGACCCTTATTTTGCCCCGGTGGTAACATGCCACCCTAACTGAAAAACCGGTCATCGCAGCCCGCAAGGGGCCTGCGAATATCGGTTTTTCGTTTTTCGAACTGTCTTTCTAGCTCACCAAAGGCCACTGAAAAAGCCACTGTTTTTGTCTTTAACGATTTTGGTTCTTCCTTTCACCTTTAACCTTGAGCCTTTAGCCTGGATTCTATGGAACACTCCAATTTCGTACATCTGCATTTGCACAGTCAGTACAGCCTTCTCGACGGCGCGATCAAAATCCCTGACCTGATTAACCGGGTTAAGGAATATAAGATGCCGGCGGTTGCCGTGACGGACCACGGCAACATGTTCGGCGCCGTTGAATTCTATTCCAAGGCAATGGCCGCCGGGGTCAAACCGATCGTCGGTTGTGAGGTCTACGTCGCCCCCGGTTCGCGTTTCGACAAGGGTAATGCCCGCGGCAG
>CALZIZ010000202.1 GCA_945787465.1 uncultured Desulfuromonadales bacterium
TCAGGTCGAAAGCTGCATCGTCCTTGGCGAAGACCCGGTAGAGCCGGATTCGGACCGGACCGGCGGGCACGCTTCGGCCAATCTGAAGATCCCACCCCGAACGGTCGGCTCGTGGAGCCTCGGCAACGAAGGGCCCGGCCGCCCCGCCTGGGGCAGGGGCCGGCTGGTCGAGGGAGAGGACCAGTGCCGAAATGTTGCGGCCGGTCATCTTCAAGGACGGCTTTTCGGTGAGAAACCGGTCGATAGAGGTGACGGGGGTAGCGGGATGGGCCGGAGAAAGGCTCCAGGGGATATCATCGTCGCCCAGCTTGACCTCATCTTCGACGGTCAGCTCGACGGTCTGGGTCTTGGCGTCAAAGTCACCAAGACCGGCAGCGGCGTAATAACCGTCGATGCGGAGCACGCCGTGGGTCGCCGGAAGAAGATAGAATCCATAGCTGCGATTCACGCGGGGCGGCGTCGGAACCAGGGAACGAAGGCGGGGAATGATGTTGTCGCCGTGGGAAGCCTGGACGAAATTGACCACCTGGCGCGCCGGAGGCGGACCTTCGACGGCGTGGGTCGGGGCCGCCCCTCCCCCGGCAGGCTGCACCTCGTAGAGATTCGGATGGAACAAGGCGGAAGAACCCGCATTCGGCAGGGTCAGAGTGATGGGTTCGTTCCCCGAGAGGTTTCTTTTGTAGATCAGGGGCGAACCAGGTCGGTCGCCGTGACCGGCCTCGAAGAGTCGATGCGCTCGGTAGCTGGCAAAGAGCATCAGGCGCACCGCATCGCCCAGCCTGGGGTGGAGGTTGGCCTTTTTCCGGTAGTAGGAGGCCCCGATGAATTTGGAGACCCGGTTGAAGCGGTCATTGGCGCTGAGGATGGTGGAATAGAGGTCCCCCGATGCCTGACTGGCCCCCTGTTCAAGAAAACTGCGCGGCCCGTCGGGCAGAAGGGTTGGAACGAAGCCGAGAAATGGAGTCCAAGAGCGTAGATCAAGGGCGCGCTCCAGAAGCTGTCCGAGAGCCGCCTTCCAGCGCTCTCCTTCCGGAGCGTTGGGGTCCACCGGAGGAAGCGCATCCATCAGCAGCCGGGTGACCGGGTTGAACACCTTGTTCCAGTCACTGAAATCGAGCGCGACAATCTCCTCTCGCAGATCATCATGGGCGAGCAACGGCCCCAGAATGACATATTTCCATGCCAGCTGCATCAGTCCGCCGATGCTGACCACCTGCAAGGGGTTGAGCTCGGTGTTGTTATCGATGCGCCCGTCGGCGGTGGCAGGGGGATTGCCGTGGGCGTCTAGCTCCACCTCCCGCATCCATTCGGGAATGGTTTCGCCGGTGGCCTGCACAATATCAGACACCAGCATGATGAGTCCCTGCAACGGCAGCGCCCCCATCAGCGGTCCCCAGAAGTTCCCCTGCACCGTATGGTGGATTTCGTGTTCGACCAGCGCCCGTTCATGGCTGTCGTGTATGCTGGGGTTGACCGGCGCCTGAACCTCCGGCGCCTGGGCCAGCACCCGGCGCCCGGCGGTGTCGGTCCGATTGACCCCGGAGGCAGTGTATTCCCGGACCCTGAATTGGGGCATTCCGGCGGAGACGGCTCCCATGAAAATGTCAAACTCGTCGCTTTCTTCATCCGCCCGCCAGACGTGACGGAGCGTCCCGCTGGAATCTTCTTTCTCCAGCAGGGGCAGGGCCGTTTCAAAAACCCAGTACTCCACCCCCTCGGCCAGGGCGGGACTCCATGACCGTCGGAATTCCTTATGAAAATCGGCAGGACGAATCCCGGCCCACCTCAGGTAGAACACCGACATGTCCGCGAACTCCGGCGCGTTGACGCTGCCGATTCCCAACAGGGTGTTGGGGTAGCTGCCGAATGCTCTCGGAGCGGTTCCCGCTCCAGTCCAACGAAGGAAGCGCGCTGCCGGGGCCAGCTTGACCCCGGACCGGGCACGCCCCTCAACGAGGCGGGCATTGACCACGGTGAAGGGCGTATTGCCGATCGGTTCGTCGGTCAGTTCGATTCGAAATTTACGTTGCTGTTCCACTTCCCTGAGTACCGGATGTCCGTTTAATTCATAGCGGACCAGGCCGGCATCGGGAAACAGGTTCGTGCGGGCAAGGTCCACCACCACTTCATCCCCGCTGATGCCGGTGATGGCTCCCTTGTCCTGTTCATTGTTGCTGTCGACGTACTTCTGAATCCGGACCCGGGTCATCCCGGCCAGGGTCAGAGCCGGGGTCAAAGAAGGATCAACCGTCAGGAATTCATCGGTGACCGCCGTGGCCCTGACGTATGCTTTTTCGGCCGATCCGGACCGGGTCACCAGAAGCAGGTCGTCGTTTTCGATATCGGCATGTGCGCCCTGAAACTTGATCTGGCTCGGCAATGCCGCCGCCACTTCTCCCCGGAAAGGCGCCCCTTTCGGGCGCTGAAGAAAAAGGTCGACAGGGGTCGCAAAGACGCCAGGGCCCGGCGCCAGTTTCAGGGTGGCCTGCACCTTTTTGACTCTGACAAATGCGGTATCCTCCGGGTCACCAAGGGTTAGCCCCAGAGGAACCGGCATGACCACCGGGCTTGCCGCAACGATTCGCACCGGTTTGTCTTTGCGGATGAGCGGCGGCCATCCGGGCGGGGCCGGTGCCGGGGCCGCCGGAAGGATCACTTCCATTGTCGGCGGGGCGGCGGCGGGCAACACTCCCACCCGGGTCCAGCCCTCGCTGGCCACCCGCGGCGCGGCCTCTTCAACCATCTGAACCTTGAGCTTATCCCTCAGGTTGGACCCGCTGAAACGGGTCGGCAACTCGTGGCGAAGCAGGGCCGCGGCATGATCGTCCGCCTTGAGAATCTCACGGATTTCCCGGAAAGTGGGGTCGGGCACGGTCCCGGCGTTGGGGGCTTCAACCTGGAGCCACTCGCCCGGGGCGAACCGGGTATCCTTCGGAAACCGCAGGGCGAACCAGGCATCGGCGATCGGCTCGCCCCGGCTGGTCTGGCCGGTCCCCGTGTCGAAGAGGTACTCATGTACCTCCAGCCGCTGGTCATCGTTGTTGCTGTCGGGATACGGGAAGCCATCCGGAAGTGGTTTGCTCAGCAGCAGTGTCCCCCGAGCAAAAGCGGCCGCCGCGGGAACCGGCTGGTCCACCAGGGTCTGGCTTCCGCGCACGATATCGACGGCATTGCCGAAGCCCCGGGTCCAGGCCGAAACATGCAGACGTTTTTTCCCGTCGTCGATCCCTAAAATACCGACCGCCGATTCCTTGGCATTGCTGTTGTTGAAGGGCGTTCCGCCGCCCGCCGGGGGGCCTGCGATATCCCAGAGTTCAATGACCTCGGGGCGCTCGAGGCGACTCAGCTCTTCGCGGTTGATCCAGATGACGTTGCCTATGGTCACCGCCCGGTCGCTGGTCAATCCCTTGCCGGAAACCACCCGCGGCAGAAATCCGTTGAGGCCGAAGGCGAAGGTGAACTGTCGAAGGCTGCCGAGCAGGAAGGTCGCCTTGACGATGGTGTGGTTGCCCCAGGGATGGTCGTTATCATCGAAACAGGGCAACTGTTTGAACAGCCAGACGATCAGCCCGACCACCTCCATGTAGAGGTTGAGGGGCATGAAGAAAAAGAGCGAGATGGAGGTCAGGGGCATTCCCCAGGTCGGCAGAAGGATCCAGCGCAGAATGTGGGCGGCCACGTCCCCCACCGTCACGTGTCCGTCGCGGTCCGACCGCCCCACCGGATCGAACTGGCAGAGGGCGTAAGCATGGGCGCCCTCCCCGGGGACTTCCCGCTCGCGTTTTAGAAATGTGTCACAGGCCCCAGCCCAGCGGCGGGGATCATCTGCGCCCCCATGCCACGGATCCGGGGTCAGGAACAGCCCCAGTTCCGGGTCGAGCTCGCGGGCGCCAAAATGTATCAGGCCGAGTCCAGGGTCGCCGATATGGCCGTAAAGCGTGGGAAGTGTTGCACTGGAGACGGCTCCGAAGGGAGGCGAGTCGATTCTTTCCAGCACCTCTTCCCCTCCGTCCCGGGGCCTGATAACAGCCAACAGAGTCCCCAGGGGATCACAGAGAAACCCTTCTGCTACAGGCGTCCCCACCGGCCCGTCGAGCCGGGCCACCATCCTGTCACCGATCCAGATGAAGGTGTGCAGCGCCCGGCCGGCCTGGTCGGTCAGGGACCAGAGACGCCCTGCTTCGTCCCGGTGTTCCTCAACCATCTGGCCCCGTCGGCAGACGGTCACCCGCCGCCCCATGCCGTCGTAGCTCATCTCCACCGCGCCATCCGGGCTGCCCGTCACCTTCCGCAGTTGACCCAAAACATCGTAGACATACCGGGTCACCCGACCCTTTTCCCTGCGCATCGTGCGCCTTCCCGCAGCATCATAGTCGTAGGCGACCCGCGTACCGTCTGGCCGGGACAATTCCAGGACCCGCCCCCCAGCATCCAGACTCCGGCGCATCTCTCCCTGCGGCCCCGCGACAGCCGCAAGGTGACCATTGCGATAGTGGAAATCCGCCCATTCGTCGGGCTCACCGTTATCAAGGCGGCGACTCCAGCGACCAAGCCGACCGCGCCTGTCGCGTTCGAAGACCTCAAGCAACCCATCCCCCCAGGACCGGGCCAGGGTCCGTCCCAGCTCGTCGAGTTTGATGTGAACCCTGGGGAGAGGCTCTGCTTGCGGATGGAAGGGCTGGAGGATGACGCCTGCGGGCAATAGCCGTTCGTCCCAGCCAATCCCCGGAGCAATCTCTACCCGCCGGGCCGGGCCTTTACCGCTCAGGCGAATGCTCCAGGGTCCGCCTTCCGGACGGATTTCGCACCCCCCATCGTCTTGCCAGTCATAAACCAGGGCCATTGATGAGCATGGCAGGCGAACGCGGCGCAGTCGCTGCTCCTCGTCCAACTCCAGACCCAGCCGGGTCGAACCCCGCTGCAGGATTCGCTGCCGGCCCTCGCGGGCCAAAGTGAAATCAGTGCGTCCCAGCGGGTCCCCAACACTGAAAGTGGAATCTTTGGTGGCGGGATCAATAGCGACAAAGAACTCATCATCCCCCTCCAGGCGCCGCAGCCCCCCGGTAACGTCGTAACTGAGCCGAAGGCCTCGGCCATCGGCGGTCACCACCTCACGAGTGCGCCCTAGACCATCCAGCCGTATGCGGCGCGTACCACGTGCGGCATCATGAAGGGTTTTCCACGGACCTTCAGCTGATCGAAACCGATGCAGTGGTTGAAATTTCTCCATCGCCTGCTCCAAGATCCGCGAGCAGACCGTCGAGTTCGCTCGCGATATTTTCAATGATAAGTTCCAACTCGGCCCGCAGATTCGCCACCGCCTCTACCAGGATTTCGCCGACGTCGAAATCGAGCAGTCTTTCAAGGGCCTCTTCCAGGGCCCGGGTCTGTAAGAGCAGCGGCGAGAGAATAACCGAGGGTTTGAGGGCCTGGAACTGGTCGATCAGGCGTCCCACCGGATCGAGGTCGCCCAGCAAGGTGGCCGGGTCGAGGCCTTGAAGTTTGCCCTTGACCGCATCAAAGATTGCCCCTAACTCATCGGCAAACGCCGCTGGCGAATAGGCCCCGAGCGCTTCGACCACGGCATCCAGCAGCCGGTCGATTTCTGTCTCGACCCCCGCCGGGTTCAGGCTTCCGATCTGCCGGCGGACATCCTCCATGCCCGCACCCACCGCAGGCAGCAGTCCCTGGGGAAAGACCGGATTAAGCAGGTCGAAAATGCGATTCCAGAGCCGCACCAGAGCCCTGGCGAGGTCTGCTGCCAGGGTCTGCAATCTTGCCGTAATCCGATCGCCAAGGGTGTCCATTTCGGCGACCAGCGGACCCGGATCAAAGGCATCGAAAAGAGCATCAATTCTAGCCAGGGCAGTGGCGGTGGAATCCGGAAGGGCAAGTGCGGACGGAACGACATCATCCAGAGCGGCGCCGATCTGACGCAGGCTCGTCGCCAGGGGGAGCGGCGACAGGGCCGAGAAGAACCGCTGCTGCTCGGCATCGAGTCGGCTGCGCAGACTGGCCGTGGCATCGATATGCACATCCAGCTGCACCGAAGCAACCGCCTGGCCGAGGGCGAAGCTGCTTCGGCCCGAAGCTGCCAGGGTGGCCTCAACCCGGCTCAATTGGTCGATGGCGTCGCGCAAATCGGCCATCGGACCATTGGCGGCCAGAAAATCAACGAGCGACCTGCGCTCCGCAAGCGTCCGGCTGATGTCGTCCAGGAAGGCACCGCCCGATGCGGTCATCTCCCGCAGCACCCCGAGTGCGCACCGCCCCGCGGATTTCTTTCACCAGGGCGGCGAAAGGCCGGAGGATATCCCCGAAGCGGAAGGCTCCGGTTGCCGTCCCGCCCGGCAGTTCGGCCCCCGCCCCCAGGCGCGTGGCGAATCCGTCTCGGGCCGCACCTGCCACCACCTCGGGCAACCCCGAAACGCGGGCCAGCACTTTGGCCAGAAGCGGCGAGGGGTCAATCCGGTCGATGAGACCTTCCAGTTCGCCGCAGGCCTCCTTAAGCGGCTGAAACAGGGGGCCCGGATCGACCGCCTGCCGCAGTTCTGCGATCAGCCGGTCGTACTCGGCCTGCAACGGAGTGATCAGAGTGCGGGGGTCGGCCTGGTCGAGCAGGGACAGGAAATTTTCAAATTGCTCCGAGAGGGCATCGACAAGGCGTAGCGGATTGACCTGCTGCAGGCCATCCACCACCTGGTTGAAGGGTTGATCCAGCTCTTCGATCAGGGCGCTGGGCGTCAGCTTGCGCAGCGATGTGCGGGCCTGGTCGATGGCATCATCGAGGGGCGCAACCAGAGCAGCGATATCGATCCGAGCCGCCACCGACGAAAACGGGCCCTGCAGCTCGGCATTGAGGTCGATTTTTCGAACCTGACCTGCGACCACCCCCAATGCGGCGCGGGCCGCATCGGGAAGATCGGCGCTTTCCAGAGCGGCTCGGATGTTCTGCCGGATATCCTGAACCAGCTGTACCGAAGCCGCCCCTGCCGCATCCAGCTCGATGGAGGTTATTTGAGCAGCCAGACCGTCAATGGCCTGATCGGCCTCCTCGAGAGCCGGACCGATTCCGCCGACCGCATCGGCGGCGACATTCACCAGCGATTCCAGTTCGACGCGCAGATCCTCGATCGGAAATGAATCGATGACCTCCTGGATGGTGTTTCCCAGTTTCTGCACCTTAGCCTGGATAGCACCAAGATCGATCTGGTCGATGGCCGACTCGACGGACTGCAGATGTTCGGCGAGCAGGTACACGGGGGAGAATTCCTGGAGGGAACGGATCTTCGCCTCCACCTCCAACAGCGCCGTGCTGAGCTGTTCCCGCAACTCAGTCAAGGGGATCTGCTGCAGGTAGCCGTTCAGACCATCCAGCAGGTTGGTGGCCTCGGCAGCCAATCGCCCGACCTCGCTGCGGCCGAACAGTTCCTCAATGGCCCCTTCGATTTCTGCCAGGCGCTCGGTCAGAAATTCAGGGGTCATTGCCTCGATACTGTCGGCTAAGGACCGCAGCGGCTCCAGGAGCACCTCGTCGAGCCCGGTGGGCGGTTCGGGAATTCGAGCCAGCCAAGGCTGCAGCGCGGCATCCATATCACCGGCCAGGCGGCTGGCGTCCACAGCCCGAAGATCATCTGCCAGCCCGGAAAGTGCGGTGGGAAGCAACTCACCGGTCAGCCGACCCAAGCTGGTTTGAACGTTTTCAAGAAGGTTCATAGCGACCGCGAGGTCGGGATTTTCCCCGGTGAGGTGCCCGGTGGCACCTTCGATCTGCGAGGTTACAGTCTGAATCAGATCCCGCAGGGGTTGAAGTTCGTTATCTTGAACCGCCAGACTCACACGCACCTGCTCCACCAGGCGCAGGGGACCCTGAAGATCCGACAGGTCCATCCCGAGGACGAAACCACAGAGAAATTTCGCCAGGTCCTCCCCGCTCCGGGGCGGTCCACCAGCGAGGTGCTGTATGGCTTCTACCGGAATCCGCACCGCCTCGGGGAGTTCAGCGGAAAAGCCTTCGGTGAAACGGGCGGTGACCTCGCGGATCAGCCCCTCCAGGCCGCCGTATTCATCGAGCACACTGTCGAAAAGAGCCTCGGGATCGACCCCCAGCTGTTCGACCAGCGGTTCGAGCTGCTCGAGAAGGGTGGTCAACAGGCGCAGTACTTCACCAACGGTCTCAAGACCGGAAAAATCGATCAGGGAGGCAAACGCCTGCAGGCCGCGAAGGATGACCGCGGCGATCTCCTGGGGATCGGAGAGCTGTTCCACATCCCGCAGCAGGTCGCCAAGGTCGCCGAGAAGATCCCGCGGATCGAAGCCATCGAGGGATACGAGGGCCTCCCCGTCCACGGCCCCCCGGCTCACCTGAAGGCGAGCATCGAGGCGATTCGTATCAAGCGATATCAAAGCTTTTAATGCGCCGCTCATCCCTCAAACTCCGGAAAATTCTGACAGTGAACTATCACGGTTTAGCTCTGGTTTCGAGAACCTCAACCCGGCCCGCTTCAGGGTTGGCCAGAAGAGCGCGGATATCTCCTGAGCGATAATCAACCCGGATGCTCCACTCGCGAGAACCTCCGGACGGAAGCACCAGCTCCAGGGGTTCCGCGGTCACGCTCCCCTCCGGCCAGACAAGGCGGTAACGAACCACCCGCAGGGCCTCTCGGCCCGGGTTGCAGAAGAACATCGTGACGGTCGCATAGTTCATGCTTTCACGCGAAATGACCGCTCCGACAATTCTGGCTTTTACGCTCATCTCCGTCATGCCAGTCGAATCGTCTCCTCCCCTTCGGGAACCGGCCCGGCAAATATGTGGCCGGGGGGCCCCAGGTCCAGGCGAGCCAGCGCGTCGGGAATGCTTCCGTGGTGGACGCCCGGAACTGTGGTGTGGTCGAAGCGCACCACTCCCTCGCCGTCCATGGCGACGGGTGCCTTGCCGCTGTTCGCCGTGGCGACCCCATCCCAGCGGGCCAGGAACTCCGAAACGCTCCAGCCGGCGATGACAGCCTCGGTCAGGCCCAGGTTGTGGGCCCAGAGTCGGCGGCGGAAATCGACCACCGAGGCCGGGTCGCCGATGGACATGTTCAGCTCCGAATCGAGTTCAAAGCTGCGCACGTTGGCGTTGGCCGAGCCGATGGTCATCCACCGGTCGTCGACCATCATGAATTTGGAGTGCACCGCCCGGTTGGTCATGGTGTAAAGCCGCGCCCTGGCCCCAAGACCCGAGAGGATGGTGTCGAAGGTCTGGAAC
>CALZIZ010000203.1 GCA_945787465.1 uncultured Desulfuromonadales bacterium
TCCCCCTGGCCGGCTTTATGATCAACAACATGCCCGAAAACCCCGATGCCGCCTGCGAGTCGGCCCCCAAGGCAATGGTGGCGCTGGCTTCTGCGGATCTGCTCGGGGTCCTGCAGCATCACGCTGGAGATGAACGCAGCTGCATCGAGGCCCTGGCCGACGAAATCGCACAGCTCGACAGCCTGCCCTGGCTGTTGATGAATTTCGGCCTGCACCGCCTGATCAACCCGGCTCGGGCCTGAGACCAGGGCTGCAGGTAAAACCTTAACTATTCGGACCCAGACCATGGAAAAATCGGAGATAATCAGTCTCGACCGGCGCCACATCTGGCACCCCTGCACCCAGGAGAAAGACCTCGAGGGGTTCCCCCCCATCCCCATCGTGCGTGGTGAAGGTGTTCGCCTCTACGATGCTGACGGCAACAGCTACATCGACGGGGTCTCTTCCTGGTGGGTCAACAACCTGGGGCACAACAACCCGCGGCTCAACCGGGCCCTGAACAACCAGGCGGCCAAAGTCGCCCACCATATCTTCGCAGGCTTCACCCACGAGCCGGCGGTGACATTGGCCAGCATGCTCTGCCGCCTGGCCCCGGGGGACCTCAGCAAGGTCTTTTTCACCGACAACGGCTCCTCTGCGGTCGAAGCCGCCCTGAAAATGAGCTTCCAGTACTGGCAGCAGTCCGGCCGCCCCGACAAGACCCGGTTTGTCTCTATCACCGAGGCTTACCACGGCGAAACCGTCGGCGCCCTGTCGGTCAGCGGCTGCGACCTCTACCGCGAGATCTACAGTCCGATCCTCCTCGAGGGCTTCCAGGCCCAGGGCCCTGACTGCTACCGCTGTCCCTACGGCCTGCAACGCGACAGCTGCAATGCCGAGTGCTTCGAACACCTGGAGCGCGTGGTCAGCGAACACCATCAGCAGATTGCCGGGGTCATTATCGAACCGCTGGTTCAGGGTGCGGCCGGCATGCGGATCTATCCGCCGGTCTATCTGAAGAAACTGCGCGAACTGTGCGACCAGGTCCAGGTGCATTATATCGCTGACGAAATCGCCGTCGGCTTCGGTCGCACCGGACGCATGTTCGCCAACGAGCACGCCGGCATCGCCCCCGACATCATGTGCCTGTCCAAGGGGATCACCGGCGGCTACATGCCCCTGGCGGTGGTCTTGACCAGCGAGAAGATCTACCAGGGCTTTTATGATGATTACCAGAGCCTCAAGGCCTTTTTGCACTCCCACTCCTACTCGGGCAACCCCCTGGGCTGCGCTTTAGCTGTAGAGGTGCTGAGGATTTTCGAGGACGAGCAGATTCTCGAGTCGCTGCCGCCCAAGATGGAGCAATTCGATGCCTGGGCGCAGCGCTTCGAGGCCCTGCCCCATGTCGGCGAATTTCGCCGTTGCGGTATGGTGGCTGCAGTGGAGATGGTCGAGAGCAAGGCCGGCAAGATCGCCTACCCCTGGCAGCAGCGGCGGGGGTACCAGGTCTTTCAAAAAGCGTTGAAGAGGGGTGCGCTGCTGCGCCCGCTGGGCAACGTGGTCTACTTTATGCCCCCTCTGGTCATCGGCCAGGACGATCTTGAACAGTTACTGGAGACCGCCTATGCCTGCATCATCGAGGTCACCGGGCAGCAGTAAGACCAAAGCGGCAGCCGAATCGGCTGCCGCTTTTAATTTCAGGGGATTTCCATGTATCTCTAGCCCGTTCAGCATCCCTATTGGGGAAAAGAAGCAGTCTCTTGATTTGCAGGGTGGGGCCTGCCCCACCATGTAAGCGATCCGACACGTTCTCGGTGGGGCAGGCCCCACCCTACGACTTCTGTCCTGCCATTCTCATCCCGCGAACCAATACGTCAAACCCCCGGAACAACCAGCACCCCGGTTGCCAGAGCCAGAGAAACCGCCACCAGAGACCAGTCCTGCCGGGTCAGGCGGCGGACACCAGGGTACCTGATCAGGGCGAAGCTCAAAAAGACCACCGCCACCACCGGCAAGGCGGGCAGAAACAACCCGAGTTGCTGGGCCAGCAATACGGCCATTGCAAGCCCTGCCGCTGCCACGGGAATGTAGCAGCCCATGCGCCCACGCTCGCCCATGCGCCCGAGACTGACCCCCACCAGGTTATCGTTGATGGCAAACCTCTCGACGGCGGCCGCCAGAAGGGCGACCATGATCCAGTCGGCGACCCCGAAAACCGGCAAGAGTTGTCCCGCCCCCGGCACGGCGATCTTTATCAGCAAAAGATCCCCCGGCGGAACGGGCCCGATCCCGCCGCCCTGGTAATAGGTGGCGAGTTCACCAGCGATCTGCCGGGTTGGGCCCTTGAGTATGCTGCACAAGTCAGCCAGCGACATGACCAGGCAGATCAGCACCAGTTCAGCTGGCCGCTTCAGGGCCTCGGCCAACCAGCTGCCGGCCAGATTGGCGAAGACCAGCAGGTTTGCGGTCGCTGCCAGAGCAACCCATCCAGCCCCCTTTTCGCCTTGATAGAGCAGCCAGGCCAGAAAAAAACCGAATCCCAGGGAACCTAGAAGCAATCCCAGGCGCAACGGCCTGCAAAGCCGCAGCAGGGGGTTCAGCCGCACCACGGTCCAGGCCATGGCAAAGCAGGCGATCAGCAAAAACACCCCTAGCCACAAACCCATGGCACTGCCTGCAGCAGGAGGCACCAGGGCAAGCACAAGATAGGGAGGCAGTAACAACACCAGGTAAAGCCCCAGATAAATCACCACCGCAGGCCCCCAACCGATTTTGGAGCTGGCTTTAATTTTTTCTTTTACTGGTTTCAATATGGGGCACCTTATAAAACAGCAACTGACTTCTGCCCGACTGCATTCTTAACCAACTGCCCAATGCAGTTTTCAATCCAGTTTCGGGCCCCACCGTGGTATTTCTTCCTGATCGGCAGCGGCTTCAACGATCAGGGTCAGGCCATTTATCTTTCGAACCACAACCCTTTGCCCCACAGCCAGCGGCGCCTGTTCATGAGCCAATTGGGCTCGCCAGAGTTCACCGCGAATTTCAATGTATCCTGTCGGGCACAATGGTTGCCGCGTAATACCAGTGGCACCCACCAGAGTGTTTCGTTCTCCTTCACTATGGGGCGCATAGGCCCTCCAGACCAGCGGATAGAGTAGAGCGTCTTTGGCCAGCCAGCCCCCGATAATTCCCCAGAGAACAAGGTCGGAGATGTCAACCCAGTGATCAACAAGCAAAAGCACCAGGGCCAACAGCATCGCCGCGGGTATCTGCAGAAGAATGTATTTGCAGAGGGTCTGCATGGACCAGGGACTATTTTTCATGGCATCACTGCTTTTTCTGCTTACCCCAAACCCCGAACTTGAGAGCCGAGACTGATATGGCAAGAAAAAAATAAAAATTTATTTGCCCTAAGAACAATACCACGCTATTTTATTGGGCGTTGTCGATCCGGGGAATTCCCGGAGGCTTGTGTCAGAGACGCCGTTTTCAACCTGTAACCAAAACTGTTACAGGTAAAATAATCAACATTGGAGGTTTACACAATGATTTGGCTATCGATTCTGGTTTGGCTCCTGATTGCTGCTGGTACCGCGTACATGATCAAAACCCTTTACGCCCAATATCAGCAAAGCCTGCAGCCCGCCGGCGGTGAGCCCATGGCTGCTGCAGCGACTGCAGAGCCCCCTGCTGCACCCGTTGAAGAGGCTGCGCCTGTTGAAGAAGCAAAAGAAGAGGCCGCTGAAGAAAAGTAATCTTTTTTTGCGGTTGGTTACAGAAACAAAAACGGGGCCCATGAGGCCCCCTTTTTGTTTCTGTAACCCTTCGTGTCAGTCCCGCCTGTGCAATGACTCCCCTTCCGGTCTTTTCAACGTCGGCAGCACCTCCAATTGTTGCCAGGTGACGCTGTTGGAAACGATCCGCTCTATCCCTTTCTTGCCTACACTGAGAACCCATTCGACAAAAAGGACATCCCCGCTATGAAGGTCAATATGCGGATGATGTTTGTAGATGTGCTTTTTGGTTTTGGAATTGAGCACAATTTTATCCATTTTGTATTTTTTTTCTGGATTACTCGAATAGTCGATCACATAAGCAGGCATGTAATTGACATAAAGGATGCTGCTTTTCAGGGGGTGATTCGCCTCAAAATCAATCCCATTAACGTTTTTTATATTAAAAACGATACCGTTTGCAAGAACATCGATGGTGAAATCCACCGGGTCCTTACCTTGGCCGGACCAGGCCGAACCGGGGATAAAAGACACCAGACCAATCATAAAAAAACAGAACCAAAACAACTTCGACACTACTTCCTCCTAGATAACTACATTGTTGATCGGATATCCAACGGGCAGCGGTGGCAGGGCGCCGCCCGAAAAGAGGGCACAGTTTAAGAGCTGGGTCCGGGTGAATCAAGGAAATTAATCTTTGTGGTAGCGACGCGCCGGAAGGTGGCAATTAACAGCCTGAAACAGGTTGGTAATAACGAGAAAAGATTGATGCACGCGCAAAACTCTCCTGGGAGGGTACAGCAAAATTTGTTTAAATTGCCGCAAACCCTTGAATGGCAGTATAATGTAGTTGTCTTCAGGGGAGTTGGACGCAACTTCCCCTTTTGCCCTGGACGGCCGCCCCTCCTGGTCTCCAGGGCTTTTTTTGTTTCTCCTGCCTCAGAAAAACACCCTCCATTGGTTGACCCTAATCATTCATCTGATATTAATTGAAGAACCTTGGTGTTTTTGCGATGCCAAAGGAGGCCAAATGCACGGACTGATCGGTGAGGCAACGACAGTGGGTATTTTGCTGATGGCGCTTATCTTCGCAGTCGGGGCTTGTTATCGCCGTCGAAATCACAGATAAATTTTTTTCTGCAGAATACGTCCATCCTCTCCTGACCTGCTGGCCGCAAGCGACCTCGTCAATAGACCATGACAGGGCCCTTGACCTGCTCGAGGTCTTCCTCCGCCAGCTCCCCACCAATATACTTTTCAACGCAAAAACATAGACTTTTATGGTTGCATAGTCACAGATTTGCGATAGTAGGTATAGGTATGGTGGTTGTCCATTCCCTCTACTGCCCCCCCCTTCCCCATTCATGGGCAACTCCCCCCAATCTTCAAAGGGCAACTTTTACGAAGGGATCTTGGCTATGACATGGATTTCAGAAACATTAAACCAGGCCCTTGGCGAACGGGAGTTGAAATCGATAAGCCAGCAGATAGGCGCTGACGAGACCACGACAGCCAATGCCCTTGAAACGTCGTTGCCCACCCTTATCGCCGCCCTCAAGCGAAATGCCCATGGAGGTGATGCACAGGGGATCTTCGACGCGGTGGCCCGCGATCACGACGGCAGCCTGCTGAACAACCTCGACCATTACCTGGGGCATACCGAAGAGGGTCAGGGTGACGGCATCCTGGGGCACCTGCTCGGCTCGCGCCGTTCCAATGTCGAGGCCGGCCTGAGCAGAGCCAGCGGGTTAAACATGGCCTCCATGGGCAAGCTTCTCTCCATACTTGCGCCGATGGTCATGGGCGCCCTCGGCAAAGCCCAGCGGGGCAGCCAGCTTGACGCCAAGGGGCTTGACGTTCTTCTCGACCAGGAAGCCCATGACGTAGAGCGGCAGAACCCGCAGGCCATGAGCACCCTGAACAGGCTGCTCGATGCCGACAACGACGGGGATGTTGATCTCAGCGACCTGGCCCGTCACGGCTTCGGGCTGCTGCGAAAATTCATGCACTGACCGCAGGGATTTAAATTACGCCCTGGATTCAAGGATCCGGGTTTAACGCAAAGGACAAAAAAATGGCACTCTTGGATTTCGTAAAAGACGCCGGTGAAAAACTTTTTGACTTTTTTTCCGGCTCAAGTGAAGAGAAAAATCAGGAAGTGGCAAATAAACTTCAGCAACTTATAACCAACTTCGGTTTTAAAACCGACAAGTTGAACCTTGCCTTCAAAGACGGGCTGGCCACCATCAGCGGAACGGTCCCAACTCAGGAAGAAAAAGAGAAAATCCTGCTGGCTATCGGCAACACCCAAGGGGTTGCCAAGGTCGATGACCACCTTCAGGTAGCGAAACACGAACCCGAGTCGAGCTTCTACACCGTAAAAAGTGGCGACTCCCTCTCGAAAATCGCCAAAAACGTTTATGGCAACGCCAACATGTACATGGTGATCTTTGAAGCGAACAAACCAATGCTCAAAGACCCCAACAAGATCTACCCGGGGCAGATGCTGCGAATTCCACCGCTGCACTAAGAAGCACCGCCAGTGCCCCGACCTGTACTGCTCTGGCTGCATGTTTCTTTGACTATGGAGGGGTAACTCTAAAAAATGGAGGATACCATGTCAGTTGTCAAAGTGATCGAAATTCATGCCGAAGGCAGCACTATCGAAGGCGCGACAGAGGCCGCCCTTAAGGAGGCGTCCAAATCAGTCAGCGGAATCAAGAATGTTTACATGCAGGATTTTCAGGCAATCGTAGAAAACGACAAAATCACCAAATACCGCGTGAACGCCAAGATCTCCTTTGTTGTAGGAGGTTAGAGCCAATCATCAGTTGGCGCGGCGAAGCCCAGAATTGAGCTTCGCCGCTGCGGTTATTACCCTGCCATCTGCCCCCTTCCCAACGGATTTTCTTTTAAGCACAGTCCAGGCCTTTCAAAAATCCCGATGGACGCTTTGACTCGTGGCGCAGTAACAAGCCAGATCTGCCCCGTGAATTAAAAATCGCAAATAAAACTTTATCTACTTATGCACTTGGCTCCAGTAAAATCAGCCACGAGGGTCATTTGATGTCGCGGGTTTTGCTTACGAGAACTCAGAAGTCAGAAGGTAGAATCCAGAAGGAAGACCCAAACTCTTTTGGAGAGGGTCAGGGTGAGGGGGGCGAGCCGTGAGGCTCAAGGGCCTTTGCCCATGAATCAGCGCCTCTTCAAAAGCTCCTGAATCCCGGCGTCTACAAGCCCCTTAACCTCACCAGGGAAGCGTATGCCATGCTTTTTCTCATCATCCAGGTAGACAAGTGCATGCCTCGGATTTTCAGGAATCCAGTACTGGTATTTGGCGTGCCAGAGAGCGAGGTGAAGCTCCAGATTCAGGAGTTGTTCAGCGAGGCCGTCCCGCACGGTCAGGGGCACCGCGCCGGTCTTGAAACTCAGATCTTCCTTCAGCCATTCGGACATGCCGAGGTTCAGTTCGCGCATAGCGTTGACGGTCATCGCGCGGATGATTCCATGGAGTTCTTTTTCGCCCGGAGTGAACTCATCGTACAGGCTGGTAAATGCGGCGTCGTAGCCCGCCCTGATATCAACTTTGTCAGGGTGGTTCTTTTCGAGAAGCTCCAACAACCGGTTTCGCTGATCGGCCTGAATGCGAAATACCCGCTGCGAGGTGTCCAGCAGGGTGCTGAGCTGCTGCAGGCTTGCCTGGCGCTCCACGTGAAGTTGGCGACGCTCCTGCCGCCAGTCGTAAATCGTCCTGCCATACCAGCCGACGGCGCCGACAAGGGCTGTCAGTACAATGGGCCAGGCCCACGAGAAACGCTCTAAGGTCATGAGACGCCTCCTTCCCGGTTCAGGCCGACTTTGTGCGTCGAATCTCTTCAGAACCTATTATAACCAAAGATTGAGCCTCTCGCCGACATCGGCCGGGCCGGGGTGCCGGCCCGCGAGGCGGCCAAAGGGGGGGGAAACCTCAAGCGGTTGCTCCGAACCTGGATTCGTGTTATTTAATGAACATATTTTTTTATGGTCGAGAATCCCCACAATCAACGCTGAGATTCCTGAACAACGGGCAAGCCTTCTCAATCCGCCCAGCAAAGGATGCAATCCGCCCAGCAAAGGATGATGGCGTCGCAAAAAGTCCACCCTACTGCGTTACAGTGGTTTTTCAGGACCTCGACATACAGCTTGTATGCTTTCGCCCCTGAAAAACCACTAAGCCTTGTAAGGCGGAATTTTTGCTTAGCCATCTCAGGAGTTTTTGCGAGAGCATCAAGGATGGTCCCTGCATGAAAATCAAGCTTTTCGCCATTTTCGCCCTGTTGATTGCCGCCCCTTCCCTGGCCCAGGACTACCTGTCCGGAAGCCTGATCGATCCCGGGGGCAAGACCGTCGTGATCTCCCGCATCAGCGCCCGGGGCACGCTCTCAGGGGTCGCCACGGGGCGAGAGGTCGTCTTCAAGTTTTCTGAGTTGAAAAAGATCGAGTACCTCGGCGAACGCATCTGCCGGGCCACCACCCGCAAGGGCTCGACCCTGCTGGTCGAAAAAGCCGAGCTGCGTACCCCGGGGCAGAACAAGCGGGTCGTTTACTGGTCATTTGCCCCCGGAGCCCGCGAGGAGCGTCAGTTCATCCTCGGCAATCAAAGCTTTAACACCCTCACCTTTGGGGGCAAACCGGGGCGCCTCAAAGCCAACCGCCGTACCGGCCAACTGTTTCCCCCCGACTACCTGTTCGACCCTTTTACAGGGGAGCCGCTGCAGTGGGACACCCGGGGGAATTGACCTGATGCAACATCAGGAGGCTGTCGAACTGAACGCCTTCTGTGCGTTTTTACCTACAAAAAAGCCGACCTGACCGGAATTTTATAATCCTGTGGCAGATCGGCCATCTTGCATGATCTGGAGCAAAAACAAGAAGTTATCCCTACTTTCCAACAGGTCTGGGGTTTTCAGGAATTACCGAAAATCAACTGAACTCGGCAACCAAGGGCGGTGCCCCAAAGATCGAGACCGCCTTCATCGAAGACCTGCCCTTCCCGGATTTATCTTTGACTCTACTTTGACTCTATTGTTGGTATCGCGACTTTGACGAATCAATTCGTTATTTGCAATGGTGTGGGCTGACTTGGCTATTCTGTCGTAAAGAACGACATTGACTGTAGCGGCCAAATTCATACAACCAACGGTTGG
>CALZIZ010000204.1 GCA_945787465.1 uncultured Desulfuromonadales bacterium
TTTACCCGCAACCAGATCGTCGATGCTGTGCGCGGTGAGGGCTACGCCGTGACCGATCGGGCGGTCGACGTGCAGATCGTCGGGTTGCGTAAAAAACTCGGTGCATGCGGCTCTTATATCGAAACCGTTCGCGGCGTCGGTTACCGGTTCAAGGAATAGGGCGTATGGGTCGTCGACGGCTTCTCTGGCAGCTTTTTCCCACCTACCTGTTCATCACCTTCGTCTCGCTCGGTGCTGTGACCTGGTATATGTCCGGGGCCCTGCGCAGTTTTCACATCGAGCAGACGGCCCTTGATCTTGAAGCCCGCGGGCATCTGATCGAACATCAGCTCAGGGGGCATCTGCTGCCCTCCGAGTCGGCCTATATAGATACTTTGTGCAAAGAATTAGGCCGAGAGTCGAAGGCCCGGATTACCGTGATTCTGCCTGACGGGACGGTGCTCGGCGATACCGAAGAAGACCCGGGGCGCATGGACAATCATGCGGGGCGTCCCGAAATCATCCTTGCTCTAAAAGGCCGGGTCGGGGTCTCGACCCGCTTCAGCCACACCCTGCAGAAAGAGATGTTGTATGTTGCTGTGGCGGTGGTCGAGGGTAAGGCAATCGTCGGCAGCGTCAGAGTGTCGATTCCGGCCACGGCCATCGACCGGACCCTCGAGTCGGTCTATTTGCGCCTGGGCTGGGCCGGGCTGGTCATTGCCCTGGTTGCTGCGGCATTGAGCCTGGTTGTGGCGCGGCGAATTACCCGTCTGCTTGAAGAAATGAAGCGCGGAGCCCAGCGTTTTGCCCGGGGGGAGTTGGGGCGCAGGTTGCCGATCTCGCGCACCGAGGAAATCGGTGCCCTGGGCGTTGCCCTCAATGAAATGGCCGCCCAGCTCGATGAGCGCATCCGCACCATGGCAAGTCAGCGCAACGAGCTTGAGGCGGTGCTCGGCAGCATGGTCGAGGGGGTGCTGGCGGTCGATGCTGAAGCCCGAATCCTGCGCCTGAACCAGGCCGCTTCGCGGCTGATGGGGATCGAAGTCACCGGGGCCACAGGACGGCGGATTCAGGAGGTGGTGCGAAAAACCGACCTGCAGCGTTTTGTGACCCGGTTGCTGGAGAGTCGTGAGCCGGTCGAAGGGGATATCGTGCTGCAGTTCGGCGGGGTTGAGCGGTTTCTGCAGGCTCACGGTACTCCGCTGCGCGATGCCCAGGGGCGCGAGATCGGGGCGTTGATCGTGCTTAACGATGTGACGCGCCTGCGGCGCCTTGAGAACATACGGCGGGACTTTGTCGCCAATGTCTCCCATGAACTCAGGACGCCGATTACCGCCATCAAGGGCTCGGTAGAGACCCTGATGGCCGGGGCTGTCGAAAATCACCAGGATGCTCAGCGGTTTTTAGGGATCGCCTGCCGACAGGCCGATCGTCTCAACGCCATCATCGAAGATCTTCTCGCGCTTTCAAGGGTCGAACAGGAGGCCGAACGCGAAGGCATTCCTCTGCAGTTTGAGGCCCTCAAGCCCGTGCTCGAGGCTGCCCTGCAGGTCTGCCAACAATCTGCCGAAGAAAAGCCGGTGCGGGTCAACCTGTTCTGCCATCCGGATCTTCAGGCGCGGATCAACGCTCCCTTGCTGGAGCAGGCGGTGGTGAATTTGCTGACCAATGCCATTAAATACAGCTCCCCAGAGGGCACAGTCCTGGTGGAGGCCGCCCGGTTTCAGAGCCAGGTGATGATCAAGGTTCAGGACTGGGGGTGCGGTATCGCAAGGGAACATCTGCCCCGCCTCTTCGAGCGGTTTTACCGCGTCGATCCGGCCCGCAGCCGCAACCTCGGCGGCACCGGCCTCGGTCTGGCCATCGTCAAGCACATTGCCCAATCCCATGGGGGGGAGGTTGTTGTGAACAGCACTCCGGGGCAGGGAAGCTCCTTCACCATTACCTTGCCGGCGCCTGTAGATGCTTCCGGAGGCCGATAGGCGCTGTCGCAGAATATTGGTGCAACCGGTTGCCTTTGCAAAAAATGATGTTAGAAAGTCTTTAGAACTCTTGAAAACTCGGCTCAATATCCCTTTCCGCTTTGCCTATAGCTAGTGGTCTGTTTGGTTAATCGCGTCGATTGATTCTGAGTCATTTTTGTTCCTGTCAAGGCGCACCGACGCCGGCCTAGCTTGGCTTAAGTCAAGGAGGTGCAACGCCGACAGGGGCGAAAATGGCCAGAATTAGAAGACAGGATTAACCGTACAGGCCACTAGACCTGAAAATTGCCCCTAAGCCCCTTTGACCACTTTGCCGAAGGAGTGGCCAGGTTCTTGTCTGCATCGAATTTGCAAGCTTCTCACCTCGCACTAACAAAAGCCTAACATTGCGGGGCGATTCTTGGCGCAGTCAAATCGATAGGAAATGTTTCCGAATAAATATCGAAAAGTAACCTGCCAAGCCAATCAACAAAGGGGACAGTTTGATGCAAAGCAATGTGATAAGAAGCCTTTCGGTCGTGGCCCTGGCCGCCGTGGTTTTTGCCGGAACCCAGGCGCTGGCCGCCCAGATCGAAGTTGACCCCAAGCTCGAGACGTATAAAAAGGTGGAGGGCGTTGCCGGAAACCTCAACAGTATCGGTTCCGACACCCTAAACAACCTCATGACCCTCTGGGCTGAAGGCTTCCGCAAAAAATACCCCAACGTCAACATCCAGATCGAAGGCAAGGGCTCGAGCACCGCTCCGCCGGCGCTGATCGAAGGCGTTGCCCAGATCGGCCCCATGTCTCGACAGATGAAGAAAACAGAGCAAGAGGCCTTCGAGAAGAAGTTCGGCTACAAGCCGACCGCTATCGGTGTGGCCCTTGATTCCCTGGCTGTCTATGTCAACAAGGACAACCCTGTTGAGGCTCTGTCGCTGTCTCAGGTCGATGCCATTTTCTCCAAAACCCGTAAGGGTGGCGCCGCCGGCGATATCGTGACCTGGGGCCAGGCTGGCCTCGAGGGCAACTGGGCCGGTATGCCGATCAGCATCTACGGGCGCAACTCCGCTTCCGGTACTTATGGCTACTTCAAGAAAAAGGCCCTGTTCAAAGGCGACTACAAGGATATCGTCAAGGAGCAGCCCGGCAGCGCCTCGGTGGTGCTCTCGGTGACCGAAGACAAGGCGGGCATCGGCTACTCGGGTATCGGCTACAAGACATCCGGCGTCAAGGCCATCGCCCTGGCCCAAAAAGAAGGCGGCAAGGCTTACGAGCCGACTTACGAAAATGTCCTGGCCGGCAAGTATCCCCTGGGCCGGATGCTCTACCTCTACGTAGCCAAGCAGCCCAACCAGCCGCTGCCCAAGATGATCGATGAGTTCCTCAAGTTCGTCCTTTCCAAAGAAGGCCAGGAAGTCGTGGTCAAAGACGGTTACCTGCCCCTGCCGGCCAAGGTGGCTGACCAGCAGCTCGAACTGATGAAATAGGATGGCGTTGCAAAAAGTCCGTCCTACTGCGTTACAGTGGTTTTTCAGGACCTCGACATACAGCATGTATGCCTTCGCCCCTGAAAAACCACTAAGCCTTGTAGGACGAAATTTTTGCTTAGCCATCTCGGGAGTTTTTGTGAGTGCATCAAATAGAAAATCTTCGGATATTGCCGAAACATGGCAAACCAGGTCGAGGTTCTGCCCGCTGCGACAAGCAGCGGGCAGAACCTTTTAGTGCGTTTAAGTCTTAGTTGGGGTTCATGGCATGGATCAAAGAGTTCTCAGGAAGGTAAAGCGGAGGGACCGAATCGCCCGCTGGTTCATCACCATCGGAGGTATGGCGATTATTTTCAGCGTCATTTTCATCTTGCTGCTCATCGGCAAGGTGACCCTGCCGCTGTTCCAGGAGCCCTCCTCGGAAATATTCTCCAAATTCGCCCTGGAGCAGGGCGATGTCGACTCCGGCCTGCTTGCGGTCGGCATTGACGAATATCTGGAAACCCCCTTTGTCTTTACCGCCGATGGGCAGGTCGCCTTTTACGATTCAACGGCTGGACAGCGGCTTGAGGCTATTTCCCTTGCGGCACCAGGCGCAGCGGATGCCAAACCGGTCGCAGCGCGCAATGCCGGCGGCATGAGCTACGCCCTGCTCTGGAGCGATGGCTTTATGAGCCTGGAGACTGTCAAGTTTACCAGTCGTTTTGACCAACAGGGCCGGCGCAGTTTTGAACGACAGGTTGAGCGGCAGGCCGCTTTCGATCCCCCAGACGGTCAGTTCCCGGTTCAATCCATTGCCAGGGCCGCGGGCGAGGAGAGCCGCATTCGTGTCGACCTGCTGCCCGAAAACCTTCTGAAGGTCACCCAGGTGGCAGTTGAAACAGACCTCTTTGGCAACGAGGAGAGCGAGGATTACAGCTTTGAACTCACTGACGCAGGGGCTTCGCCGATCACCGCCCTGACCCTCGACAGCAACGGAAGCGCTCTTTACGCCGGAACCGAGGACGGCAGGCTGCTGCGCTGGGATCTCTCCGAGCCGGGCAGCCCTGAACTGCTCGATGACCTGCAGGCCTTCGAGGACGGTCGGGCGATTACTGCCCTGGCCATGGTTCTGGGCGACATCTCACTGGCCGTGGGCGACGCCGAGGGGGACGTGACCACCTGGTTTCCGGTACGCGGCGAAAACGGCGGCAGCGAGAAACACCTGACCGGCATTCATAAGCTCGGTACTCACAACAGCCCGGTGGTGGCCCTGCTTCCTTCGCTGCGGGACAAGTCGGTGCTGAGCCTCGATCAGAACGGAACCCTGTTTCTCGATCATATGACCAGTGAGCGGCACCTGCTGACCCTGGAGAACCTGCTGCCGATCAACGCCATGGCCATTTCGTCGCGGGGCAATGGCATCCTGGGGCTTGACAGCGACCAGCGCCTGGTGGCCTGGACGGTGGACAATCCTCATCCCGAAGTCAGCTTCAAGACCCTGTTCGGCAAGGTCTGGTATGAAAGCTACGACGAGCCGTCCTTCTCCTGGCAGTCCTCATCGGCCAGTGACGACTTCGAGCCGAAACTCAGCCTCACCCCGCTGATCTTCGGCACCATCAAAGGCACCTTCTATGCCATGCTCTTCGCCGTGCCCCTGGCGCTGCTCGGTGCCATCTACACCAGCCAGTTCGGCAACGATGGTCTGCGCAAGTGGATCAAGCCGACCGTCGAGATCATGGCCGCCATCCCCTCGGTGGTCATCGGTTTTCTTGCCGCGCTCTGGTTTGCCCCGCTTCTCGAGCGCTCCCTAGGATCGTTTTTTCTGAGCCTGATCCTGGTTCCCGGCACCTTTGTCGTGGCAATACTGTTGTGGCAGTGGCTGCGCCGTTACAAGTCTCTGCAGAAGGTCGAGCGGGGCTACGAGTTTCTTGTCTTCGTTCCGATCCTGGTGCTGGCCATTGCCGCAGCCTTTATTCTCGGACCACTGTTCGAACAGCTCTTTTTCGCCGGCGATTTCAAGATGTGGCTGTTCAGCGAAATGGGCACCCGCTACGATCCGCGCAACAACATCGTCATCGCTTTCGCCCTCGGCTTTGCGGTGATTCCGATCATTTTCACCATTTCCGAAGACTCCCTCTCCAATGTGCCCCCGAGCCTCAAGGCCGCATCCCTGGCCCTGGGTGCGAGCCGCTGGCAGACGGTCTGGCGGGTGATCCTGCCCTCGGCGAGCCCCGGTATTTTCGCCGGGGTGATGATCGGTTTCGGCCGCGCCATCGGCGAGACGATGATCGTGCTCATGGCCACCGGTAACACCCCGATCATGGACTGGAGCATTTTCAACGGCATGCGGCCGCTCTCCTCCAACATCGCCGTTGAAATTCCTGAAGCACCCCACGGCGGAACCCTCTACCGGGTGCTGTTCCTTTCAGCGGTGATCCTGTTCGTCGGCACCTTCACCCTCAACACCGTAGCCGAGGTGGTGCGACAGAGGTTGCGTAAGAAGTACGGGCGGTTTTAAAGGCAAAGGCGTAATGAGTGACGAGTGACGAGTAATTGGTGATTGGTGATTGGTGATTGGTGATTGGAAGGACCTTCGCGGCTAAAGCCGCTCCTAGACAATCATTTACGAAGCGACTGCCCCTGTAGGAGCGGCTTTAGCCGCGAAGCCTTTGCTTTTAGCTCCTGGCTTGTGGCTACTGGCTCCTGGCTTCCAAGGTAAATAATTATGAAAAAATACTGGCGTGAAGGTGAGCCCTTTGTCTGGGCGACGGGCGGGGCGTTGGCGTTGACCCTGCTGATAGCCGCGGCTTTGATCGTTGTGGTGCTGGTGAACGGG
>CALZIZ010000205.1 GCA_945787465.1 uncultured Desulfuromonadales bacterium
GCCTCCTTGCCGTCGCCCATGGCGAGGATGACTGTGGCGCCGCCGCGAACGATGTCGCCGCCGGCAAAGACCCCGGGCAGGCTGGTGGTACCCTGCTCGTTGGTCTCGATGTTGCCCCAGCGGTTCAGGCCCAGTTCTGGGGCGGTCGCGGTGAGCAGAGGGTTAGCGCGGGTGCCAAGGGCGTTGATCACCACGTCGGCCTCAAGGTCGAAAATCTCCCCTTCGACAGGGACGGGCCGCCGGCGGCCCGATTCGTCGGGCTCGCCAAGTTCCATTTTCTGGCAGCGCAGCGCCTTGGCCCAACCCGCTTCGTCGCCGAGTATTTCGAGGGGCGAGCTGAGCATCACCAGCTCTACACCTTCTTCCTTAGCGTGGTGGATCTCTTCGATGCGGGCGGGCATTTCGGCCTCGCTTCTGCGGTAGACGATCATTGCCTTTTGCGCCCCGATGCGCCGGGCGGTGCGTACGCAGTCCATTGCCGTGTTGCCGGCGCCGATGACCGCTACGCGCTTGCCGCGGATAACCGGGGTAGGACAGTCGGGGTTCTGGCCGGCGCCCATCAGGTTGACCCGGGTCAGGTATTCATTGGCGGCGTAGACCCCCTTGAGATTCTCTCCGGGGATGCCGAGCATCACCGGCAGGCCGGCGCCGTTACCTATAAAGACTGCGTCGAACTGTTCTTGAAGCTGCTGCAGGGTCAGGGTCTTGCCGATGATCACGTTGCACTCGATGGTCACACCGTAGCGCGCCAGGCGGGCCACCTCGGTGTCGATGATGGCTTTGGGCAGGCGAAACTCGGGGATGCCGTAGCGCAGCACCCCGCCGGTATCGTGCAGCGCCTCGAAGATGGTCACCGCGTGTCCCTTGCGCGCCAATTCACCGGCGGCGGTCAGCCCTGCGGGGCCGCAGCCGACTACGGCAACCCTGCGGCCGCTGGGGGCGGGAAGAGGGCCCGCTTCGAGCTGGTCGGCATGGACCATGGCCCAGTCGGCGACGAACCGCTCCAGGTTGCCAATGGCCACCGGCTCGCCCTTGGCGCCGCGCACGCACTTCGCCTCGCACTGCTCCTCCTGCGGGCAGACCCGACCGCAGACCGCAGGCAGGGCGTTGTCGCCCTGCAGGATGCGGGCAGCCTCGGGCAGGTTGCCTTGTGCCAGGGCGCCGACGAACTCGGGGATCGACACCCCCACCGGACAGCCTGCGACGCAATTGCGGCCCTTACACAACAGGCAGCGACGGGCTTCACCGATCGCCTGCTCGAGGTCGAGGCCGAGGTTGACTTCTTTAAAGTTGCCGCTGCGCTCGGCGGCGTCCTGCTCCGGCATGCGCACCCGCGCGATGGCCAGGCGCTCCTTTGCGCTGAGATTGTTGGTCATGGGTATTTTCCCTTTTCGTAATCGTAGGATGGGCAGAGGGCATCGATGCTCATGCTGATGTCGAACCACCAAAAAAACTGTTGGGTCCGTCGCTGCGCTCCTTGACCCAACCTACATAGCCGTAGGATGGGCAGAGGGCACCGATGCCCATGCTGATGTCTTGGATCCACCACGAAGGGCACGAAGAACACGAAGGTGAAAGCCAAAATTGCAATACGATTTTCTTCGTGGTGAGTTGACCTATCTTTCCGCAGGGCCCGTAGGTTGGGTTGAGGGACGAAACCCAACAAACGCCTAAAAACCTAAATTCCGTTGGGTCCGTCGCTGCGCTCCTTGACCCAACCTACGGAGACTGTGTCTTGTGGCCAAACATTTCTTACACCGCCAACCGGCACTGCTCCTCATGCTCGCGGTACATGGTCAGCCGGTCGGTGAGGCTGGCGAAATCGACCAGATGGCCGTCGAACTCGGGGCCGTCGACGCAGGCGAATTTGGGCTCGCCGGCCACCACCACCCGGCAGCCGCCGCACATGCCGGTACCGTCTATCATGATGGGGTTGAGGCTGACCAGGGTCTTGATGCCATGGGGGCGGGTCAGTTCGGCCACCGCCCGCATCATCGGTACCGGCCCTACGGCAAAAACCGCCTGGGGGCAACCCTGCGGCTCGGCAATCATCTCTTCGAGAGCGGCGGTGACAAAGCCCTTTTTCCCGAGGCTGCCGTCTTCGGTAGTCACCTGAACATCCTTGGAAAAAGCGCCCAACTCATCGGCCAGGATAATGTAAGGCTTTGAGCGGCCGCCGATGATGGTGGTCACCTCGTTACCCCGATCGGCCAAGGCCTTGGCCATGGGGTAGAGCACCGCAGTGCCGACGCCGCCGCCGATGCAGGCGACCCGGCCCCAGGGCTCGATGTCGGTCGGCAGGCCCAGGGGGCCTGCAACGTCCCGCAGGCAGTCACCGGGGCTGGCAGCGGCAATCTTGCGGGTCGAAGCGCCGATGGCCTGAACAAAGAGGCTGATGGTGCCGGCTTCGGGGTCGGCATCGCCGATGGTCAGGGGGATGCGTTCGTCGCCGCTTTGTGCCCGGACAATGACGAACTGTCCGGCCTTGCGGGCTGCGGCGATCCGCGGGGCCCGGAGGACCATGTGGTGAAGGTTGGGGGCCAGGGTTTCGTTGCTGAGAACTTCGAACATTGATCTCACCATTTTCGTTGGGGTTGACAGAGTCATTACAGGTATACGTTCTGGTCTTTCTTCACCCACCCTGGCCGTTTTTGGCCAGAGTGGAACGCCTGGAAGTCTTTTCACAATTAATGCCAATGTTCGCGCAAAAGGGCGTTGCACGGGCCTTGAGGCCGCTTGATGTACTAACTTTAGTGATGTGGTCTGACCTTTGCTTAGAACAGCCGGTAGGTTTGTACAAGGAGATCGAGTGTAAGCGGCAGGATTTGTTTCTTAAGCGGTTGCCCTCTGGCAGGGACCGTCAGATCCCCAGTGTTTCCTTAAGGGCTTTGAGGTAACGGCGGCTGACCGGAAGCTGGCTTCCCTGTTTCGTCTTGATCTCGGCCACGCCGTTTTCGAGCAGGGCGATCTCATCGATCTGATCGACGTTGACCAGGTACTGTTTATGGCAGCGCAGCAGTTCGGTACGGGTTTCGAGCACTTTCAGGGTCAACTCGGTAAAGAAGCAGCCCTGGGGAGAGATGACGTGAACCCCGCTCAGGTCGGATCGGACATGTTCGACCTGCTGCGGATCGATAAGCTTGATGCGATGTGCGCTGATGCAGGGGATGCGGTTGATCGGAGGGGTGTCATAGCTCGGCTGCGCTCCCTGGCTCAAGCGGTGCTCGATTTTGTTCACGGTTTTTTCCAGGCGTTCTTTCTCAACCGGTTTCAGCAGGTAGTCCAGAGCGTTTTCCTCAAACGCCTTCAGGGCGTATTCGTCGAAGGCGGTGACGAAAACTACGTGGGGCATGATCTCTTCGTCGATCATGCTGAGCAGTTCGAAGCCGCTGAGCACCGGCATCTGGATATCGAGAAAGACCAGCGCCGGGTGCTGTTGATGGATGATTTTGATGGCTTCTACAGGGTTGGCGCAACTGGCGATGACCTCGAAGCCGCCGATCTCTTCGAGCAGGATTTCAAGTTCTTCGCGCGCGTGCAGTTCGTCGTCGACGATCATGGTCCGAATCATGGCTGACACCCCTGTTTGGGAAAGGTGATGGTGATCAGGGTTCGTTCTTCGGGGACGCAGCTGGCGGTGATCCCGTACTGGCCGCCGCAGAGGTTCTTGATTCGCTTGTCGACGATGTTCATCCCCAGGCCTCCGTCGTTGGCTTTTTCAGAATAGGTCCCTGCGTTGTCTTCGATCTCGATGGTCAGGCTCTGACTGTCCCGGCGCACCGAGAGTTTGACCACGCCCTGCTCGAGCATGGCGGAAACCCCGTGCTTGATGGCGTTTTCGATGATCGGCTGCAGGGTGAAGGTGGGAATTTTCAGCTGCCGCAGCTCGGGGGCGACATCCAGGCTTACCTGAAGTTTATCCTCGAACCTCGCCTTCTCAATCTTGAGGTAGGAGTTGACGTGGTCCAGCTCCTCTTCGATGCTGGCCAGTTCTGAGGAGCGCTTGAGGTTTTTGCGGAAGAAGTTTGACAGGTGCAGCAGCAGCTGCCGGGCACGGCCGGCGTCCTTGCGGGTGATGGCCATGATGGTGTTGAGGGCGTTGAAGAGAAAGTGCGGGTTGATCTGCGCCTGGATCAGTTTGAGCTCCGAGGTCACCAGCAGGTTCTTCTGTTCTTCGTAGCGGTAGCGCAGCAGCTGGTCCGAGAGCAGGTTGGCGATCCCTTCGCCGAGGGTCCGGTTCATGTTGAGAAACAGCTTGTTCTTCGGCTCGTAGAGTTTGATGGTGCCGATGACCTCGTCGTCGATGTGCAGCGGCACGATAAGCACCGAGGTGAGGATGCAGTCGGGCGAGAGCGAACAGCGATAGGGATGGCGTACCCCGTCGACCAGGATCACCTCGTTGCTGTCCATGGCTTTTTGGGTCAGGCCCGAGGCGATGGGGCCGTCGACCAGGTGGTGATCAGAGCCGATGCCCTCGAAGGCGAGCAGCTTTTTGGTGTCGGTGATGGCCACCGCGCCGACCCCCGATTCGTCGTGGATGATCCGGGCCAGCTCCCGGGCCGTTTCTTTGTTGAAGCCGCGGCCCAGCACTCCCAGGGAGCGTTCGGCGATCTTGAAGGCCCGGGCTGAAAAGAGCACGCTGAGCTTGTCGTACATGCTCTTCTGGTCGCGGATG
The DNA here is from genome assembly GCA_945787465.1 of uncultured Desulfuromonadales bacterium. Lineage (GTDB taxonomy): Bacteria > Desulfobacterota > Desulfuromonadia > Desulfuromonadales > Trichloromonadaceae > CALZIZ01. The sequence continues at coordinate 4,676 of CALZIZ010000205.1, forward strand.
ATGCTCATGAACAGCGAGGTGCCCAGGGCGTTGGCGGTGATCATCGGGATGGCGATAATCCTCACCAGGGCCAGGGAGTCCTCAAGGGGGCGGCCCATCCCGGCGATAATGGCCATGTGGACCAGTTCGGAGAAAAAGGTGGTGGCAAAGGCGATGCGCGGATCGAAGATCTTCTCCGAACGGTTGCGGCGCATAAGATAGAAGTGAACCAGGCCGCCGATGAGCCCTTCAACGGTGGTGGCGAGCATCGCCGGGGCGGCGACGAAACCGCCGACGAAGTAGCGGTGCAAGCCCGCAGTGAAACCGACCGCGGTGCCGAGCAAAGGCCCGCCGATGATCCCGGCAAGCACCGCGCCTATGGCCCTGGTGTTGGCCACCGCATCGCGAATCGGCAGTCCGAAATAGGTGCCGAGGATCGAGATGATCGAGAAGATCACATAAAGCATGATCTTTTGCCGCCGCCGCAGGGTTTCGCCGGCCAGGGCTTTGAACGCCGGGGATTTGCTGAACAGGTAGCCGATGACCAGAAAGACGGACATCTCCTGGATGAGGGCGAAAAAAAGTTTCATACGAAATGCTTTCTTCCTGTCGGGATACTGTTTTGGATCTTTGGTCTGACCAAAAAAGGGTAAACGGGATGGATTTCAAAAGTCAATCCTTTTATCCGCCTCCCGGTGTGGGGGATTGTCTCGGTAAATCGTTGTATTACGGCTTCTTTGCCGGGCCGGGCCAGCGTGGAGCTATTCTGCCTGGTCAGGACGGGGAGGCTTGAAGGGGGGCATGGTCCCTCTGCTGCGAGGCCGTGGGACGAATCGGAAAAATCCAGGCCAAAATCCTTCAAGTTGCCGAAAAGAGGTTAGTTTTTAGAAAAAGACTTGACATGTTTACGGTATTTTCTTTAGCATTGGGCAATTGGTAAGACCAATAATGGTGGGCAAGTTGCTCAACGAAGTCTCAATAAGAAGAGCTTTTCAAATCAGTCTGTCTTTAACAGTAATTCTCTGTGTCTCAGTGTCTCTAGTGAGCGAAGCGAACGGGTGGCAATCACCATTTCGGACACTACTCGGTTGGATTTTTCCGCTTTTACCCTGTTCCATAGCCTTTGAGCCTTTCCTGGCCCATCGGCTGAAATTCAGCACTAAACGTCATAAGAAAGAAGGAGCAACACCATGGGACGCGTGTCCAGAAATCCCAAAAAATACATTATTTCCTGCCGCATCGACGGCGATGAAATGCAGACTCTGAAAAAACTGGCCGCCCAGGCCGATACCAACATCTCGGGCCTGCTGCGGCTCAGCCTCGACAGGCTGGCCGATAACGAAACCCACCAGAGCAACTGATCTGCAGCACGTTTGCGACCGGCCGGCCCTGATGGGCCGGTCGCCCATTCAAAGTGAAAAAGGAGAAGTACATGTCTCGAAGGATGGTTACCATCGACGGCAACACCGCCGCCGCCCACGTCGCCCACGCGACCAACGAGGTCATCGCTATCTATCCCATCACCCCCTCTTCGGTGATGGGCGAAATCTCCGACGCCAAGAGCGCGGTCGGCCAGAAGAAC
>CALZIZ010000206.1 GCA_945787465.1 uncultured Desulfuromonadales bacterium
CCTGTTTTGCGTGGTGCATGAGCGGTTTATGACCGATACCGCCCGCTATGCCGACATTCTGCTGCCGGCGACCTCCTCCCTGGAGCACAGCGACATCTACCGCGCCTACGGCAGCTACTGCGTGCAGCGGGCGGCGGCCGTTATCCCGCCGGTGGGGCAGAGCAAGTCCAACTGGGAGGTCTTCGCGCTGCTGGCCGAGGCCCTGGGCTTCGACGAGCCCTTTTTCGGCCAGAGCGCCGACCGGCTTGTCGACCGGCTGCTCGAGGTGCCGGCGGCGATGCGCGAAGGGATCGACCTTGAAGCCCTGCAAGCCGGCAAGGGGGTTGAGTTGCCCCTGCCCTGGCAGCCGGGTAAATACCTCACCCCCTCGGGCAAAATCGAGCTGCTCAAACCCGAACAGCCTCACCCCCTGCCGGTCTTTCTGCCCCCCCACGGCGGGCCGCAGCCGCTGCGCCTGATGACCGCGCCTTCTCTTTACGCTCTCAACGCCTCATTTTACGAGCGGGATGATTTGCGTGCCAGACAGCAGGCCATGTTTCTGAAAATGCACCCGGTCGAAGCGGCCTCCAGAAACCTGCAGGACGGGGCGGCGGTGGTCGCCTGCAATGAACTGGGTGAGGTGGATTTTGTCTTGCAGATCACCGAGGATGTCCCGGTCGGGGCCGTGGTGGCCGAAGGGGTCTGGTGGCTGGAGTTTACCCCGGGGGCCCGCTCGGTCAACGCATTGACCTCCCAGCGGTTGACCGATCAGGGGCGCGGGAGCACCTTCTACGACAATACTGTGGAGGTTCGGGCCGCCGAGCCGGGGAAGAGGCCCCACAATAGCTGAATTTTGCATTTATCCTTGTGGAGCGAATTTATTCGCGAAGGGTTTTGGGGAAAGGCTTCGCGACTGAAGTCGCTGGCCCGTTCCATCGGGCGCCCGGTGATGCTGCTTTTGGTGACTTGGTGCCTTTCGGCCAGCGGGTAGATGGAGCATTCTATTTCGACCCCGGCCTCCTCCAGGTAGATATGGGGGTAATCGCGAAATTCGCTGTTTTTGCGTACCGTCACAACTTCCAGTTCGTAGTCGAGCCCCCTTTGGGAGAAAAAAATTTCCACCTCTTCCGGGTCGTCGGCGAACAGGTGCAGGTCGATGTCGCTCTGTTCGGTCACCACCCCGGAGAGGACCGAGCCGACCAGGTAAGGTTTGAAAGGGCGGAGCATCTCCAGGTATTTCAGGGCGAGCAGGCGCAACCGCAGCACCCGCTCGGGTAGAAGGTGCTCGTCGTGCAGCAGAAGCAGGCGCTGCAGTTCCCGGTGGATTTCGGCGTTGGAGGGCAGGTGGGTGCCCAGGCGCAGCACATGGTCGGCCCCCAGGTGTTTTGCCGCCTTGCGCTTGGCGTCGCGGTATTCCCTGACCCCTTCTTCGTACATCAGGCGGGCTGCTTCCTGGGCGATCTCGCTGCGAATCCGGTCATGACCCTTCATAGTGGTTCATTATACCAGTGAGCGGCGGCCTGGACTGGAATTTGAACGCATTTCGGTTAAGATTAGATGTCGGGATGCCAGCATGATCGAAATTGACGGTTCATACGGAGAAGGCGGCGGGCAGGTGCTGCGCAGTGCCCTGACCCTTGCGCTGCTGACCGGCCGGGGCGTGCTCATCAGGCGTATCCGGGCCGGCCGCAAAAAGCCCGGCCTGATGGCTCAGCACCTCAAGGCGGTCGAGGCCGCAGCGGCGGTGGGTATGGCCAGGGTCGAGGGTGCCGAACGGGGCGCCACCAGCCTGAGTTTCGTGCCTACCGGGCTTCACTGCGGGACCTACCGCTGGGATATCGGCACGGCCGGTTCCACGTCGCTGGTACTGCAGACGGTGCTGCTGCCCTTGAGCCTGGCAACGGGACCTTCACAGTGCGTGATCACCGGGGGGACCCACGTCTCCTGGAGTCCCTGCTACCATTACCTGGCTCACCACTGGTTGCCGTATTTGAACTCCATGGGGTTTTCAGTCCGACTCAAGCTCGATGGGGCCGGATTCTATCCCCGTGGCGGTGGCAGCATCAGCGCCGCAATCGCCCCTGCCGTCGTTCTGACGCCTCTGTCCCTGGTGCGGCGAGGCACTCTGCTGCGGGTTCGGTGCCTTTCGGCGGTAACCAACCTGCCGCCCTCGATTGCCCGACGTCAGCTCGACCAGGTCGTGCGGCGGCTCCAAGGCAGGTTCCCCGACATGGACCAGGAAGTGATCAGCATGCCGGGAGTCGGCAAGGGGACCCTGGTTATGCTGAACGTTGAATTCGAACATTCAAGCTGCTGTTTTTACAGCCTCGGAGCGCGGGGCAAGCCCGCCGAGCGGGTGGCCGATGAGGCCGTCGATGACCTGGAACAGTTTCTTTGCGGCAAGGGGGCTGTCGACGAGCATCTGGCCGACCAGATGGTTTTGCCCCTGGTTTTCGCTTCCGGGCGCTCGAGGCTGAGTACTACCCGGATCACCGAACACCTGTTGACCAATCTCTGGGTGGTTCGCAAGTTTCTCGACGTGAAGATCATTATTGAAGGCGAAATGGGCCAGCCGGGTACTGTCGAGATCGACGGCCTTGGTTGGCCGCTGCAGAAGTAAACTGAATTTTTGGAGGATCAACCGATGGAGCTCTTTTTGATGCAGCATGGCCAGGCCCTTGCCAAAGAACAGGACCCGCAACAACCACTGAGCCCCGAAGGGGTGGCCCAGGTTCAAAGCAGCGCCGCGGCGCTGAAAAAGCTGGGCCTGGCTTTTGATACCATCATCTGCAGCCCCAAGAAGCGTTCTAAGCAGACCGCTGCGCTGGTGGCCGAGGCGGTGAACTACCCCTACAGCGATATCGTCGAAGGCGAGGCCGTCAAGGCGATGACCCCGGCCGTCGAAACCCTGAAGTTTCTTCAGCAATACACTGACCAGCGGGCGGTTTTTATTGCCGGGCACCTGCCTTCACTCGGAGAGATCGCTTCGGCACTTTTGACCGACGGCACCAAGGCCCAGGTTTATTTTGAAAATGCAGGGCTTTGCTGCCTCGAGGTGCCCTCCCTGCCGACCTTCAGTGCTGTGCTGCGATATTCCCTGACGGCTGAGCAGTTGCGGATAATCGCTGGGTGAAATGCTCCTCGCACCATGCAATGCAAAAAGGGCCGTCCCGAAACAGGGACGGCCCTTTTTTGTCGTAGAACGTGATCTTTGCCTGGGCTTAGACTGTCTGGCGGGAAGGTGTTTTGGTGAGGAACCGGGAATGGTTTAATAACGATGCACTCGCAAAAACTCCTGAGATGGCTAAGCAAAAATTTCGTCCTACAAGGCTTAGTGGTTTTTCAGGGGCGAAGGCATACATGTCGTATGTCGAGGTCCTGAAAAAACACTGTAACGCAGTAGGACGGATTTCTTGCGACGCCATCAAATAATGGCGCCGGCGGCTTCTTCGATCGTTTCGAGTTCGGCCAGGAGATCATCGAGGTCGATTTTCTGGGTTGCAATGTATTGACACTGCTCGAGGTGTTTGGCGGTCTGGTCGGGTTGGTGCAAAATGTTGTTGGCCAGCCAGACGATTTCAGCCGCTTCATGATCCTGCGGGGCTTCTGAGGGCTGGTGATGGAAGCGCACCGCGTTACGCACCATATCGGGAAAGTTCCATTTGATGGCCAGAAGCGAGCCGGCCTGGGCATGGTATTCCTCCACCAGTTCGTTTTTGGTCTCGTCAGGAATCTCGACATCAGCCAGCAGGGTCAGCAAGGCGGTCTTGCCCATATCGTGCAGCAGCCCGCAGACGAAAGCTTCTTCTTCGTCGAAACGCACAGTATTGCCGATCTTTTTGGCCAGAAATCCGCACATCAGTGAATGGCGCAGCACGTCCTTCATTCCCTCGGTATTTTTCACCATGATCTTATTGAGGGCATAAGCGGTGACCACGTTGACCATGGCCTGGAAGCCCATGTAGACGATGGCATGCTGCAACGAGGTGACCGGGGCCGGAAGGCCGTAATAGGCCGAGTTGGCAACCTTGAGAATCTTGGTGGTGAGAATCTGGTCGGCCATGATGATTTTCATAATTTCGTGGGCCGAAGGCTCATCCTGGCGAATGCACTCGTTGATCCGGATCAGCATGTCGGGCATGGGTGGAATGTCGATGTCCCCCTTGGCCATGCGCTGGGCGATCTGCCGCACCAGGTCCTGTTTCTGGTCGGGTTTTTCCGCTTCGAGCTGCTCCAGCATGCGGTTTGCCTGCTTGACGAGGATGCTCGGGCGCAACTTGATGGGACCGTTGACGATGGCCGGAGGTAAGCTGCTGGTAAATTCGAACTGACCGGACCGCCAAGCCATGGCATCGGCCAGGGCGATGGTGACCAGGCGGTTGAGCAGGGTTTCCAGTGTTTCCGGCTCGAGAAGCCTTTCGGAAAGCAGAAACCTGGTGAAGGGGACTCCCTGTTGCTGGCTCTGGGTGATGGCGGTTTTGATCAGGCCCAGTTCGAGGCAGCCGACCTTGGCGAGAAATTCGCCGATCCGCTCACCGTCGCGGTTGGAGGTCAGAAAAATGACCTTGCCTTCCTGAAAATAGAAGGCCTTGGTGACCTCCTCGGTGAAGATTTTGAGGGTGCCGGTTTTTTGGCGCCCCTCACCCCAACCGAACAGGTCTTTGAGGGACATGAAACCCAGGTCGCCTTGGATGCTTTTCACTTGCTCCTCCAACGGTTTGTAATCAGCGGATTCTCTTCTCTGGGGTGCCCAGGAAGGAGATCCGTAAAGAGCGCTCCAAGTGATGTCCAGATGCATGGATCGTTCCGTTTTGAGGAGCCGTAAAAGGTCTTAGCCGGTGTTTCGCAACCCGGCGGCGATGCCGTTGATGGTTGCTGCAAGCACGTAGTCGAGTGCCTGGCTCTGCCGGCCGCCGCGCTTGCGTTTGAGCAGTTCGATCTGAATCAGGCTCATGGGGTCGACGTAGGGGTTGCGAAGTCGCAGCGACTGGGCGAGGTCCGGGTCGGTCTGCAGCAGGCACTGCTGTCCTGTGATTTTCAGCACCATGCGTCGGGTGCGCTCGAACTCTTCGACCACCAGGCCAAAAACCCGATCGCGCAGAGCGGGGTCTTCGACGAGGCCGGCGTACTGCCGGGCGAGCGGCAGGTCGACCTTGGCCAGTGCTATTTCGACGTTGCGAATCATGTCGTAGAAAAATGGAAAGCGCTTCATCATGGCCTTGAGGAGCGCCAACTGCGGATCGCCCTGCTCGGCGTAATGCTCGAGGGCGTGCCCGACCCCGAACCAGGCTGGAATCAGGTGGCGACTCTGCATCCAGCCAAAACCCCAGGGGATGGCCCGCAGATCATCGAGGCTGCGGCTTTGCTTGCGCCTTGCGGGGCGGGAGCCGATTTTGGCCAGTTCGAATTCTTTTACCGGTGTGGCTTGCTCGAAATAGATCAGGATATCGGGGTTGTCTGCGATCCTCTTCCGGTAGAAGGCGAAGGCCTCGGCGGACATCTGCTCCAGGGCCTGCTCCCATTCGGGTTCCGGTCTCGGCTCGACCAGGCCTGGGCGGGCCAGGGCTTCGAGGGCCGCGGCTACCATCAACTCCAGATTGCGCTGGGCCAGCGCGGGGTCGGCGTATTTGAAGTTGATGACCTCGCCCTGTTCGGTCAGTTTGAAAGAACCGGTAAATGAGCCTGCGGGCTGGGCGACCAGGGCACGGTGGGTTGGGCCGCCGCCACGGCCGACGGTTCCGCCCCGGCCGTGGAAGAGGCGCAGGCTGATGTCGCATTCGGCCGCGACCTGGTGCAGGGCGCGATGGGCTTTGAATATCTCCCATGAACTGGTGAGCATGCCCCCGTCCTTGTTGGAGTCGGAGTAGCCCAGCATCACCTCCTGGCGGCGCTGCCAGGAATCGAGCAGGGGGGCATAATCTGGCAGCTGCCAGAGACGCCTGCAGATTTGCGGCGCATTACGCAGATCCTCGATCGACTCGAACAACGGGACCGGCATCATCCCCGGGTCCCGGCCGTCCCCTGATCCGGCCATCTTGAGCCCGCAGAGTTCTGCGAGCCAGACCACCCTGAGCATATCCTGAACCGCTGCGGCACCGCTGATGATATAGCTGCCGAAGGCCCGGGGCGGGTTGTTTCGCCTCAACACGGCAATGGCCCGCAGGGTTTCAAGCAACTCGCCGGTTTCAGCCGATGGAGCCTGGTGGAGGGCGACCTGGTCGAGGTCGGCGGCTGCACCGAGTTCTGCGGCTGCTTGAGCATGAACGCGAGCGTGCTGGCGAATGTCGAGGCTGTGCAGATGAAAACCGAAGGTGCGCACCTGGCGCAGCAGAGGGTCGACCAGCTGTCGAGCCAGGCGCTGCCCGCCGGCGCCGGCAAGGCTGGTGCGGACAAGTTGCAGATCGTCGAGAAACTCACCTGCCTCCTTATAGGCATCGGGCCCGGTCGGCGCAAGCAGGGCACTACGCAGCCGGTGCAGCATGAAGCCAAGAAACTGTCTATAGAGTTCGGCCTCGGGCAGAGCATCAACATTGGCAAGGGCCGCCGGCAGTTGCAGCGCATAGCGCTGCACGGCGGCCTTGAGTTCGCTGGCGGTGTTCATCCGGTGGATCGAGGGGGTCAGCAGGTTGCGCAACTTCTCCACTTCGGCAAGATAGACGGCCAGAATGTTTTCCCTGGCCAGTTGCAGGGCCTGGCGGGTCGATTCGGCGGTGACATAAGGATTACCGTCACGGTCACCGCCGATCCAGGAGCCGAAATGGATCAGGTCGGGAAGTTCTTCGGGATCCGGTAGGCTGCCGAAAACCTCTCCGATGGCGCAGGCGAGATCCTGGTAAAAAGGCGCCATCGGCCCAATCAATGATGCGGGGTAATGATCGAGCCCCATCTGGATTTCGTCGGCCACGGTCGGTTTGCGGCGCCGGACCTCGTCGGTTTGCCAGAGCGCGGTGAT
>CALZIZ010000207.1 GCA_945787465.1 uncultured Desulfuromonadales bacterium
CGGCAGAACATGGGTGACGTCCCCGATGGCAGACAGGCGAAGAATACAAACGCTCTTTGGCGGAGCAGATAACGGTAGAGTCATTGGAAATAAATCCTCATATCATCAAACTTGAAAATCAACACATCCTATATGATTCCAGTGTCCTTGCAAAGCCTTCTGCAGAGATTTTTGATCCGGGGAGGCTGGAAGCACAGGGGCTGTTGGTTGGCCGCGCCCTTGGGCGAGGGGAGGCGCATTTTTTTCGCTACCAGGGGCGACAATGGGTGTTGCGGCATTACCGTCGCGGAGGCCTTATTGCCAAGTTGTTGCACGACCAATTTGCCGGTTGGCGTTTGGAGGGGAGCCGATCCTGGGCGGAGTGGCGATTAATTGCAGATCTGTACGCAAAAGGGTTGCCGGTACCACGGCCGGTAGCGGCCGGCGTGCGCCGCCGGTTCGGGGTTTACCGGGCCGACCTGGTCACAGAGCGGATTGCGAACACCCAGACCCTCGGTCGCCTCTTGCAAAAAGCACCTCTGCCCGCCGAAATCTGGTCTGAAATAGGCGCCTGTGTGCGGCGTTTTCATGAGCATGGGGTCTATCATGCAGATCTGAACGCCAATAATATTCTGCTGGACGACCAGTTTCAGGTATATCTTATCGATTTTGACCGGGGAAGACTTCGTAGGCCAGGTGGTTGGCAGAAGAGCAATGTTGATCGGCTTGAGCGCTCGTTGCATAAGCTCAAAAGGATATCGGCCAACTTTCACTTTGATGGCGAGAACTGGCAGAGCCTGATGCAGGGGTATGTCCGCTTTTAAAGGTTTTTCGCCCCCCACTGTCTTTAGATTTGTAGGGTGGGGCCTGCCCCACCGAAAAAGGGTCGGATAATAACCCGGTGGGGCAGGCCCCACCCTACGGCTGAATTTGGGCGAGGATAGTTACTGGGGCACCAGTTCCCTGTAGAGGGCCAGAGTCTTGCGGATGGTGTCCTCGTTGCGAAAGTCGTTCCTGATGCGCTCCCTGGCGGCGCTTCCCATGTCCTGAAGTTTTTCAGGATGCTCGTACAACTCTAAAATCCCCTCGGCAATGGCCTGGGCATTTCCGGGCGGCACAACGATCCCGCTTTGGTTATGGACCACAAGTTCGGGGCTTCCTCCCGAGTCGGTCACGATCGCCGGGGTGCCATAGACCATCGATTCGATGACGGCCTTTGGCAGGCCTTCCCGTTTGATGGCCGGGAGCACCGAGATGTTGCAGGCTGCCATGAGCGCAGGGGCGTCTTTGCGGTAGCCCGTCAGATGGATCTTGTCGCGAAAGGGGCTTTCGGCGATTTGTCGCTGCAGCTTTTCGCTGTTCATGTTGCCAACCAGCAAAAAGTGAATCGGGGCATCCTTGGGCAAGAACCTGGCGGAATCGATGAGAACGTCGATGCCTTTTCTGGGGCGGATGTTGGCGATGCAGCCGGCGACAAAGGCGTCTTTGGGAATGCCAAATGGTGCCAGATCTGCCGGTGTTTCCTGGTACCAGGCAAGATCATGGCCCTTGTGGATGGTGACGACTTTCTCGGCTGGAACCTTCATCCAGAGCATGCGCATGGACAGAAAATAGTCGCTTCATCCAGAGCATGCGCATGGACAGAAAATAGTCGCGGATGGCATGAGCGACACAGATAATGCGATCGACGCGGGGGTGCAGATAAGTCATCCAGGACGCGGGATCGAGAAAGCTGACGTTGGCGACGATTCCACGATAGCAGATAATCTTCAGTGGAATGCCATATGCGGCAAGAATTCCATTGGAAGCTGCCTTGTTGTTGAAGAGATGCAGAATATCGTAAGATCCCTGCTGCATCTTTTTCCGGATTTTTCGAATCCCCGCCAGGTCATAGCGTCCCTTGAGTTTCAATTCGGTGACCGGGACGCCGGCCTCTTTTAACCGGTGATTATGGGGCGCTTCCGGGTGGCTTATCACTTCGATGTCAACGCCGGCCTTTTTCAGTCCGATAAAGGTTTCGGCCTCCGGTCGGTCGCTGTGGGAGGTAATGCAGAGTACGCGTAGGCTCATAGTCGGATAACGGACGCTTTGGGAAATAGAGAGATGCAAAAGTGAGGTTCCGCATGGTATGAAGCGGACCTTTGGGCTTTTAGATAGCAAGCCGAAATTAAATGGAAAGCCAAGCGTTGTCAAGCAAGATTACCCCGGCGTCTGAACTCAAAAGCCAGCTTAACCCGCCTATCGTCCCAAATTGTGACCAATGCATCGAGGAACCTTCGAGCAACCTTCATTGTTTGATACCCCGCCACCCTGGAGCTATTGATTCCAGGGGCTATTGATTATTTTGGGCGATTGGGAGTATGGTCGACGTTGTCGTCATAATCTTGCAAGGTGGACAAATCTGAGTTTGCCGCCTTTCCTTCAGCAAAACCACCCTTGCGGCTTTTGAGAAAAAGGTGTTCTACCCATGAAGTTATTGGATCGTGTTTTTCGAAGATTAGGACCTTTGGGGCCCCTTGTGGCTTTTTTCATTATTGCTCTGTTTTTCCTTGGGTTCGCCCGTCTTGGCCTGGTGGGATGGCTTTGGGGAAGGGTTGAGTCTGTTGACGGACTTTGGAGGGTTTTGGGCTACGGCATTCGAATGGACGTTTTGTTGCTGTCCATGTTTATGGCCGTACCGACCCTTGGCTCCCTTCTGTTGCCCGATGGGAAAAAGGTCGGACGCATCTGGAAGGTCTCATTGACGTTGTGGTTGACCGCAACCGCTGTGTTTTTAGTCTTCATGGAGGTTTCAACACCTTCATTTATCAGTCAATATGACAGCCGCCCCAATCGGTTGTTTATTGAATATCTGAATCATCCGCGCGAGGTCTTTTCGACGCTGTGGGCGGCATACAAGGCGAACCTGTTTATTGCCGCTATTCTCGTGGCCTTTACGTGTTGGGGTATGTGGACGTTGAATCTGCGTATGGTCAACGGGGCAGGGCGTTGGGGCCTCAAGGCCCGAATCCTTATATTGCCCCTGGCCTTGGGCCTGCTCTTTATCGGGGCACGATCCAGTTTCGATCATCGCCCCGCCAATCCAAGCACTGCAGCGTTCTCGAGTGACCACCTGGTTAACGAGTTGGGGCTCAGTTCGGGGTATTCAGTGGCCTATGCCGTTTATAGTTTAAAGCATGAGGCGGATGCCGGACGGGTTTACGGAAAGATGGCCAAGGATGAGGTGGTTCAACGGGTAAAAAAGGCGATGACGGTACCCGACAGCTCATTCAATAACCCCGAGATTCCGACTCTGCATACGCAGATTCCTGCACGCAAGCAGGAGCAACGGCTCAATGTCGTGATTATTCTTGAGGAAAGCCTTGGGGCAGGCTATGTCAAATCTTTGGGTGGGCTTCCATTGACGCCTGAACTCGAAAAGCTCTCCAGCCAGGGGCTCTGGTTTGAAAACCTGTACTCGACCGGCACTCGGTCGGTCAGGGGGATCGAAGCCGTTGTTACCGGGTTTACCCCGACCCCGGCCCGCAGTGTCGTAAAACTTGGGCTGGCACAGCAGAATTTCTTTTCTTTTGCTCAACTCCTGCAACGCCAAGGATATAAGACCGAGTTCTTCTATGGGGGCGACAGTCAATTCGACAATATGCGGGGGTTCTTCCTGGGGAACGGTTTTGCCCGTTTTCCATGGCTCCTGGGGCGTCTCCGATGAAGACCTGTTTTCCCGTGCGCACAAGGAGTTTGTGGCGCATGGAGATGAACCTTTTTTTGCCCTTGTTTTCAGCTCTTCTAATCATTCGCCTTATGAGTTCCCCGACGGGCGTATAGATCTTTACGAACAGCCTGCAAATACTGTAAACAATGCAGTCAAGTATGCGGATTACGCGCTGGGGAGGTTCTTCGAAAAGGCTCGCAAGGCGCCCTATTGGAACAATACTCTGTTTCTTGTCGTTGCTGATCATGATACTCGTGTTTATGGGGACTCGCTGGTCCCCATCGAGCATTTTCACATCCCGGCTTTAATCATCGGTCCAGGCGTCGCACCGGCCAGGTATCCAAAGGTTGCCAGTCAGATCGACCTCGCTCCGACCCTGTTGTCCTTAATGGGGCTGCAGACTGAGCACCCTATGCAGGGCCACGATCTGCTGCGGACTTCTGATGACTACCCCGGGCGTGCGATTATGCAGTATGGAAACAACCATGCCTATATGGTCGGTGACCAGGTGGCAATCCATCGTCCCAGTAAAAAACCTGAAGTCTTCAGCTATCGTCAGGGAAAGCTGGTGGCGGCAGAGACAAATCCGGAGCTGGTGAAGGATGCATTGGCCCATGCCCTTTGGCCATCCATCGCCTACCGTGAAAAACGTTATCATCTCGACAACTAATAAACCTAGAAACTGCAGTTGGGCGCGAAAAAGATGTGCAGCATATTGATGTGCAAGGGGATATTTGAAAAACTCGTGGTCACCTTATTGGTGATGAGAGGTTTTTCAAATTTCCTTGGTGCATCAAGAGGTTGTGCAGACTTTCGTGATTCAACTGCGGTTTCTAGGATAAATGTGAATCATGTATATTTTTTCTGAGGAGGGCACCTTTTAATGGCAAATTACCTTGTGACTGGCGGGGCCGGTTTTATCGGCTCCCATATCGTTGATGAGTTGTTGCGGCGCGGTGAAAAGGTGCGCGTTCTCGATAACCTGGCAACGGGCAAGCGGGAGAACCTTGCCCACTGCATCGACCGCATCGAGTTTATCGAGGGGGACATCCGCGACCTGAAAACCTGCCACCAGGCATGCGCCGGGGTCGATTTCGTCCTCCACCAGGCAGCCCTGGGCAGTGTCCCCCGATCGATCGAGGATCCCCTGACCAGTCACGAGGTTAACGTGACCGGTACGGTTAAGATGCTGATCGCAGCACGGGACGCAAAGGTCAAGCGCTTCGTCTATGCTGCATCTTCTTCGACCTACGGGGATCACCCCGGACTGCCCAAGGTCGAGGATCGTATCGGTAATCCCTTGTCTCCCTATGCGGTGACAAAGTACGCGGATGAACTGTACGCCCAGGTTTTCGGTCGTTGCTACGGCCTTGAAACCATTGGTCTCAGGTATTTCAACGTCTTCGGCCCACGCCAGGACCCCTTCTCCCAGTACGCCGCGGTTATTCCCTTGTTTGTCAGCGCCCTTTTGAGGGATAATGCGCCGACCATCAACGGCGATGGTGAGCAGACCCGGGACTTCACCTTTGTCGCCAACGCCGTCGAGGCGAATCTGCTCGCCTGTACGGCATCCGAAGAGGCTGCCGGGGAAGTGTTCAACGTCGCCTGCAACGACCAGGTTTCCTTGAACCAGATGTACCGTCGGCTCCAAGAGCTTCTGGGGTCAGGAGTTCAGGCTAATTACGGGCCGCCGCGCAGCGGCGACGTGCGCCACAGTCTCGCCGATATCTCCAAGGCCGAGCGGCTCCTCGGCTATGGTGGGGCGATTAAATTTGACGAAGGGCTCCAGCGTTCCATTGACTGGTACAGGGAGAATCTTTAGGAACCAGTGACGAGTGACGAGTGACGAGTAAGGTCTTTAACCCGTCACGCGTCACCCGTTACATGTCACAGTTTTTAAAGCTTTAACCCGTTACACGTCACTCGTCACCCGTCACGCATTTTAAGCTAGAGGTGAATTCTTTTGACCGAAAAGACTGCGGAACTTCAGAAAATCGAGGCCCATTTCAAGGGGCATATTCAGGCCATAGAAAAAGCATCCCAGGCGCTCGCTGCTGACATTGAGCGCTGTGCTTTTCAGCTTATTGAAGCCCTGCGCAAAGGCAAAAAACTGTTGGTCATGGGCAACGGGGGGTCCGCGGCGGATGCCCAGCATATGGCGGCCGAGTTTGTCGGGCGCTTCCTGAAAAATCGCAAGGCCATGCCCGCCATTGCCTTGAGTACCGATACTTCTATCCTGACTGCCGTTGGTAATGACTTCGGCTATGACGAGGTGTTCAAGAGGCAGGTCGAAGCACTTGCCGCCCCCGGCGATGTCGTCATAGGCATTTCGACCAGCGGTTGTTCCAACAACGTCTTTCATGCGCTGACTACTGCCAATGAAATCGGCTGCCTTACTGTTGGTCTGCTCGGGCGCGATGGCGGAAATATTTCTGGGATCGTTGATATCAATCTCACGGTTCCGGTTCAGGAAACCCCCTTTGTGCAAGAGGCGCACCTGTCGATTATCCACATCCTCTGTGATCTGGCCGAATCAGGTATTTTCCCCGAGAAAAACTGAACCAGAAGGAACCATCCCCAATGAAAACCTACAAGCCGGTCGATCTTTCCGGCGTGAAGACATATTCAATCACTACCCGCAACAACAAGGTCAACATCAAAGATCATTTTGCCGCACCTGTGCAGGCTGGAATGACTTTTGACGCTTTGTTCAATGCTTTGCCAAGGCTGCTTGGGGCTGATAGCCTTCGCGGGGTTGTCGAGGCAGTGGCGCAAGCCAGGCAGAAGGGGCGCCCGGTGGTTCTTGCCATGGGGGGGCACGTGATCAAATGCGGCCTGCAGCCGGTGCTTAAAAGCCTGATCGACGCAGGTGTGATCACGGCGGTGGCCATGAACGGTTCGGCAGCCATCCACGATTTCGAAGTTTCACTGGTCGGCGCCACCTCCGAGGACGTGGGAAATGTTCTGCATAGTGGTGATTTCGGGTTTTCCGAGGAGACCGGTGGCGGTATGAATCGGGCCCTGAAGGACGGGGTGGGTAGGGATATCGGTTTTGGCCAGGCCATAGGCCAGGCGATACTTAACCAAGACCACCCTCATAAGGAATACAGCCTGTTGGCCGCCTGTGCGCAAAAGGGCATCCCGATTACGGTTCACGTCGCCCTGGGGACTGACATCATTCACCAACACCCTGAAGCCGATGGGGCGGTCACCGGGGAGATGACCTTTCGCGATTTTCGCCTGCTTACATCCGTTGTTGCCGACCTAGGCGACGGCGGGGTCTGGCTGAATGTAGGTTCTGCGGTGCTGCTTCCCGAAGTCTTTCTCAAGGCCTTGTCCGTCGCTCAGAACCTCGGCTACCATGTCGATGGTTTTACCACCGCCAACTTTGACATGGTGCAGCATTACCGGCCATTGCAGAACGTGGTCAAGCGGCCCACATCGGGCAGCGGTAAAGGGTTCACTATTACCGGACATCATGAGATCAACGTCCCCTTGTTTGCAGCGGCGGTTTTGGATCGAATGAAATCGGTAACGAGTGACGGGTAACGAGTGACGAGTCTTTCCCTTTGGATCTCTCCCCTGTCACCTGTCACCCGTCACTCGTCACTCGTTACTCGTTACGGATTTAATTATGGATCGAATTGAAATAGAGCATTTTTTAAGTCGCCTGAACTCTGTCAAAGCCCTGGTCATTGGCGATCTGATGTTGGACGAATACCTGTGGGGATCGACCGAGAGGATCTCTCCTGAAGCTCCGGTTCAGGTGGTTGACGTGGTCCGGGAGGACCTCCGCCTTGGCGGGGCGGGCAATGTCATAAACAACCTGGTCTCCCTGGGCTGCGAGGTCCATGTCGCCAGTGTTGTCGGCGAGGATGAGGATGGTAGGGCCCTGCGTAAGATGCTTAACCAAAGGGCGATCAATGCCCAAGGGGTTTTCCTGGCGCCGGGGCGCAAGACCAGTCGAAAAACCAGAATCCTTGCCAGCAATCAGCAGATGCTCCGAATTGACCGGGAAAGTCGCGATGCGATCGCACCCGCCTTTGAGCAACAACTGGTCGATTATGTACGCAGCGTCGCGGGGAACTTCCAGGTTTTGCTGGTCTCAGACTACCTTAAGGGAGTTTTGACCGAGGGTGTGTTGCGGGACATTATCGCCATCGGTAAAGCTGAAGGGATTCCCGTGGTTGTTGACCCAAAAGGGGCGGATTACACCAAATATCGTGGTGCAACTTTGCTTACCCCGAATCGAAAAGAAGCCCAAGTTGCTTCGGGCATCCAGATAAAAGATGAGAAGTCCCTTAATAGTGCCGGGCGCAAACTCTGCGACGAACTTGACCTTGACGCCCTGGTGCTCACTCGCAGCGAGGAAGGAATGAGCCTGTTCCTGCGTAGCGGAGAACATCTGCAGCTGCCCACCGAAGCCCGTGAAGTCTATGATGTCTCAGGGGCCGGCGATACGGTTTTGACGCTTTTCGGGGTGGGGCTGGCTGCGGGGCTTTCCCTGGAGCAGGCCGCCCATGTTTCCAATCTGGCCGCAGGTATCGTTGTCGGCAAGGTCGGAACATCGACCGTATCGCCCAAGGAGATTCTCGAAGTCGCTGGCCGCCTGCACCAAGACAGCGACTTGAAAATCAAGGATCGCGACACCTTGAAGGTTGCGCTGGAGGCTGATCGGGCTCTTGGAAAAAAAATCGTCTTTACCAACGGCTGCTTCGATCTGCTGCACGTGGGGCACGTCAAATACCTGCAGGCAGCGCGGAAGTTGGGCGATCTGCTGGTCATGGGGCTTAACTCCGATGCATCGATCCAGCGTCTCAAGGGCCCCAAGCGGCCACTGATCGGTGAGGAGGAACGGGCTCACATTCTGGCCGCTCTTAAATGCATTGATTATGTGGTGGTATTTAATGAAGATACACCGATGGAGTTGATCGAACTCTTGCGGCCGGATATTCTGGTCAAGGGTGGCGATTACACGCCCGAGGGTGTTGTCGGCAAGGATCTGGTGGAAAGTTATGGGGGCCGGGTCGAGCTGATCCAATTCGTTGACGGCAAGTCGACCACAGGTATTGTTGAAAGAATCTTGGATCAATATCGGGATCAGAGACCAGTGACGGGTGACGAGTGACGAGTGTCAAGAAAAAGGCCGTCTTTCTGGATCGAGACGGAACCATAAATGTTGAAAAGGATTACCTTTGCCGGGTCGAGGACTTTGAGTTTATCCCCGGGGCTCCCGAGGCGATTCGCCGCCTCAAGGACGCCGGGTTTCTGGTTATTGTTGTGACCAACCAGTCCGGGGTGGCCCGGAGGTTCTTTGGGGTGGATGACGTTGAGCGTCTCCATCAGCACATGCAGAGTGAATTGCGTCGCTTCGGAACAGGGGTGGATCGATTTTACATCTGTCCCCATCATCCCACCGAGGGCAGGGGAGAGTGGCTCAAGGATTGTTTGTGTCGAAAAGGGAGGCCTGGCATGCTGCTCGATGCCGAAAGGGACTACGACATAGACTTCAGCCAATCCTTCATGGTTGGTGACAAGCCTGCCGATATTGAAGCGGGACAGGCTGCCGGGTGCAGATCCCTGCTTGTATTGACTGGTTATGGGGCGTCTTGCGCGGAAAGCGAGGAATTGTCAGCGATTCCCAAGTTTGCAGATCTGGGGCAGGCAGCTGATTATATCCTTTCCCGATAGAATCCCAGGTTTAATGGATTCTCAAATATCCATTGACCGAACCCTGAGTATGTGATAGTTTTCCGCCCTGCGAAAAAGTGAAATTGTCGCGATCTGACAGTAGGTTAAATGCGATTTATTGGTTATTTTAAGAGGCCCTTGGCTCAGCTGGAAAAGAGCAAAGCGGGGGCTTTTCTTTTTTATAGGCAGGCTTTGAAAACGTAAAGGAGCTTGGGATAGTATGGTTACAGTAGAGGGGATCAAAACCGGAGCGGCAAAAATCGCAATGGTCGGATTGGGTTATGTCGGCTTGCCACTGGCTGCGGTGTTCGGACGCAAGGCTGAGGTTATCGGGTTAGATATCAGC
>CALZIZ010000208.1 GCA_945787465.1 uncultured Desulfuromonadales bacterium
TGTTGATGAACTGGTTCGTTTTCCAGGCGTTTCGACCGCTGTCTCCAGTACCGCTTTGGCACGCGGTGTCGTGGCTGATAATTACCTTACTCGGGCGATGACCAATAATTACCATCCCAAGCGATCCGGTAATGTCTATGTCGTTTTTGAGCCGGGTTGGTTTATCAATGATCTGGACGGCCTTTCAGTAGCAGTGGTGCACGGTTCTCCGTGGCCATATGACACCTTTGTTCCCATTATTTTTGCAGGGCACAATATAAAGCCGCAGACAGTTTCACGCAGGGTCCATACGGTTGACGTTGCATCTACCTTAGCGAATATCGTCGGTGCCAAACCCCCGTCCGGAGCGAGTGGAGAGGTTTTATTGGAGGTACTGGGGCAGAAGCCATAAACGAAACTGGATTGCTATAAAACAATAACCTTTAACTGTTTGGTTTCTCAATAAGCTTACAGGGATTTGAGTATGGAATGCTATTTACAACGTTTGACAACTGGCCTGGCCCTTATTTTGTGTTGCTTCCTGGCGACAGCGTTGCCCGCTACGGCCGAAACGGACTCCGACCCGGACCGCTGGAAGTTCACCGGTGCGGCTTACCTTTGGGCTGCGGGGGTTGAAGGGACGGATGCGGCCGGTGATGAGATCGATGTCTCATTCACTGACCTCCTGGACGATCTTGATGGTGGCCTCATGGGCATATTAGCAGCCCATAAAGGCAGATGGACGTTGATTGCAGATATCATCTACCTGAGTATTCACCAAGAAACCAGTTCCACAGCGAACATCATTGGAATCCCAGCAAAGATCGATATCGATGTGAAGTTGGAAAGTTTCGTGTCGACTTTTGGGGTTGCCTATCGTGTTTTTGAAGATGATATGACCAGTCTCGACCTGCTGGTCGGTGCACGCTACTTTTATCTGGATGTTGATTTAGATGCGGACGTTGGGGCAGGAAAAATCAAGGATTCCGATTCCGGGGATGTTCTGGACGGCATCATTGGTGCTCAAGTGTTAATTGACCTCAGTGACAGCTGGTATCTCTCCTGTTATGCAGATGTTGGGGCTGGAGACAGTCAGCTGACCTGGCAGGCCTGGCCCGTAGCGGGCTACAGGCTTGATGTCAAGCGACATCAGCAATTGACCCCCTAGCGACACGGAGAATTGGCCCCCCTGTCGGTATTGGGTAGTTGGTTTTCAGTGGCCAGTGCAGGAGTCTGCATCAGGCCTGAGCGACGCTTCTCTCGGAGGCGGAAACTGTCGCCCCGGATGGTAATGACGTGACTGTGATGCAGCAATCGGTCGAGAATGGCCGTGGCGACCACGGCATCGCCAAAGACGTTACCCCATTCCCCTACGGAGCGGTTGCTGGTCAGCAGGAGGCTGCCTCGTTCATAGCGGCGAGAGACCAGTTGAAAAAACAAATGCGCGGCATTGGGTTCGAAGGGCAGATAACCGATTTCGTCAATAATGAGCAGCTTGGGCTTGGCGAAGTGGGTCAGTCGCTCATCAAGCCTTCCATCCAGATGCGCCTTGGATAAGCTGGTCATCAGTGCGGCGGCGGTCGTGAAATGGGTGGAATAGCCGCACCGGATCGCCTCTCTGCCCAAAGCCACCGCCAAGTGGGTCTTGCCGACCCCAGGTGGCCCGAGAAGAAGTGCCGTGTCACCGTTCGCGATCCAGCGACAGGTCGCCAACTCCCGGATCTGCTTAGGATCGAGCGATGGCTGAGCCTCGAACTCAAAGCTGTCCAGGGTCCGCACATAAGGGAATTTGGCGATGCTAGTGCCCATCTGGATACGCCGTTGGTCTTTGCGGGCCACTTCGGCTTCGCACAGGAAGACCAGGGCTTCCCTGAGATTGAGATCCCGCCGGGCCGCTTCGTCGAGCAAGCTATCCACTTGGTCGCGAATGGCGGTAAGTTTCAGTCGCGTGAGCATCTGCAAGAGGTGGTCGTGAGTCATCATTACCAGGCACCTCCTGCAACGGCTTCATAGTCGGCCAGAGGCCTCGCCAAAGCCGCTTCCGGCGCAGGCGGCGCCTCAGGTAAGGGATTTGAAGGCGGATGAGGCTTTGGCATTCCCACGATGCCTTCGAGGTGCTTGCGGTCGATTAGCCGCTGCCTTTGCCCTGTGCTCTGAGGATGGCGAGCTACTTCGTCCTGCCCGGCAATGACCGTCACCTGCGCATCGGCAACCTGTACCGTGACCTGCGTGCCGATCAGCTGCCAGGGAACGCTATAGCAGTTGGTATCGACCTCGACGCAGGCTTCATTGTTGACCCTGCGGGAAAGTTCACGCATCTGCTGGAAGGGTGGGCGCCCCTCAAGGGGCTTCAGAGCTTGGGCTTCCTCTCTGTCGAAGCGGTCAATAGGCCTTTCGCCGGTGGTGCCGTGGATGCGGACGTCTGCGATATCCCGCATCCACCAATCCAGGTGGGCTTCGAACTGCTCCCATGATTCGAAGCGGCGGCCGGCAACGGCATTGCGCTTGACGTATTTGACGCCACTTTCGTCCTTGCCCTTTGTTTGTGCCCGGTAGGGGGCGCAGGCTCGGGGAGTAAAGCCCCAATAGGAAGAAAAGGCCAGAAACCGATCGTTAAACTCCACTTCTCGGGTCTCCGAATTATGATGGGTTACCAGGGCCTTGGCGTTGTCGACCAGGACATGTTCGGGGGTACCGCCAAAATGGGCAAAGGCCCCCTCCAGCCCCTGAAACCAGGCGGACTGACGTTCGTGGCGAAAGGCTGCGACAAAGGGACGGCGCGAGAAGCCTAGCGTGGCGACAAATAAGCGCACTCGAATTTTTTCATCAGCGATCTCCACGGTGGTGGTTCCGAAATCGATCTGGAGCTGCCTCCCCGCTGGGGTTTCGAAACGAAGGGTGGCTTTAGCCTCAGCCATCAACTGCTGTCGGAACGGCTGGACAGCACGCTCCACGGTCCGCAGGGAAACTTCAATCCCGTGCTGGGCCTGCAGTTCCTGGCGAACTACGTCGGCATTGCCTTGGTGCTGTTTGAATTTTTCTTCTAGCCAGCCATCCAGGCCGTCGAGGGCCTTGGCTCTTTTCGGCGATTGATACGGCACCCAGCCGCCCTGCCGGATATAGCTCTTTACCGTGGTCTTGCTGATGCCCAACTCGCGGGCAATGGTCTTGGCGCCCCAGCCAAGCTCTTTGAGCCGCAATATGGCGGCAACGTCATCAGGGAGCAGCATAAGATCCTTCTTCAGGTTCGAGTTGTCAGAATGAAGAATCTTATATCTCATATTATCCATTGCTTCCTCCACTTTGGGAGGGGGGTCAGTTTTCGGTGTCGTTAGGGGTCAGTATTACATGTCGCCTGACACTTGAAAAATTCGATCTGGTTGCCGGGTACCGTCACCTTGAGTGGGAGACTGATGGTGGTGACACTATTGACGACATTAACTTCAGCGGGCCCATGCTCGGGGTCAAATACCGCTTTTAAAAAGTTGGATTGTCACTGACTAGGAACCATCTATTGGTTATGAAAGCCTTCTGTCTCTTAAACCATTGGCGCAACAGGAGGAGATATGTTGAAACAACTCAATCGAATCCTGGTTGAATAAGCGTGCGTGCGCATAGCGCTTATAAGGCCCTTTTTTCAAGGAAACACTGAGACTGTCTTTGCTACCGCCTGGCTTGATCTCAAGAAAGGAGGGTTGTGATAATGCTAACCACTACACGCAATTCTGAAAC
This sequence comes from uncultured Desulfuromonadales bacterium, assembly GCA_945787465.1. Classification (GTDB taxonomy): domain Bacteria; phylum Desulfobacterota; class Desulfuromonadia; order Desulfuromonadales; family Trichloromonadaceae; genus CALZIZ01. The sequence continues at coordinate 3,712 of CALZIZ010000208.1, forward strand.
AGCTCAGCTATTCCGCAGTACGGTCAGGTTGGCCGATCCAGTTGCGCGCAGCCTCCTATCGTTGCTGTTGCTTGTTATCACCTTGTTGCTGTCACAGGTCGTTTGCGCGCAAGCCCAGACCGAACTCAAGCACGCCGAACCAGCCGACACCTTCAGAATAGTGGATACGGCCCCGGTGGTGGTTAACGGCAAGGTTCGGTTTCATGTAGTAGGGGTGTCGGCTTACCCGGCCAAACGCCGGGCACATGAGACCGCACGGCGCATCGAGGCATTGGCGCAAGATTCGAAATTCGATCCCAAGACACTCCGGGTCGAAGATACAGGTAACTTTCACCAGATCTTTCCGGGTGAGAGCGGTAAGGCCATTTTATCGGTACTGGAAGCGGATGCCGAATTTGAAGGGATTCGCCGGACTGTGCTTGCCGAGACCTTACGAATTAGCATTGCCGAGTCCATCAATAACTACCGTCATGATCGCCAGCCGGCCGTATTAAGAAAAAACGCACTGTATGCACTCGGAAGCACGGTAGTGCTGATTGCGCTCTTGCTCGGCGTGTTCTGGGGCTTTCGCCGTCTAAACGGATTTCTGGAGCGTCGCGTCAAACGCTATATGGAGAACCTTGAAACGCGTTCTCAACGTATTTTCCGTGGAGAGCAGCTCTGGGGCCTCCTGCTCGGTGCACTGCAGATGTTGCGGGTACTGGTCGTTATGTTTCTGGTTTACGTATTCGTAAACTTCGCGCTGAGTTTGTTTCCGCAGACGCGGTACACCGCCCACACGCTACTCCAATTTGTGGCGAGCCCCCTTGGCGGCATGGTTGATGCCGTCATCAATTTTATCCCAAGCCTGGTGTTCCTGGTGGTGTTGTTTTTCATCACGCGTTATGAATTGAAGTTGGCCCGCGTCGTGTTTACCGCGATCGAAAATAAGCGTCTGCAAATAAAAAGATTCGAGGCCGATTGGGCATGGCCGACTTATCGGATTGTGCGAGTAGGGATCATCCTCTTCGCGCTGGTGATCGCTTATCCATTTATTCCAGGATCTGAGTCGGCTGCCTTCAAGGGGGTCTCGGTTCTGCTAGGGGTTCTGTTTTCTCTCGGTTCAACCTCCGTTATCTCCAATGTGATCGCCGGCTACACTATGACCTACCGGCGTGCCTTCAGAATTGGTGACCGGGTAAAGATCGGTGCCACTGTGGGTGACGTTGCGGAAATGCGCGTATTGGTCACCCATTTAAGGACACCGAAAAATGAAGAGGTCGTGATCCCGAATTCGACCATCCTTAACGGCGAAGTGACCAACTACAGCACCATGGCCCGTGACCAGGGCCTGATCCTGCATACCACGGTCGGGATCGGCTACGATGTGCCGTGGCGTCAGGTGGAGGCGATGTTGTTACTGGCCGCCGAACGCACCGAAGGCTTTCTCAAGGAACCCAAGCCGTTCATACGGCAGAAATTGTTGGCCGACTTCGCGGTGAACTACGAACTCAATGCCTATTGCGACGACGCCTCACGGATGATGGAGCTGCACACCGGAATGTGTCGCAACATTCAGGATGTGTTCAATGAGAATGGCGTGCAGATCATGTCACCGGTGTACATGGGAGACCCGGCCGAACCGAAGGTCGTCCCAAAGGAGCTGTGGTACACGCCGCCGGCAACCGAGCAGGGATAAGCTTGTTGGGTGTAGAGTGATCAGGAATAATCAAGTCAGATACTGATTTGTTATAACGTTGACCTTGGGCACTAACCAAAAAAATCCTTAAAGTTGCTCCGGTTAACTTTATGGGGGGGCTGTCCTACAAGGCACCACTGCCAGGACGAAAACGGGCGTGTTATTAATAGAGATATTTCGGGCTCTCATCAATCGAATATCGGAGCTAGTTTATGAAACGTTTGGTTAATGGTTTGGGAAAAGCTTTTGTTCGATTTTGCCTGCTGGCGATGTCGGGATGGGCTACAGTCGCCATTTTCTACTCAAACCTGCCTGCTCCTGTGCGGCCATGGGGTGCCGGTGTTTTTGCAATTGGCAGCCTGTTGGTTCTGCTTGGCAAGTACAGCACCAGACGAACCCGACTGGGTTTTCTGGCCGCTTTTGCACTGGTGCTCACCTGGTGGCTGCTCATGCCGCCGAGCAATAACCGGGACTGGCAACCCGATCTGGCGACTCTTTCCTGGGCAGATATTGCCGGAGACAAGGTCACGGTCCACAACATCCGCAATAGCGATTACCGGACCGAAACCGACTTTACCCTCCGTCACTACGACAAAACCTTTAATCTGTCTAAATTGAAGGGTGTCGACTTCTTTCTGGTCTATTGGGGATCGCCGAATATAGCCCATACCATCATGAGCTTTGACTTCGAGGGTCAAGGAAAAGTCTGTTTCTCCATTGAGACCCGCAAGGAAAAGGGGGAGGATTATTCCACCATCAAAGGGTTCTTCCGCCAGTACGAGATCATCTATGTCGTGGCTGACGAACGT
>CALZIZ010000209.1 GCA_945787465.1 uncultured Desulfuromonadales bacterium
CGCACCTTTGCGCTGCCGGCCAGCATTGACCGGGACGGGACCCGCGCCAGCTGCAAGGATGGTGTGCTTAAGGTCAGGTTGCCCAAAAACCTTTCGGTGCAGAACCGCCAGATCGATGTCGAAATAAGTGGGGATGAAAATTAGATTAGAGCCCCCTTGACGCTGTCCTTGGCCCTGTCCCAACGCTCGAAGTCTATACATCGAATAATCCAGCTTATCGGCACATTACCCAGAGGGCCGTCACGCCGGTAGAGACACTGGAATGGCGGCCCTCGTCTGGTAATATTGGTGGTGTAACCCGCGAAAAAAGGGGGAACCATCATGGGCAAGAATCTCACCCGAAAAATTCTCGAAGCTCACCTGGTCGAGGGCCGACTGGCCGCCGGCGAGGAGATTGGGATAAAGATCGACCACACGCTGCTGCAGGACGCCACAGGCACCATGGCGATGCTCGAATTTGAGGTTTTGGGCATCGACAGGGTCAAAACCCTGCTCAGTGCCCAGTACGTCGACCACAATCTGCTGGAAACCGACAACAAGAACGCCGATGACCACCGTTACCTGCAGACGGCTTGCGCCCGCTACGGCATCCACTTCAGCCTGCCTGGAAACGGGGTGTCGCACCAGGTACACATGGAGCGCTTTGGTCGCCCGGGGCTGACCATGATCGGTGCCGACAGCCATACGCCAGGGGCTGCAGGGGTGTCGATGCTCGCCATCGGCGCCGGCGGGCTCGACGTGGCCATGGCCATGGCCGGCCGGCCTTACTACTTCCCCAGCCCCAGGGTGCTCGGGGTGAAGCTGACCGGAGCGCTGCCCGACTGGGTCAGTGCCAAGGACGTGATCCTCGAGATGCTGCGCCGTTATGATGTCAAGGGGTGCGTGGGTAAAATCATCGAATACTACGGCCCTGGGGTCGTGACCCTCTCGGCCACAGACCGCGAGACCATCGGCAACATGGGGACCGAGGTCGGTGCGACAACCACGGTCTTTCCCTCCGATGATCGTACCCGCCAATACCTCGAGGCCCAGGGGCGGGGTGACGTCTGGGTGGAGCTTTCCGCCGACCCGGGCGCCGGCTACGACGAGCACGACGAGATCGACCTGTCCAGGGTCGAACCGCTGATCGCCTGTCCCTCGTCGCCGGGGAACATCAAACGGGTGAGCGAGGTGTCCGGGCTCAAGGTCGACCAGGTGATCGTCGGCTCCAGCGTCAACTCCTCGTTTCGCGACCTGTTGGTGACGGCGAAAATTGTCGAAGGGCGGCGCCATCATCCGGAGACCTACTTCCACATCAATCCCGGTAGCCGCCAGGTGCTGGAGAACCTCGCCGAGCACGGCGGGGTGATGGCCCTGTTGATGGCCGGGGCGCGCATCCACCAGTCGGGTTGCCTGGGGTGTATCGGCATGGGACAGGCCCCCGGCACCGGCCAGGTGAGTTTGCGCACCTTCCCGCGCAACTTCCCTGGGCGTTCGGGGACCAAGGGCGACCAGGTCTACCTCTGCTCGCCGGAGACCGCCGCGGCCGCAGCCCTCAAGGGGGTGGTCATAGACCCCCGCGAGATGGGCAAAGAAATGGCCTACCCCAGGGTCGTCGATCCGGAGCAATATATCGTCGACGAAGGCTCTATCATCTTTCCCTCGAAGGAGTCGCGCAAGGTCGAGGTAAAGCGGGGGCCTAACATCAAGCCGCTGCCCGCTTTCGATCCCTTGCCCGAATCGTTTGAGGCTGAGGTGGTGATCAAGGTGGAAGACAACATTTCCACCGATACCATCATGCCCGCGGGCAACAAGGTGCTGCCCCTGCGCTCAAATATCGAGGCCATCAGCGAGTTCGTTTATTACCAGATCGCCCCTGATTTTCATAAAGAGTGCAAGGCCAAGGGGAATGTGGTGGTGATCGGCGGCGAGAACTACGGCCAGGGGTCAAGCCGCGAGCACGCGGCCCTGGCACCCCGCTTCCTCGGCGTTCGGGCCAAGATCGTCAAAAGCTTTGCCCGTATCCACAAGGCCAATCTCTGCAACGTCGGCATCCTGCCGCTGAGTTTTAAGGATCCGGCCGATTACGACCTCTTCGAGAAGGGGAAGGTGGTCGAATTTCCCCAAATCCGCCGGCACTTGGAACAGGGCGACACCGAAATCCCGGTCAAGGTGGATGGTAAAATCGTGCTGACCCTGTTCGAGGTTTCGCATCGCCAACGCCAGCATTTGCTTGCTGGCGGGACGCTGAATTTTGTGCGGAATGAACTTGAAACCAGGGGAAAGGTTAAAGGTTAAAGGAGAAAGGAGAAAGGCAAGGTTTTAAAAGCTGGATCCCCGACAAAGGCCTTCGGGGATGACGGGTTAGGGATGTCGGGTGTTTCACTGCCTGCTTATTGCATTTGAGCCAAGATGGAGATAGCCGGGAGAAAAATCACGAACCTGTGCACCTCTCCACCGTCATTCCCGCGGCGATTCTGGGCGGGAATGCATGGGGTTGGTCAGTCCAGAGTTGACAGAGGTTGTTGTTTACAACCCATCCCCCATCTCCAATTACCAATTACCCCCATTGCCTTTTACCTGCTCCAGAGACCGAGTTGCTTGTTCCTGGCGATATTCTCGGCGGTGAGGAAATCGTCCTTGAGGCGAAAGTCGAAGCGGCGGTAGACGGTGGCGTAGCCTTTTTCAAGCAGCAGGCGGTTGAGCAGGCGGCCGTCGGGCAAGGCGACGTAGGCGAGGGTGCGACCGAAACGGTCGGTTTTTTCCTGGTCGAAACTCAGGGTCACGGTTTTGCCCTTGACCCTTGAGATGTTGAATTGCAGCACTTCTGAGGCGATTCTGCGCAGACGCTTCGGGGGGATATCCCAGCGGCGATAGAAGCGGTCGCGGTCGGAATCTTCGCGCTCGGGGGTGTCGATGCCGATCAGCCGCACCTTGCCGATGCCGGCAACCTTGATGGTATCGCCGTCGTAGATCCACTGGACCTGACCGCGGACGGGGGCCTCTTCGGCCTCAGCGCAGCCTGCCAGTGTGATGGCGACCAGCAGCAGGCAGGCAGCCAGAACGCGCCAGGGCGTGACGAAGGATTTTTTCACCCCCGGCCCCAGAGCAGGCGGGTGAAGACGCCGGTGAACAGCCCCCAGGCCAGGTTGAAGAAGATCACGAACAGCGGGGTGAGGGTCCCCAGCTCAAGGCCCAGGGTGCCGAAGGTGGTTTGGGAGGGAAAGATGAAAAACAACTGTGTGGCACTTGGCAGCAGGCTCACGCAGAGGCCCTTGCGCACCCAGTGGCAACGGGCGCGGGGGGAGCCGACGGTGATAAAGTAGACCAGGCCCCAGATGCCGCCCCAGACCAGGCGAGGATAAAGCCAACTGAGGGTAAATGCCGGGGCCAGGGACACCCCTGCAAGTTCGGTGATGCCCCAGAAGCCGCTGAGCCAGGCGACCAGGCTGCTAAAAAGTGCACCGATGAGACCGGCGCAAAAACAGACGGCGAGTAAGGCACTATTTCGCGGCATGCTCCCTCCTTGACGGCTGGTAGCCAGGTCAGGGGTTCACTTCATTCATGCTTCCAGTACGATAACCTTGCAGGTCGAGGGCGACGTAGGTAAAGCCGGCCTCCTTGAACTCCTTAACCAGCTCGCTGCGCAGCGCCTCGTCCATGAAGCGGGAAATTTCGCCGGGAGCCACCTCGATGCGGGCGGTCTCACCATGATAGCGGACCCGGTAGTTGCGAAAATCGTGGAGGCGTAAAAACGTTTCGCAGCGATCGATTTGTTTCAGGCGCTCGGCGGTGATTTCAGTGCCGTAGGGAAAACGCGAGGAGAGGCAGGCAAAGGGCTGTTTTTCGGCCGTGGGAAGACCCAACCGTCGGCTCAGCTGGCGGATGTCGTCCTTGGTCAGTTCGGCCTCCATCAGCGGGGAGCGTACCGCCAGTTCGCAGGCAGCCTCGCGCCCCGGGCGATAGTCCTTCAGGTCATCGAGGTTGGAGCCGTCGAGGATATCTTTGAACCCAAGCTCCCTGGCCTTGTCGCGGCAGATGGTGAACAGCTCGCTTTTGCAGTAGTAGCAGCGCCGGGGATCGTTTTGAGAGAAGCCGGGGATCTCCAGTTCATTGCTTTCCACCACCACCTGGCGCACGCCCATTCCGGCCGCCAGTGACTGGCTCTGTTCAAACTCGAACTGGGGATAGGTGGGGGAGGTGGCGGTCAGGGCCAGCACCTGCTCGGCACCGAGCACGTCCCGCGCCACCTTGAGCAGAAAGGTGGAATCAACCCCTCCGGAAAAGGCAACGACCACCGAGCCCATCTCTTCAAGCAAGGCCTGCAAATTCTGATATCTCTGGTCTAGTGTCATAGTATATGGGGTTTTCCTTGAATTGTAAGTGTTTGACTTTCTAAAATGCGCTATTCGCCCCGGCTGTGAAAACCAGGGATTTGCCACCAAGGCACCAAGGACAGCGAGAAACTTATTTGCCTGCCGTTCATGCTGAGCCTGTCGAAGCATTGGTTCAGCAGACGCTTCCAGGGCCTTCGACAGGCTCAGGCCGAACGGAGTGGAGCCAGCCCTGGCTTTAGCCCCGAGAATCAAGTTTGGGTAGACTAAGATTAAAGCATATGGACAGTTTTTGAAGTCTTTGGTGTTCTTGGTGCCTTGGTGCCTTGGTGCCTTGGTGGCGATCAAAGCCTTTGGTTTCTGTTTTGCTGAAAAAAACAGGCCGGCAGGATGTCCCGCCGGCCTTGGTTGTTTCCAGGGCTCAGTCGTAGATCCCCGTTGACAGGTAGCGTTCGCCGGTGTCGCAGAGCACGGTGACCACGTTCTTGCCGGGGCCGAGCTTTTTTGCCAGCTGCAGGGCGGCGAACACGTTGGCCCCTGCTGAAATGCCGACAAAGACGCCTTCTTCCCGTGCCAGTCGTCGGGCCATCTGGGTGGCCTCATCGTTGCTGATGGTGATGATGTCCTGGTAGACCGAGGTGTCGAGGACATCGGGGACAAAGCCCGCACCGATGCCCTGGATCTTGTGGGGGCCGGGGTCGCCGCCTGAGAGGACCGGCGAGTCACTCGGCTCGACCGCGGTAATCCTCACCTCGGGATTGTGAGCCCGCAGTACGTGCCCCACGCCGGTTATGGTGCCGCCGGTGCCGACGCCGGCGACAAAGGCATCGACCTTGCCGTCGAGGGCCTTGAGAATCTCCGGACCCGTGGTTTGTTCATGGACCAGGGGGTTGGCGGGGTTTTTGAATTGCTGTGGCATAAAGCACTTTTTCTTTTTGGCGATCTCCTCGGCCTTGTCAATGGCACCGCGCATTCCCTGGGCCCCGGGGGTCAGGATCAGCTCGGCCCCGTAGGCTCCAAGCAGACGCCGCCGCTCGAGGGTCATGGTGTCGGGCATGGTCAGGATGAGCTTGTAGCCCTTGGAGGCGCAGACCAGGGAGAGGCCGATTCCGGTGTTGCCGCTGGTCGGTTCGACGATAGTGTCGCCAGGCTTGATGCAGCCGTCCTTTTCAGCCTTCTCTATCATGGCCAGGGCGATACGGTCTTTGACGCTTCCGCCAGGGTTGCTGGCTTCGAGTTTTCCCCAGACCGCGGCACTTTCCGGTCCGGCCAAGGCAATGCGAACCAAGGGGGTGTTGCAGATCTGGCCAAGGGGGCTGTCGCTGATGACGGCTGGCATATTGATATTCCTCCCGAAACGTTAAATGAAATACATGAACCGGTGGTCGAGTTCTTTTTCGATCCCCAGGGACTTGCCTTCGTTACACAGGTCGCGCAGTGTCACCGAGTCGAAATAATTGTTCAGACGGCTGTTTGCCTCTTTCCAGATTTTCTGGGTGACGCAGCGGTTGTCAAACTCGCAGCGGTCTTTACACCCCTTGGCTTCCTTGGTACAGGCAACCAGGAACAACTCGCCCTCTGCGGCCAGGATAATGTCCCGAACGGTAATCTCTTCAGGTTTTTTCGCAAGAAAATAGCCTCCTTGCGGGCCCCGGCGGCTTTTGATCAAACCAGCCCGCTTCAGGTCCTGAAAAATCTGTTCCAGGTAACGCGGGGAGATCGATTGGCGGCGAGAGATATCCTTGATCTGGGCGGGGAGGGTGCCGGAGTGATAGGCCATGTCGAAAAGGGCGCGCAGCCCGTAACGACTCTTGGTAGAAAATTTCATGCTCATTATCCTCCAGGGAGTGGTTGTTAAATTATTAGTAAAGTCTACCTGGCCTGTCAAGAATAAAATCCGCGCTGCGCTTGAGATTGCAGGATTTCATGGTTTACTTAAGTCCAGGTAAAAGTCTGCGCTGAAGGAATTTTTGATGATCGAAGAAAATACCCTGCTCTCCCCCCTCTATTATCCGATCCCCTGCGCTCTTCTGAGTTTCAGAAATGCGGGCGGCGAACCTCAGGTCGTCAGCGTGGGGTGGATCGGCGTTGTCGGCAGTTGCCCGGCCAGGCTTTCAGTCGCTTTTAATTCCCGCCAGGGGCCTGCCGCCAATATGCTGCGGGGCGCAGAGTTCGCAGTTAATCTTATCTCACAGAACATTCAGCAGCAGCCTGAATGCTTTCGTCGTCTGGCCCGGCGGGGACTGGTTCCCGTGGAAGGCTCAGGCATGACCCTGAAAGAAGGGCTTCTGGAAGGGGCCCCGCTGATCGAGCAGTGCCCGGTTCATATCGAATGCCGGCAGGCACGGTTGCATGCCCGCTTCGGGCAACTGGTGGTCAGCGGCGAGGTGGCTTACGTGCATCAGGAGGGAATCTGCTACGGAGAGGATGTGCCCCTCGATATCTTTCGTCTGCAACCCTTTACCCTCGGAAATGCCCGGCCCGCATGAGGCAACCGGGTGTCCTGCACCAAGAGTTCACAACACTTTTCCCCCCCCCAAAAAAAAAGCGCCTTAAGTGGCGCTTTTTTTCGTCGAAGTATCGCTCTTTTCAGGGGAGGATCGCTTTTCCTGCTGACCCGGCAAGCAGTTGCTTGAGTTCATCCGCATCTACGGGGCGCGGACGGTCGCGGTCGTGGTTGACGATGCAGAAAAAACCGAAGGGCTCGTCAAAGGGGTTGAGCAGCTGGTGGGGGTCGTCGGGGGCCAGGTAGAGGGTGTCGAGAAAACCGACCTGGTGGATTTTACCGCCAAGCAGGACCTGGCCGCGGCCGCGGATGCCGACCACGACATGTTCATGCTGGTGTTTTTCGAGTGACGAGTGCCCCCCCGGGGCGATTTCGAAATAACGCAGGTCGAACAGGACGCTTTCGCCCCGCGCCCCGATCAGTACATTGCGGGCGATGGCGGCCCAGCCCCCGGCTTCGGCCTTGTAGCGCTCCTGCTCCACCCCTTGCCAGGTATAATCGTCGCAAAAGGTATAGATGGCGCTGCGGTTGTCGGTTTTAGGGGCGACAGGTTGCGGGGCGCTCCAGTCGCAGCTCGCCCCGTTTTTCTCCTCGCGATTGTCCTCCGGAAGCCAGTCGCAGTTGCCCGGCTGGTTGCTCTTCTGATTCATGCCAGATCCTCCAGTTCCACCAGAACCTTCAATGAGTCACCCCCCTTAGCGGTAAGCCTGAAGGCATCCCCTGCCCCTTCGAGGGGGAATCTGTGGGTGACCAGGTCGGCCGCGCGGATTTTCCCACGACCGATAAGCTCCAAAGCCTCGCGAGTATTGTAAGGGCCGCAGGAATAGGAGCAGGCGATGGTGATTTCGTTAAAATAGATGAAGTGGGGCTCGATCTCGAGGATGTCCCCCGGCGGGCTCGGTGAAAAGAGCAGAACCGTCCCTCCCGGCGCACAGGCGCGGATCCCCTGGGCCATGGCCCCGGTTGCCGCCGGGCCGACAATCACCCGCTCGGCCATCTCGTTACCGGTTAACTCTGCCAGTTTCTCAGCCAGATTGTCCCGGCTGACATTGATGACCGCGTCCGCCCCCAGGCCCAGGGCCTGTTCCAGGCGCCAGTCGACGAGGTCTGCGGCGATGACTCTGCCGGCCCCGTAGGCACGGGCCACCAGGAGATTGAGCATGCCCATGGTTCCCATTCCGGTAACCAGCACCGTCTCACCGGGCTGCAGGCCGCTCTTTTTGATCCCTTTGACGGCGCAGGCCGTCGGCTCCACCAGGGTCGCGTCGGCAAAGGAAACCTGTGCGGGCAGCTTCAGGGTGTCTGCCAGGTTCTCTTCGGGCACCCGAACGTATTCGGCCATCCCCCCCGGGTCGAGATGGCTTTTTTTCCAGGTCGGACAAAGGCTGAAAAGACCCCGCCGGCAACGGGGGCAGACGAAGCAGGGGGCGTGATGGTGCAGGGCGACCCTGTCGCCGGGGGCAAATGCGCTGACCTCTGCACCGACGGCCACCACCGTGCCGGCCGGTTCATGGCCGAGCACCAGCGGGGCTTTGGCGCGGATGTACCAGTCCATCACATCCCCCGAGCAGATACCGCAGGCGGCGATTTTCACCAGGATCTCCCGGGGGCCGATGGCGGGCAGCGGTTGGCGTTCAATGCGGATGTCGTTGAAATCGTGGACCATGGCCACCGCCATGGTTTCAGGGAGCAACCGGGTCATCTGCTGCCTCCGGAATCAATGCGTATTTCAAGCCGTCTCCTCGGCTCAGCAGCTGTAAGGCCCGCTCCAGGTCAGTCAGGGGAAAACGCCCGCTGATCAGGGGCGAGACATCGATGTCTCCGCTGACCAGCAGCTCTCTGGCTTCGGCCACAGCCTCGGGGGTGAAATGAAAAACCCCGTCGAGGGTGATTTCGTCGTAATGCAGCCGCCCGGTGTCGAAGCGCACTTCGGTGCCCGAAGGACAGCCGCCGAACAGCAGCACCCTGCCGCCTTTGCGCACCATCTTCAAGCTCGCCTCCCAGACCGAGGGCCGGCCGGTGCATTCAATGACTTGATCAGCGCCGCGGCCGGCGGTCAGCTCTGCAATCAGTGGCAGGGCATCCTCGCGGGTTACGTCCACCACCCGGTCTGCGCCCAGCCGGGCGGCCATCTCAAGGCGACCGGTGTTTTTTCCGGTAACGATTACCCGGTCGACCCCCCGGGCCTTGGCGAGGAGCAGAAATAGCAGTCCGATGGGGCCGGCACCGATGATCACCAGGGTTTCGTGCGGCCGCAGCGCTTGCACCTGGTCGCCGTAGACCACGCAGGAGAGCGGCTCGAGAAAGGCTGCTTCCTCAAAGGAGAGGTGCTGCGGTTTGGGATAGACGTTGCGGGCCACGATGTGGGCCGGCAGCAATATCTGCTCGGCAAAGGCGCCCAGCACCTTGGTCTCCATGATCGTTTCACAGAGGTTTTCCTGATTCGCCCGGCAGTAGAAACAGCTGCCACAGGGGGCGGTATGTACGGCCATGAGGGCATCGCCGGGCTCAAAGCCGCTGACTCCCTCGCCGATGGCGGCTACGGTGCCGGAAAACTCGTGCCCGAAGGGCGAGGGCAGGGGGATTTTGGGATGTCCCCGGCGGTAGGTTTTCAGGTCGGTACCGCAGGTCAGGGCGGCCCGGATGTCAAGCAGCAGTCAGCAGTTCTCCCGCGCCCGGCCTGGGGGCCTCTTCCTCTGAGCATTGGATGACCCCGGGGGCCGCTAGGACGTACGCTTTCATCGTCAACCTCGTTTCAAACGGTATTCATTCGAGGGCTATATTAGGGGCTGGAGGTGGCGATTTCAACGAATTAATTTTCATTCCGGGCTCGGACAGAGGAGAGGATCTTTGTATATAATGGAATCATAAAGCTCTGCATCGACCTCTCGTTTTTTACGCCAGGGCCGATGCTGAAAGGCAGGATAAACACCATGTACGAATCGCGAGAAAAGTATGACAACCTGGTGAAACATGAAAGAATCGTTCTCGAGTGGGCCCTGGGCCGCTCGATCCATCATAGTGATGCCGGTTTCTGCCCCAAGTGCGGCTATTATGGCAATTATGATATCAACGGCTTGGGGTTTGCCCCCGATATCACCAATTCGATCTATTACAGTACGGTTTACGGCGAATGGCGCTGTCGTAAGTGCGATTTCTCCATGTGCGCCTGAGTGTTGCATTCATTAGCCCTTAATTCATATATTCAAGTATTGACATTAATGTGTCTCTTTTGCTAGGGTGCTGAAATTGATAAAAACACCATCCCAAAGGAGATGTTTTTTTATGGATAACGCCAAGCGTCGTATCGTTATAGTCGGTGGTGTTGCCGCCGGCATGAAAGTCGCCTCCCGTGCCAGGCGCCTCGATGCCGAGGCCTCGATCACAGTCGTGGAACGGGGAGAGAAGGTTTCATACGGGGCCTGTGCCCTGCCGTATTACCTCGAAGGGTTGTTTGACGATTTGGACGAAGTGATGCAGACGCCCACCGGAGTGGTGCGTGATGCAGGCTTTTTTGCCAAGGTCAAAGGTTTTGAGGTGCTTTGCCGAACCGAGGCCATGAGCATCGATCGGCAGCAGAAACTTTTGCGCATCAGGGATCTGACAAGCGGCACCGAGAAGGATCTGGGCTACGATCAGCTGGTGCTGGCCACAGGCAATCGGCCGGTAATGCCGCCCGTCCCCGGTATCGACCTTGATGGCGTGCATCCCCTCAAAAGCCCTGAGGATGCCGAAAAGCTCATGGCTCTTGCCCAAAAAGCCCGCCGGGCGGTGATCGTCGGCGGCGGGTTGATCGGGCTCGAGGTGGCAGAAGCCCTCGTGCACCGCGGGGTCGAGGTCAATCTGGTCGAGATGAAGGACCAGGTGCTCGCCTCGGCTCTAGACTTCGGCATGGCCTCGCTGGTTCATCGGGAGTTACGCAAGAGCGGCGTGAATCTGTGCCTGGCAGAAGCGGTGCAGCGCCTCGAGGGAGAGGCGGGCCGAATCCGCCGTGTGGTGACTTCTGAAGGCAGCTACGAGGCCGATATGGTGCTGATGGCTATCGGCGTGAGGCCCGAGGTGGGCCTGGCAAGGGAAGCCGGCCTGGAGATCGGCCCGACCGGAGCCATTGCCGTCGACGAGCATCTTTGTACCAGCGATCAGCTGATTTACGCCGCAGGCGATTGCGTCGAATCGGTTGATCTGCTCAGCGGGAAAAAGGTCTATGTCCCCCTTGGGTCCACCGCCAACAAGCAGGGCAGGGTGGTCGCTGACAATCTCTGCGGAAAAAAGGAGCGTTTTCCGGGGATTCTGGGCTCGCTGATCGTCAAGGTCTTCGATCTCAATGTCGCTCGTACCGGCCTTTCGGAGGAGGACGCTCGCTTGCTGGGTGCCGAGCCGGTTTCGATGCTGGTCCCCTCGCCGGACAGGGCCCATATCTACCCCGGTGCCAAGCCGGTTGTGATCAAGCTGGTTGCTGACGCTGTGAGCAGAAAACTGCTCGGAGCCCAGGTCATCGGCCCAGGGGCAGTAGACAAGCGCATCGATACTCTGGTGGCGGCCTTGACCCTGGGGGCCACCGTTGATCAGCTGGCCAATCTCGACCTGGCCTATGCGCCGCCCTTTTCGTCGGCCATGGATCCGCTGCACCAGGCGGCAAACGCCCTGCGCAACAAGATGGATGGCATTGCCGCAAGCCTCGATCCGGTCACCGTTGAAGAGATGCGTCAGGCCGGCGAGGATTTCATCTTCCTCGACGTCCGTTCCCCGGCCGAGCATGGGGAGGTGCGCATCCCCGGCGCCCGGTTGCTGCCCCTTGGGGCGCTGCGTGAAAGGCTCGAGGAGTTGCCGCGAAACACGCCGATCGTTCCCTTCTGCAAGCTCAGCCTGCGTGGCTACGAAGCCCTGAGGATTCTGAAGGCCGCAGGTTTTGAACAGGTGCGCTACATGGAAGGCGGGATTCTCGGCTGGCCCTTTAAACTGGAGACCGGAGCGCCCGCGGGGCAGGAGTGCAGCTCGAAGGTCGCATGATCTTGATGCCAAAGGCGGGCCTTGCCCGCCTTTGGCCGTTTCGTTAGAACGCAGCTCCTGAGGTTTCTGCTGCCTGCGGAACATTCCCGGGTATAATACAAAGAGAGCCTGATAAGGATACCGAAGGAGGGCTGCCATGAAAGATAGAACTTACAACCCCTGCGGCAAACCGCAACAGCATCGCGAGCACCTGTGCATGTTGATGGAGGAAGGAAAGACTGAAGAGGTTCGCAAACGCTCTTCACAGCCGGCCTATGTCTGCCGCAACTGCCGCGCCCAGGCTAACGAGGCCGAAGACCTTTGCAATCCCCAGTCGATTTAAGACAATTTGCTCAGCGGCTGGCCGGTGGACAGGGAAGCCAGCCGTTGCCGCAGTGACCGAAATTGAAAACTCGGGGATGCAGCATTTCGGCGAGAATCTCGAGGGATTCAGCGAGCCGCGGCCCGGGGCGGTTGAAATACTGATTGCCGTCGGCAAGGTAGACGCGACCGGCTCTGGTCGCCTGCAGTCGATCCCACTCGTCTTTTGAGGTCAGGTGCTGCATCTCCGAGCAGATGCGCTCGATGCTGAACCCGCAAGGCGCAATCACCACGACCTCGGGATCGGCCTGGCACAGGGTTTCCCAGCTGATCCGGGGCGCGTGCTCCCCAGCGGTCCCCAGCACATCGATACCGCCGGCCATTTCGATCAGTTCGGGCATCCAGTTGCCTCCGGCCATGAGCGGGTCGATCCATTCGATAAAGGCAACCCTCGGTCGTGATGTGATCCGCCGGGACACGTCTTGCACATGTTGCACCCTTCCTCTCAGACCCGCTACAAGTTCGCGACCCCTCTCGGGCATTTCCAGAACCTCTGCAAGCCGGGTAATGTCGGACCACAGGTCTGCCAGGCGGTTTGTCTGCAGGGCGAGCAGACGGGGCCTGGCTCCGAGCCAGTCCTCCAAAGCATGTTCCAGATCATTAAGACTCACCGCGCAGACTTCGCATTGGGACTGAGTGACGATCAGATCAGGGCGCAGGGTTTTTAGCTGCACAGTGTTCACCCAGTAGACGGAAAGGGCCTGCTCCAGAAGGTTCTTGACCTGCGGGTCAATTTCGGCATTCGTTTCTTGAACCTCCAGGCGCGGTTCTGTGCATGCTGGCAACAACCCGACGGAGGGTGGAAAGTCACATTCATGAGAGCGGCCGACCAGCTGTTTTTTGCAGCCCAGGGCACAGAGGATCTCTGTTGCGCTTGCGATAAGGGAGACAATCTTTTTCGGTTTCATAAGCCCACCAAAACCCCACCTTTCTGTTTGCCACCCCCATTGATGTACGCAGGCCCCGGCCGGCTTATGCTTCAGTGAGGTCGCCTGGTATCAGGATGAGGTCTCGCAGTTCTGCCGGGCCCAGTTCTGGTGCTGCTCACCGTCGAGGTCGACCTCGAAGTTGATGCCGTGGCAGGCAACGACTTTAGCGGTCTGGTGGGTGATCTGATGTTCAACCTCGTGTTCCTGGCCAGCATTAATGGCTTGGCATATATTTTCATATTCCTGTTTTTTCATGATCTACTCCTTCTTTGCTGCTTATGGAATACCCCCACTGGTAGGAAGACCTGTGGAACAATTATAGCACCAATGCCAAATGATGGAATTGACGTTTAAACCTGAATCCGTGAGTTCTGACCGGGCAATAGCGCAAGTCATTGACCTGCCTAAGCGCTCAAAAAATCACCGACGAACCTTTGGGTGCGCCTCAGATTTTTTGAAACACTTATTCAGTGCCAAGCACTTACACTCTTTTCCCGCCCTGAACTCACGGATCCAGGTTAAATTCGGTATTCCTCCAGAATGGCTTCAAGGCTGGTCTGCGGCTGCCCAGGTCTTTTGGGACGCTCGGAGCCTGCCCGTTTTGTCCACAGCTTTTGGATGTTTAATATCAGACACTTGTGGGATGTTTGTGGTCTTTGTCCCCAAACATCCACAGGGTTGTCCACAGAGAGGGCCGGCTGCTGAGGCATGGGGATTGACCGAAGGGGCGAAACTGCGTAAGCTCTCGGAGGAGCCCGACATCAACGGAGGTAATCAATGGCCAAAAAACCTGCAGATACTCTCATCGACCATCTCAAGCCTCAACTGGGCCAGGAACTCCACGTCGGCCCCTGGCTGACCATCGACCAGGAGCGTATTGACAAATTCGCCGATGTCACCGGTGACCTTCAGTGGATTCACATCGACCCCGAGCGCGCCCGAAAAGAGTCGCCCTATGGCGCCACCGTCGCCCACGGTTATCTGACCCTGTCTTTGCTGCCCTACCTGACAGAAAGCAATCACCCTGACTTTTTCCAGAAGAATTACCCGGGAATGAGGATGCGGGTCAATTACGGCACCAACAGGGTACGCTTTCCCTCGCCGGTGCTGGCCGGTTCGAAAATCCGTGCCCGCACGGTTCTGCAGAGCACTGAAAGGGTCGGCGAGGCGGTGCAGATCGTCTACCTGATTACCGTTGATATTGAAAACGGCAAGAAACCGGCCTGCGTGGCGGAGTTCGTGGCGCGGGTCTATCCCTGAGGTGACAGCCGCCGGGTAAGCGCTTCAGTCGAGGAAGGGCAGGGGGGTTCCGGTGCGGTAGGCCAGGGCGTGGCAGGTGGCGATAAGCTGCCCTTTACGGTCGCTGACCTTGATATCGTAAGTTGCGGTCCTTTTGCTTTTGCTGACCAACCGCGCCTCGGCCTGCAGAATTGCTTCGGCATCGGGGCTCGAAACGTAAGAGACATTGACGTTAAGGCCTACGGAAATGGTCCCGTCGGCCTGGCAAACGGTTTCAAAGGCTTCATCGATCAGCGCAAAGATCGCCCCGCCATGGACCCGGCCGAAAATGTTGTTCATCACCTCGGCCCTGCAGGTCATCTCCACCACCGAACGGCCCTCCTCAAGCTCGACCAGCCTCATACCCAATGTGTTTGCCAGGGCCTCCTGCCTCACGGCCAGGTGAATGGCCTCTTTGACCTTAGGGTCCATAGTCCCTCCTTGCTGAAGAACCTCAATTCGTCAAGATTGAGGGTCAAAATTGAAGCACTCGCAAAACCTCCTGAGATGGCTAAGCAAATATTTCGTCCTGCAAGGCTTAGTGGTTTTTCAGGGGCGAAGGCATGCATGTCGTAGGTCGAAGTCCTGAAAAATCAGTGTAGCGCAGTAGGACGGACTTTTTGCGACGCCATCAAAATTACGCCTGCCCCCTCTTAGTCCTTTGCTCGTCAAACCAACCCCCTCCAGGCACAAGAAAACTCGCCTTGGTGATTGCCACTACTCCATCTTTCGATATGGTTGGTGTAGGTTAATGTTAGCGACTGTCCTCTTTTTGACCTTGGTTACCTTTCCGTTTCAAAGGAGGTTGAAGATGCCTGGTCTCTGGGATTGGGAATGGGTTATAGGCGCAGTGCTGGTTCTGGTTGACGCCCAAAGGAGATTCAATACCCCCAGAAGCACCAGGTCGAGCATGACTGTGCCGCGTTATTATCTGGCGCTGTGGGCCTATTTTCTGTCGCTTGGAATACTCTTTGTCTCCCTGGGCAAGATGCCGCAACTCTTTGCTGTTCTTACCAGCGGAGCGGCGGAGGGTTCATCGATTACAACCGGCTCGGAGATTTCCGGACCTCTGCTCTCGGCGCTGATCTTGACCGCATTGCTGCCCAACTTTCCTATATTGTCAAAGCTCGACGAGTGGTTGCGGGGGGCCTGTAAGGATCTGGGAAGCATTCCCGGCGAAACCGG
>CALZIZ010000210.1 GCA_945787465.1 uncultured Desulfuromonadales bacterium
GCCCACTGCCCACTGCCCACTGCCCACTGCCCACTGCCCACTGCCCACTGCCCACTGCCCACTGCCCACTGCCCACTGGCTTCTGGCTTCTGACCCCAGTCCCCAGTCCCCAGTCCCCAGTCCCCCTGCTCCTGGTCAGGTTGCCTTTTGTTTTGTTCCTTTGCTGTTAGAATTCAGTAACCTGCAATGTTTCTGGAGGGTTCATGAAATTTCGCGGCAAGTTGCTGACACTGCTGCTGGTGATTGCCCTGGTGCCGCTGATTTTGAGTTCTGCTTTGCACCGGGTCTCGATGCGGCGGCTGGGGGCGCAGTTTGCCTCGGATGCTCGTGAGTTTCTAAACCTCAATGCTGTTCAGAGCCTGAAGAGCCTGGTTGAGAACTACGGCCTGATTCTGGAGCGGGACAAAGCCTTTTTGAGACTGGCCGTTGAGCTGCAGGTCCGTGAAGTGGAAAGACTCCTCGCTGCGGACACTGTGTCGGCAAGCCGCAGCTTTTATTCCTCGGATGATTTTGACTTCGGCCGGTTGCCCGCCCCTGTGGTCGAGCTCTCCGAACGTCATGCCCACCTGTCCCTCGAGGGGAAACGGATTCCCGTCCCGGTCTCCTATCAGGAACAGGTCTTTCACCTGGCTCCAGGTATTGCCAAGGAGGCGGTTACTGACGACATGGCCCGGCTGGCGCCGATGTCCGAGGTTTACCGGATGCTGCAAAAACTTCGGCCGGGCCTGTTCCACTGGCAGTACACCGCCCTCGAAAACGGTCTGCATGCAAGTTTTCCCGGGCATGGTGGCATCCCGCCTGAATTTGATTCCAGGCAGCGGGCTTGGTATCGCGGGGCCAAGGAAAAAGATGGCTTTAACGGGATTGTCATGACCGATGCGACCACCGGTCGTCTGATGATGGTGGTGTCCCACCCTGTACGTCGCCCCGAAGGGCTTTTGGCAGGGGTAACAGCATTCGATGTCATTTTCGATCAGCCCTTTGCCGACTGGAACCTCCCCGAACAGTGGGCAGAGGATGCCGACGCCATGATCCTGGTGTTTCATCCCGACAAGGTCGCAGATGCAGAAAAGCTGGAAATCGTCCTCCACAACCGAAGCTTGCAAGGTTCGCCCGACTGGCGACAGCAACCTCAGGCTCGCTACCTGAAGCCCACAGATCGACAGGGGATGGCTGCTCTGCTCGGGGACGTATCAAGCGGCCGGGCCGGAACGAGGCAGATGACCTACCAGGGTGTGCAGGCGCTTTGGGTTTATGGCGCCGCTCCCCCGGGGGAGCCCTTGCCTCTGGTTATCGTGCCTTACTCGGCGGTGGTTGCCCAGGCCGAGAGGGCTGAGAGCCATGTGCTGGGGCAGATTGTGCAGGTGCTGCAGCTCACCGGATTGCTGTTGCTGGCAGTAGTGGTCTGGGTGGTCATGACCGCCATTTTCAGAGCCCGTAAGGTGACCCGGCCAGTCACATCCCTGGCCTCTGCTGCGGGACAGCTTGCCGAAGGGGATTTCGAGGTACAGGTCGATATCCGCACCGGCGATGAGTTGGAAGACCTGGGGCGGACCTTCAACGAGGTCGGTCCTCACCTTAAGGAGCGCGAAGCGATGAAGCGCTCGTTGGAGCTGGCCCGCGAGATCCAGCAGCTGCTGCTCCCAGAGCGGCCGCCGCAGGTGCCGGGGCTTGACATCGCCGGCAGCAGCCTCTATTGCGACGAGATCGGCGGGGATTATTACGATTACCTGGAGCTGGGGCCGTCGCGGTTGGGGGTCATGGTCGGCGACGTGGTCGGCCACGGGGTGGGGGCGGCGCTGCTCATGGCCTCGGCAAGCGGCGTGCTGCGCTCTCATGCTGCAGACTGCGGAGACGATCTGGAGACGCTGATTGTCATCCTGAACCGGTTTCTGGCCGAGGATGTCGGCGATGTGCGGTTCATGACCCTGTTTTATGCCCTGCTCGATCTGGAGCAACGGTCACTGTGCTGGATTTCAGCGGGCCATGGTCCGGTGTTTCGGTATCGAAGCGCTGATCGGGCCCTGGAGGAGATTCCCAGCACGGGGATGCCGGTGGGGATCATGGAGGACGCCGAATATCGGCGGGCCTGTTTCGCAATGCTCGAACCAGGTGATTTTCTGGCCATCGGCACCGACGGTATCTGGGAAGCGCGCAACCCCCAAGGGGAGATGTTCGGTGTTGAGCGGTTCACCGAGGTGCTGCAGGCTCAGGCTGCGCAAAGTGCCGAGGTCATGCATGACGCGGTAATGGAGGCGGTGCAGGAGTTCCGCGGCGAGGAGCCCCAGGATGATGATGTCACCCTGGTGGTGGTCAAGGCTTTGTGAGGCGGGAAAGAGAAGGGTCTTCCTGCACCTTCGCTCTTTCTGGATTTTTAGGGTGGGGCCCCACCGAAAACGGATCGGACTCGAAGATGGTGGGGCAGGCCCCATCCTACCGCGAGAGACGAAGAGAAAATCCCAGGGGTAGGTTGGGTCAAGGAGCGCAGCGACGGACCCAACAATTTGTCCGCGTTGAGACACCTGTTGGGTTTCGTTCCTCAACCCAACCTACCAAATTCTAGGTATTTCCCTGGCAAAGGGATTTGGCCCTTGAGGGGCGAAACGGAAAGACTGAAAAATTCTAACTGATACTTCTGGATTTTATTTGTGAAAAGGAGGCCAGAATGAAAGTTTTGCGATGTGGTTTGATGTTTTTCCTTCTGATCACTCTCGGCGCCTGCGCAAAGCCGGCGCCACCCAAGGTTGAAACCACTTTTGACTGGAAGGCGGATTTTTCAAGCTATCGCACCTGGATGTGGACCGATAAAAAGCCGGTGGTCGCCGACAGCCTGATCGGCGATGATCCGCTGGACAGGATGATCCGCAGGGCCGTGGACCGGGAACTTGGCAACAAGGGCTTGCGCCCCGTTGCCGACAAACCGGACCTGCTCGTGAAATATAAGGGCAAAATCCAGGCTGCCGTATCCGCCTCGCCAGGCGCTACCGGCTACAGCTATAACTGGCGCTGGAGCAAGTCCGCGGCAGGCGGTATGCAGCAGGACTCCTATCGCAAGGGCACCCTGGTCATCGACCTGATCGATGCCCAAACCAGGGAGTTGGTCTGGCGCGGTTCGACCAGCCGCTCGTTGACCTATGAAGAGGGCGCCCGAGGCAAAATCCCCGAGGTGGTTCGGGAGATTCTGTCTCATTACCCGCCCCGCAGGTAGCTTCAGGGTGTTTTCTTCTCGGATTTCGCCAGAAAAAACCAGGCTGCGGCGAGCACCTGCAGGCAAAGCACCGCGCCGAACCCCGCAGCATAACCGGCAGGGTTGTAGCCGCCGGCAGCGTTTTGCGGCCACAGGCCGATTATCGCCCCGATGCCCCACTGGGCGGTAAAGGCGCTGACGAAGACCAGCAGGTTAAGAGCCGTGTTGGCGCGGCCGGTCAAGTGGCGGGGAAAGGTCTGGGAGAGAACCGCATAGGGCAGGATGCAGGCGGTGCCGAAAAAACCGAAACAGAGCCAGAGCGGGACGGTCAGTGCTTTGAACTGAAGAATAAGCAGCAGTTGCACGATCATGAAGCCCCCCATACCGGTCGCCGCCACAGTCATCGGCCGGATGCCGCGGCGGGCCAGGCGTTCAGCGAGGGCGCCGAAAAAGAAGTATCCGCCGATCATCGCCGAAGCGATCAACAGCAGGGTGTTGGCTACCCCTTCACGCCCGAAACCGGCTACATCCCGCAGCCAGGGGCCGGACCAAAGGCCCTGGATGGAGAGGTAGGCGGACTGGGCGGCAAAGGCCCATGGGGCGATCCGCCAGAACGCCCGGCTGGTGTAGATGGAGCCGAGGCCCCTTAGCTGCTCAGCCAGGGTTTCGGTGGATTTCCCCTCCTGTTTTTCCGGAACCGCCACAAAGACGGCGATTGCAGCGACCAGGCTCAGCAGGCCCAGGGCCAGAAACACACCCCGCCAGTCGGTGATCTGCAGGGCGGCTTCCACAGGGGCGGTGGCGGTCAGGGCGCCCAACCCCCCGGAGACCATCTGCACCCCGTTGGCCATGGGCAGCCGCTCGGCGGGAAGCCACAGGGTAAAGGCCTTGAAGGCGGCCATCAGGCAGGCCGAGACCCCCAGGCCGATCAGGGCACGGCCGACAATCAGCCCGGTCAGGCTCTCGGCCCGAGCGAAGACCAGGGCGCCGGCCGCCGCAATCAACAGCAAAGAGGCCTCCACCCGGCGCGGCCCGAAGCGATCGAGCAACACCCCGAGCGGCGGCTGAAAGGCGGCGAAAGCCAGAAAATAGGCGGAGGTCAGCAAGCCGAGATTGGCCGGATCGAGATGAAGCTCCGCGACCAGGTTGGGGGCAATGACGGCATTGACGGTGCGAAAGATATATGAGAGGAAATAGCCGAGGGCAAAAGGGATAAAGACCCGTAATAAGGTGGCGGCCTGCAGGGGCATGGGGGATACATCCTTCCGAGGAGAGTTTTTTAGCCCCCATTCTTGTCGAAATGAATCCTCAGGCAAAGGGGAAATGTCGTTTTCGGATAATATTTGGAATCCCGTCGGTTTCGAAAACGCGGTGGTTGCGCCTCACCTGGAGGCTTGCCGCGGGACCTTTTGGGAGATCAGATCCTCGATGGCTGGGATCGGGTTCATGCCGGGGCCAAGTAAAATCGGCTGGAGGGGCAAGCTAACCCAGATCCCGGGGCTGGCCGGTGGAGGCCAGTACGCTTGACCAGATCCATCCTTCGGGATCTATTTTCTTGCGCTCCCGGGTGGCCAGGGCGATCGGCACGTGGGTGAACCGGTGGTTCCATAAGCCGACCACCATGTTCGTCCGTCCGCTCATCCCGGCGTGCGCGGCGTTGTGACCCAGCAGCAGACAGAGCGCCGAATCGTGGGGATTGGCGGGCTGGCTGCGGATGGTGTAACTCGGGTCGATGTACTTGAGGCTTATCTCCATGCCGCTACGGCCGAAATGTTCCTTGACGGCATCGCGCAAAAAGATGCCGATGTCGCCGTGTTTGACATTCCCCGAGGCGTCGCGTTCTTCGGCTGTCTTCAGCAACTGCTGTCCCGCCCCTTCGGCGGCCACGATCACCGCGTGGCCACGGCGCCGCAGGCGCTCCTCAAGGCTCTTGAGCAGTCCCGCCAGGGTGAAGGGGACCTCGGGCACCAGGCAGAAGTTGACCTGGCTGTCGATGATCGCCGAAAAGGCGGCGATGAAGCCCGAATCCCGACCCATCAGCTTGACCAGACCGATGCCGTTGCGGTGGCCTGCTGCTTCGGTGTGGGCGGCGTAGGTGGCCCTTTGCGCCTCGGCGACAGCGGTTTCGAAACCGAAGCTCTTCTGGATAAAGGAGATGTCGTTGTCGATGGTCTTGGGGATGCCGATGACGCTGATCGGGCGGCCCCGTCGCCTTGCTTCGACGGCGATCTTGCCCGCTCCTTTGAGAGTGCCGTCGCCGCCGATGGCGAACAGGATGCCGATGTTCAGCTCCTCCAGGGTATCCACCATCTCGCCGGTATCCTGAGGCCCCCGGGAGGAGCCGAGAATGGTTCCTCCGAGTTCGCAGATCCGGCTCACCGACTCCGGGGTCAGTTCCAGCGGCCGGTGCCCGTGGCGCCGCACCAGGCCTTCATAACCGAATTGGAACCCGAAGATTGTGCGGACTTTGTAATGGTGGTGAAGGCTCAGCACCAGGGCACGGATCACATCGTTGATCCCCGGGCACAGGCCTCCGCAGGTGACGATGCCGCAGGCGATGGCCGTCGGGTCGAAGAAAATCCGCTCCCGCGGCCCGGCCAGTTCCATCGAAGGAGGATCGGCGCCGATATCGAGAAACCGGCGAATATCCTCGAAACGGTCATGGTACAGCAGGCGCTCGCCGTCGCCGGTGAAAGGCACCCCGGTCATGGGTGAAGGGATGCGGCACTCACCGAGTCGCTCGATGCTAAAATCAAGGGCCTGATCCGTCATGGCTTATTTCTTCCTTTTCGCGGGCGGGGGCTTCCAATGAGGTTCATGGGATGGCGATTATGATCTTGCGCTTTACGGCTCAGACTCCTGGGGTAACGGAGGCGAAAGCCCGGTCGAGTCTTCCAGGTCCCCATCTCTGACCCAGGCCGCCAGCAGGGTGTAGGTCACCGCGAGAACCACCGGGCCGATGAACAGTCCGATAATGCCGAAGGCGATTAGCCCGCCGATGACCCCGGCGAAAATAAGCAGCAAAGGGAGGTTGGCGCCGCGCTTGATGAGCATCGGCCGCAGAAAGTTATCGAGGCTGCCGACCAAAAGCGACCATACCAGCAGCACCGTCCCCCACACCGGGTCCCCCTTCCAGTACAGCCAGATGACCGCCGGGATCAGCACCGGCGCCGGCCCCAGCTGGGCGATGGCCAGCATGAAAATGACCGCGGTCAGCAACGAAGCGTAAGGCAAGCCGGCCACCGCAAGACCGATCCCCGCCAGGGCCGACTGAACGATAGCGGTGACGATGACTCCCAGGGCAACGGCGCGAATGGCTTGGGCTGCCAACACCGATGAACTCTCCCCGCGCGGGCCTGCCAGGCGAAGGGCGAAACGGCGAATTCCCTCGGCGGCTGTCTCTCCTTTGGTGTACAGAATCCCGGCAAGTCCCACTGTCAACAGAAAATGGACCAGCATGACACCGAAGTTGCCCGCCTGAGTCACGAACCATCTCACCAGTTTGCGTACATGGGGCATCAGGCGGGCATTGAGCTCCTCGGGCCCGGCAGCTGCCAGCTGACGCCACCCGTCGGCCAGCCCATCGCCGACAAGGGGCAGCTTGTTAAGCCAATCGGGGGGAGGGGGCAGGGTCAGCTCGGACAAACCCTTGAGCCAGGTGACGATGGCGCCGGCATTTTCCACGATGGTGCCCAGTGCCAGGGAAAAGGGAATTATGAACACCAGCAGCATGACCAGGGTCATTATTGCCGCCGCCGGTTTACGTTTGCCACCCAAACGGGCCTGCACTCTGATCATCAGCGGCCAGGTCGCCACCACGACCATCGTCGCCCAGATCAATGCCGGCAGGAAGGGACGCAGAATCCACAGGCAGGCTGCGGCCAGCAGACCGATAAAGACGACGCCAAGGGTGTTGCGCGCCAGGTCATGGTGGGGCAAATGTGGTTTCATTTTTGATCCTCTTTACGCCATTTCAAGGCAGAATTAAGCAGGCAAGGGCATGACAGGGTGCTATGATTGATCAAAATTGTACAAAAAATAGCCCCGATTTCACGGAGCGGAAATAACTTTTTTGTAACTATTCACAATATTTGCAAAGAAAAACCGTCGGGACTCGCCCCGACAGCCACCCTGCGTGATGAGGCGGGGACCATCGGTGCCGCCCTGGCGGTCGGCGCAGGGGCTGAACAGGAGTAACTCCGGACTTTCAAGGAGCAGGAGACACCCCATGCTGCGTCTGTTTCAATCCCTTTTCAGCGGCGGCGCCGAAAAGGGCCCTTATCCCGAGTCCCTGGTTCGCGGATCCATCGAGCGGGCCGTGGACGGTACCGACCCCAACCTGCGTGGCCTGTCAGGCTACCGAAAAAAGCTCAGGCCGGCCGTGTTGCTGGCCCTCGATCACGTGGTCGCCCTGGCGGACGAACTGGCAGCGCCCATCGATGCAAGTCGAGCCGGTTTTGGCCTTGATCCCCGGATGAATCTCTTTTTCGTATCGGCCGACCACCTGCAGAAGGTTTTAGACAGAGACCCCAACCTGGCCGAGTTCCAGGGCGGGCCGGGGGCTGATGTCCAGGAGATCTGCGCCCTTCTGATCATGGAGAAACAGGAGAGGAAGACCCTCGGCGTCGATTGTGTAGGGGATATTGTGATGAAGGATGTGCTCCAGGAGACGGTCAGTTTCGCCAACCACCGGCTGCTTGACCCCACCGGGGACGAAAAGGAAACCCGTCGCCTTCTCAAGCGGCGGGCCTTCGATCATCTGCTCGAAATTGCCCTGGGGCGCATTGCCGCGGCCAGCGACCAGCGCGCCGGCCTGGAGCGGCGCCGCACTCTGCTGCAGGCCAAGCTCAACGTGTTGCAGCGTGGCGGGCACTGGGGATTTGATACGCCCGACTCCCCAGAGGTCCCGGATGCGGCCGAAATGCAGGTGCAGATCGATCGGATCGAGGCGCAGCTGCTGGAACTAGGGGGGGATGCCGACACCCTCAAGACCAATCTGAACATCGTGGCCGAGGTGCTCAGCCGGCCACGGGAACAGCTCTGGTCCGAGCCGATAAGGTTGATCGTCGATCGCATGGGCATCAAACGCAGCCAGGCGACAGGCGGCGCAACGGAATTCGTGCTTGCCCAGCTGCACAACGCCAGGGGGCGCAGCGTGGTCGTGTCACTTGTGATCTTGCCCAGGAGGCTGTCCGACAATCCATGACCGGCTACAAACCCAGCTGCTTGGCCCATATTTCA
>CALZIZ010000211.1 GCA_945787465.1 uncultured Desulfuromonadales bacterium
GCCGCCGGCGACCAGGCGATCATCGATGCGGCAACGGTGCTGCGCACAACTTTCCGCCAGTCCGATATCCTGGCGCGGCTCGGCGGCGATGAATTCGTCATCCTCGCAACCAGCACCGACAATGAGGATGAAAAAGTCCCGTCCTTGCGGCTTGAAGCAAATATTGACGCCTTCAACAACCGTCAAAGCCGGCCCTACAAGCTGTCCATAAGCCTGGGGATGCTGCGCAAACCCTCGAATCAGGCATCCACCATCGATAGTCTGCTGGTTCGCGCCGACCGTCAGATGTATTTGCACAAGCAGCACAAAAAAGCAGGCGCTGGCTCCGAGCATACCGATTCTGCTTCGGACCAGATGACCGGACAGCTTTTCTAAACCCCGGCCCCCCTTCCCCGCCAGCAGAGAAGATCTCAGAAGCTTATTTGCCTTCCTCTACGCTCGCCCCACGCCTCCATTGCTGAAGAACCAGTCCACCGATGATGAACAACAGACCGAAAAGGGTTGAAGCCAGGATGGTCTCGCCAACCAGAAAATGAATAAAGATCAGGGACAAAAAGGGAGAGATGAAAATCAGGTTGCTGATCCGGGCCGTGCTGGTGGTCAATTTGAGGGCCTGCAGCCACAGAACATAAGCCAGGCCCATCTCAAACAGACCAATATAGGCCGCGCCGAGGATTCCCGGGAGGGGGGGAAGACGAAAATCGGTAAACAGGATGCAAAAAAGCAGCACCATCGGCAACCCGAAAAGAAAATTCAGAAAGAGGCCAACCAGAGGGTCGCGGCTGTCACGGGTGTTAAAAATCCAGTAGAGGGCCCAGAATACAGTGCTGACCAGGGCCAGAGCGACGCCAAGTGGGTTGCCGAATTCAAGACTCACCAGTTCGCCCCGGGTGGCGATGAGGACAACCCCGAAATAGCATAGAAAAATCGCTGACCATTGCTGCAAGGAGACTTTCTGCTTGAGCAGCGGAACCGCCAGCAGGGTCATGGTGATGGCCCAGGTATAGTTGAGGACCTGGGCCTCCTGGGCCGGCAACAGGTCATAGGCCTTGAGCAGCACCAGATAGTAAAGGCAAGGGTTGAGCAGGCCGAGGCCAGCAGACTGCCAACCCTGGCGGCGGTTGCAGCGAAAAGCTCCGGCGAGCTTTCCCTGTCCCGCCAAAATCAGCCCAAGCAGGGCGGTTGAAACCAGTGCGGCATAAAGCAGCAGCTGGGCTGGCGGGAGGTGCCGCAGCGACAGCTTGAATGCCGAGGCCACCGTCGACCAGAGCAGGACCGCTAAAAGGGCGAAGAGGTAGGCTTTTTTCTGTGGGTCCATGGCATGCGCCTCAACCGACGGGCTGGCCGGAGCGTACGGTTCTGGGCACCCTGCGGGCCCCCTGGGCAAGGATGACCAGGCCGACCAGCAGCAGCCCGATGCCGCAGAGGGAAATCGCGTTGAGCCGTTCGCCCAGAACCATCACCCCCAGCAGGCCGGCGGTCAACGGCTCGGCCAGAGAAAGAGTTACCGCGGTGGCCACGGGCACCGATTTAAGCCCGCGGGCAAAGAGCCAGTAGGCCAGGGCCGCGGTGACCAGCCCGAGGTGAAGGATCACCCCGACGCCGCGCGGCTGGGCCAGCCAGCCCAGGTCCCGGCCCCAGAGCAACGGGGCGAGGAGCACCGCTCCGAGCAGAAAAACAACCGCGATGACCGCATCGGGCGAAAACCGCTCAAGCAGGCCTTTAATGGCCAGGGTGTAGGCTGCGTAGGAGAGCCCCGCCCCGAGCGCAAGGGCGATCCCCAAAGGGTCGACCTGAACATGGCCGCTGCCGCCGCTCACAGTCAACAGCACACAACCGGCGATGGCCAGTGCGGTCGCCAGCAACCAGCGCCGACCCGGCCTTTCTCCGCGAAACAGATAACCGAAGATCCCCCCAGCGACCGGCGCGCTGCCGATTCCGACAATCGTCCCCACCGCGACTCCGGTCTTAGCCACCCCGGCAAAAAAACACAATTGGTAAGACGCCGTAAGGGCTGCGGCACAAAGGGTCGTCCAGAGAGGCCACTGGCCCAACCTTATCACCTGCCCCCGGCCAAGGGCCAGGGCCAGCAAAACCGAACCGCCCAGGGCCAGGCGCAGGATGCCGATCACCGTCGAGTCGAAACCCGCAGGGGCAAAAGCCTGAGCCGTGCCCGTCGTCCCCCAGAGCATGGCCGCCAGCAGGACGAACCAGTGCCCGCCGATCTGTTCCTTTTCACTTGATAAATCAGAATCCATTCTTTGCTCCTGGGTCGTCTTGAAACGTTGGGCTCAGAGATCCCCGACCCTGCAGGGGTGGCGAACCTTAACCGTTCGGGCAAGGGGCCCGCCGAGGTAGACGATGGCCAAGACCCGGCCGATGATATAGGCCCAGGCGGCAGCGGTCACCCCGGGAAGCGCCGAGTATACAGCACAAATCGATAATAGGGAAAAAATCCCAAATGCCTCAATCGCGGTAGCCCAGGAGACTGGTGCCGTGGCCTTTTCGACCACCAGGATCGAGCGCTGAAAACTGATAAAAACCGTCAGGGCAGGAAGCACTGCGAGGATTTTCAGAGGAACATCGGCGAAGCTCGCCAGATCCGGGGCCAGCCCCGAGACGGTATGAAACCAGAAGGAGGAAAGCGGGGTCCAGGCCATCAGCAGCAGCACCGCAGAAAGGCTGCCTCCGAGCAAAACGGCAAAATTGCGTACCTTGCGATAGTGCTCCAACTGCTCGCCGACCAGGGCGATGGCCACCTCCTGAAAGGATATTCCGAGAGCACGAAAGACGAAGGTCAACGCATAAAGGACCGGCATCACCGCCAGCGACTCGACGGCAAAAGGGCTCTTGCCCAGAAAGAAGGTCACCATGGGGTGAATGCTCAGGCCGATAAAGGGGGTCAGGGCCAGGGGCAGGTAGTAGCGCCCGATCTCGCGATACCCCATCACCTTGCCCGCAGAGTCTTCGAGCCGCCCCAAAACCTCGGCGATCGCCCCGCCGGCAAGCAGTCGGGTCACCAGCGCCTCGGCCGTCACCCCGCAGCTCAGCGCAAGGCCTCCGACCAGGGCCCCGTCCAGCTCCGTCCAGTGGAACAGGCTCATGGCCGTAACCGCCATCGCCATAACCCGGATGACCGTGGCTGCGGCCACCCGCCGCGTGCAATGGCCGGCGATCAGCACCCCCTGGTAGAAGCGGCGCAGACCGATCGCGGCCGGCCAGGGCAGCAGCCACAACAGGGCACCGTAGGTCAAATCGGCGACCTCGGGACTCAGGCCGATAAGGCCCTCGGCCACGCTGCGGTAGACCGGCGGCACCAGCAAGGCCCCCAGCAGCGCCGTCACCCCAGCGCAAAGCACCAGGGTGAAATTGCGCAGGCGCCGGTAGGAGAGGCGGTCCCTGACCAGGGCGGTACCGGCGCTCATGAGCATGATAACCGGGGATTCGGCGACCAGGGCGAAGGCGTAGGCGACCCCGTAGGCGGCCAGGTTGAGCTTGGTCTCGCCCATGCGGGCGATGACCGCGGCGAGAAAAGGGCCTTCGACGGCCATCATCAGCCAGGTGGCGGCCAGGGGGAGCCAGAACCGGAAGATTTTTTTGTAAGTCAGGTCTTGGTTGGTTGCGAAAGTTGCCATAAAAATGCTCAAGGCGGGATGACTCCCGCCTGAAAATATTGGATGAATTGTTGCGACGGCTTCAGGGTTGACTGCAGCCCGACGACGCGTAGGGGCACCCCTTGTGGGTGCCCTGTCTTTCAGGTTTTGGTAGGGCGGCCACTGGCCGCCGACAAGCACTGCCGCCCAGGAGAGGCCACCCTGCACTACCTGTCTCCGTGGGTTTGTTGAACCACACTGCATGTCGTCGGGCGTTGCCCGACCTACAACTGCAGCCCAAGATTCGCAAGATATGCACGAGGCGTAGGGACGCCCCACCGAAATGCGGGCACCCACAAGGGGTGCCCCTACAGGGTCTTACCCGAAACTCTGCTCGGTGCGCTCAATAATCTCATCCTGCAGCGCCTTGTCCAGGTTGTTGAAGTAATCGCTGTACCCGGCGACCCGGACGATGAGGTCCTGGTGCTGGTCGGGATGGCGCTGGGCCTCGAGCAGCGTCTGTTTGTCGATGACGTTGAACTGGATGTGGTGGCCGTCGAGCTGAAAGTAGCCGCGGATCAGGTGAGTGAGGTTTTCCAGCCCCTTCTCCCCCTCGAGCACCTGGGGGGTGAACTTCTGGTTGAGCAGGGTGCCGCCGGTTTTGAGATGATCCATCTTGGAGGCCGACTTGATCACCGCCGTGGGGCCCTTGCGGTCAGCCCCCTTATTGGGAGAGATCCCCTCGGGCAGCGGCAGATGGGCCTTTCTGCCGTCCGGCAGGGCGCCGATCACCGAGCCGAAATAGACATGGCAGGTGGTGGGCAGCATGTTGATGCGATAGTGCCCCCCCTTCATGTTGGGCCGGCCATTGATGACATCGTAGTAGGCCTCGAAGGCCAGCCGCATCAGCTCATCGGCATAGTCATCGTCGTTGCCGTACTTGGGGGCGTGGTTGGTGACCATGTTGCGGATCTGCTCGTAGCCTTCGAAATTGGCGGCCATCGCCTCGAGCAGCTCGGCCATAGAGAGGGTCTTGTCTTCGAATATGCGCTTTTTGACCACCGCCAGGCAGTCGGCCATGGAGCCGATGCCCACCCCCTGCACGTAGCTGGTATTGTAGCGGGCGCCGCCCTCGTTGTAGTCCATCCCCTTGGCGATGCAGTCGTCGATGACCACCGAGAGAAAGGGCGCCGGCATATACTTGGCGTAAAGGCGTTCGATGACGTTGTTGCCCCTGATCTTGACGTCGGCGAAGTACTTTAGCTGCACCTTGAAGGCCTCAATGAAGTCCTCGAAATCCTTGAAGCGGCGCGGATCGGCGGTCCTGGGGCCGAGCTGTCTGCCGGTCTGCGGGTCGAGCCCCCCATGCAGGGTGATCTCGAGGATCTTGGGCAGGTTGAAATAACCGGTGAGGATGTAGGCCTCCTTGCCGAAGGCGCCGGTCTCCACGCAGCCGCTGGTGCCGCCGCAGCGGGCATCCTCGATGCTCTTGCCCATGCGCAGCATCTCCTCGATGACCGCATCGGCGTTGAAGAAAGAGGGCTGCCCCCAGCCCTTGCGGGAGATGGCGCAGGCGCGCTTGACGAATTCGTCGGGGTTTTTTTTGCTCACCTGGACGTTGGAGGAGGGCTGCAGCAGGCGCATCTCGTCGATGACGTCGAGCACCAGGTAGGTGACCTCGTTGACACCGTCGGAGCCCTCGGCGGTCAGGCCGCCGCTGTTGATGTTGGCGAAATCGGTGTAGGTGCCGCTCTCCTTGAGGGTGATGCCGACCTTGGGCGGCGCGGGCTGGTTGTTGAACTTGACCCACAGGCACTGCAGCAGCTCCTCGGCCCGCTCTCTGGTGAGGCTGCCGGCTTTAAGCTCCCGCTGATAAAAGGGGTAGAGGTGCTGATCGAGGCGCCCGGGGTTGAAGGCATCCCAGATGTTCATCTCGGAGATAACGCCGATGTGAACAAACCAGTACATCTGCAGCGCCTCCTGGTAGGTGCGCGGGGCGTTTTCGGGGACCCAGCGACAGATGGCGGCAATCTCGAACAGCTCCTCCTGTCGCTCCGGGTCGCTGCATTTTGCCGCCTTCTCTTCGGCCAGTTCGGCGTACCGGCGGCCCAGGGTGATAAGGGCGTCGCAGCAGATGGCCATCGCCTCAAGCTGCGCCTTTTTATCAAAGGCCCGCGGATCGGTCTCAAAGTCAAGGGCGGCGATGCTCGCCTCGACCTGCTGCTTGAAGTCGGCAAACCCCTTCTTGTAGATCTTGTCGTCGCAGACGGTGTGCCCAGGGCCGCGCTGCTCCATGAACTCGGTAAAAATCCCCGCGGCGTAGCAATCCTTCCACTCGGGGCTCATCTCGGCGAGGATCTTCTCGCGCATCGAGCGCTTCTCCCAATAGGGAATAATTCTCTCCTGCTGAATGCGGCGGGCCTGC
>CALZIZ010000212.1:0-6012 GCA_945787465.1 uncultured Desulfuromonadales bacterium
TCGAAGGGCTTGCCGATGTAATCGTCAGCTCCGGCGGCCATGGCATCGAGCCGGTCCTGCTCCTGGACCTTGGCGGTCATAGCGATGACGGCAGCTTCTCGGGTCGCCGGGTCGCCCTTCAGAATCCGACAGACTTCATAGCCATCGAGGCCTCCGGGCATCATGACATCGAGCAGAATCAGCTGCGGTCTCTCTGCTCGTGCAAGGCCCAGAGCCTCCTCGCCGTTGGCCGCCATGAGCAACTGACGATCGTCGCTGCGCAAAATGACTTCGAGCAGTTTCTTGACCTCGGGCTGATCATCGACAATCAGTATTTTCTTCATTCCCCTCCCCATCTACGGTCCCCGGAGCCAGCGGCAGCGTAAAGTGGACCGTTGTTCCCTTTCCGGGTTCACTGTTGACCCAGATCTTGCCACCATGGGCCTCTATAATATATTTTACAATACTCATACCGAGGCCAACCCCGCCAACGGCTGTATTCGACGCATCGGCCCGATAAAACTTGTCAAAGATCCTGGTTTGCTGCTCCAGGGTCATACCTATACCCTCATCGATGATCGAAAAACGATAGTTCTCATTCTCCACCTGACCGAGGATAAGCATTATGCCACCCTCGGGGGAATATTTTATTGCGTTACTGAGCAGGTTCTCGAAGACCTGCGCGACTTTAGAACGGTCGACCAGCAACAAGCCCTGGTCATGCTCGAGGACCTGCTCGAACCGGTGGCTCGCTGCGTGCTCTTTGAACAGCGACCGCATCTGCACCACCAGCTCTTTGACCGCCACCGGCCACAGATTCAGGGTCACCCCTTGCCCTGATTCGATACGGGCAATATCCAGAAGCTCGGTAACGGTGCCAGAAAGGGCCTGACTCCGCTCAACAATGTACTGTGTAAACTCCCTGCGTTCTGCGTCGGAGATATGAGTCCCATCGAGCAGTACCTGGGAAAAACCAAGGATGGATGTCAAAGGGGTGCGAAGTTCATGGGCTGCAGTGGAGATAAAATCGGTTTTCATTTGATCAAGCTCCCGCTCCCGGGTCACGTCGCGAAACAAAATCACCACACCGGTATCAGCCCCCTTCCGGTCGCGGATCAGGGAGGCCCTGGCCTGAACAAACCGGGCCGCCACATTGGAGCCGGGTAGAAGCTCCATTTCGACTGGCTTTCCGTCAGAGGCGCACAGCCGGGAAAACAGGCCAGCGGCATCGCAAACCAGGGGCTGCAACATCGCATCGAGGTGAAGGCCCGCCGATTGCTGCGCAGACTGGTTCCACAAAGCCTCTGCCGCCTTGTTCATGAGGGATATTCGGCCTTCGGGGTCAGTCACGACCAGACCGTCGAGGACCGATTTGAGAATCGCGTCGGTTTCCTGACGGGCGGCTTCGGTCTCGCGCAAGGCGCCTTTAAGATTATCCAGGGCCAACTTCTGCGGGGTGATGTCCTGAACCATGCCGACGCAGTACGTCTGCTCGCCAGGACCACCAATCACGCAGGCAACCGAGGCATGCCCCCAGACGATCTGCCCGTCTTTGCGCAGGTAACGTTTTTGGTAATTTGCTACAGGCCACTTGCCCTGAAGAATTCCCAGATGTTTGCTCATTGTCACCGCCCGGTCAGCGGGATGGGTGATATCGGTCACTCTCATCTGCAGCAGCTCGTCTCTGGAGTAACCGATAAAAGAGTCAAAAGCCTGGTTAGTTTTGAGAAACCGCCCATCGTCGGTCAGCACGACCATGCCTGCCGCAGCGGTTTCAAAAACTGAACGAAAGTGCATCTCACTCAGCCGCAACGAACTTTCGGCCTGAAGACGCACGGAAATATCGCGAATAACCGCCACCGCGTAGGTCGCATGACCCGATCCATCCATGCCGAGAGTCATCTCTACGGGGATCTGCTTGCCATCTTTGGTGCGCAGAGATGCAATGATCTCCCCGGAAGCCGATTCGGGATGGTCTTGACAGGGCCATTGCAGTTGCTCCAGATTGACAACCTCATCGAACTTGAGCAGCCGAAGCTCCTCTTCAGCATAGCCGAGCCTGCGACAGGCACTGAGGTTAGCCTCGACCATCCGCCCCGACCCAAGCTCGACCAGCAGGATCAGGTCATGGCAGCCATCGAACAGAGCACAAAACCGGTTCAAATCGGCAGAAGAGCCTTTAAGCCCGGTTTTGAATCGGCCCGGACCTTCTGGGGAGCCCGTCCCGGTCATTTTCTCAGCCGAGCCACGGCTGGAGGGCGATACTGCGGGGTCATTTTCCATAAAGACTCTCGAAGGGTTAAGCCTCCTGAATTGAAACAAGCCATTTGATCAGTTGCGCACGAAAGGGTTTATCTGCTGATTTTTAATGCTATATAATATCTTCTCGTTTTCAAGTTCTCGAAAGGGATTTTGCTCCATGACCAATCAGCCACGAGAAACCTTCGATTACCTGCCTGTTTTTGTCTACGGGACCCTGCGCCCGGGGGAAAAGAACTATCCCCGCTACCTGCAGGGACGCACCTGCAACGAACAGCAAGCCAGCGTTGAAGGCCATCTCTATTTCGTCGAAAACGGCGGCTACCCCTACCTTGAGCCCGGACAGGGACGGGTTGTGGGAACCTTGGTCGAAATTTCCCCCGCCCTGTTTCAAAAAACCCTCGGGGAGCTGGATGCGTTGGAAGAATATACCCCTGCAGACGAGCCACACAGCATATACCTGCGCCGCATCACCAGGGTGAGGTTTGAGAACGGGGAAGAGACTGCCGCCTGGGTCTATTATTGGAACTGCCCGCAGATCGTCGGCAAAAGGATTACCAGTGGGGATTTTCTGGATCGGCTCGGCGCGTCGGGCCTTCCGGAAAATCTGTAGGGCGGCTTTTGCGGCGAACGGTTTTTAAGGGCAAAGGCTTCGCGAATAAATTCGCTCCTACAAATGCTGAGACGTGGTCATGGGGAGGGTCTGTTTTTGTAGGAGCGGCTTCAGCCGCGAACGGTCCGAAGGGCGAAAAGCTTCGCGAATGAATTCGCTCCTGCATGGAGCAGGCGGGTCAGCGGAACTGGAAAGACTTCAAAAGGAGGAACCGGGTTGTTTCAAAAACTCGATTTCCTCGTCCGTGCTGTTGCGGCCCAGGACCTCGTTACGATGGGGAAAGCGGCCGAAGCGTTCGATGACCTCCAGGTGGCGCAGGGCGTAATCCAAGAAGCCCTTGCACAATCCCTGCAGCGGGGCCTGGGCCTCTTCAAGCAACCGGGTAAACACTGCGACGGATTGCTGCTGCAGACTTAAGTCTTCGGCATGCTCGAGGGGCATGTAGAAAAAGGCCCTTTCGGGCACTGTCAGGGAAGTATCGATGCCCTGGGCCAGCCCGTTGAGGCAAAGGGATTGGGCCTGCCTGTCATAGGCATAGGCCTGGGCCGAGCCGCGAAACATGTTGCGGGGCAACTGATCGAGCACCAGAATCAACGCCAGGGTGCCCTGTGGAGTGCGGCGCCAATCGTCAAGCTCACCCCGGGCGGCAAGCTCGAGCGATTTCGAAAACTTTTTCCGGATCTGCCGATCAACCTCATCCCCGCCACGAAACCAGAACTTGCCCCGGTCTGATGAAACAGAGCCGGCGTCTTCGGGCCCGCCGAACCAGAATTCAAGAATGGCATGGTGAGAAATCATCGGAACCCTCCTGGGAGGCAGGTCAGCCTTTTTGTTTTTTTACCTGCGGTAATGCCTGGGTCGCCAATAAATCGAGGTAGCTGCAAATGGCCTCAACCCCCTGCTTGTCCAGCCCCAGAAACTGAACCCCCATCCCTACCGGTAACTTTGGGTTTTTCAGCCACTCGGGGTGATTGACCCAGGCCACACGGCCCTGGCAACGCACCGGCTCGGGCAACTCGGGGATGCTGACCTCAAGAGCAAGCAAGGTATCTATGGGCTGCAACTTGCTGGTCTTGATAAAGGCCCCGCCGGAATTGAGATTCAGAGTATTGCCGCTATGCAGTTTTTTTGCTGGCAGGCCGACCTTGGCCGGCACCTGTGCGGGGACACGCTCGGGGGCGCGATCGATGATATTGAGCAAGTTGCAGGCAATGACCAGCAGGTGCTCTTCTTTGACGGGCTTTAGAACAATGTCGTCACAGGCAGCCTTGCGGCAGCGTGCCAGTTCTTTTTCCCGGCCGGCGTGAGCTAAAAGGATGATCGGGGTGGAACGCAGGAAAGGGTCATTTTTGACTTTCCGACAGCACTCGTCCCCGGCCAGGTCGGGCATGGCCAGATCGAGGATGGCAAGAACGGGGTCTTCCTCCTCAATGATTTCAAAGGCCTGTTGCCCGCTCTTTGCGACGAGCAGCCGAAATCCCATGCGATTGAAAAACGAGTCCTTAAGGATCTGCAGCAACTCGGGATCGTTGGCCAGCAGGATCTTTTTCTGATTCACAGCACTCTCCCCCCAGATACGGTCAGGTTTGATCTTGGATAAAGGTTACCAAAAAGATTAAATCCATCCCCTCTTCGAGCGAAAATTATGCAAAAAAACAGCCAGGCATGAAAATAAATTCTCTGAAGAAAAAAAAAGGGCCGGCATTTAGCCGGCCCTCGGGTGCCAACAAGGGCAAATCAGGCAATTTCCATCAGTTCAATTTCAAAGGTCAGCTCTTGTCCGGCCAGTGGATGGTTGGCATCGAGAGCGACATCCTCGCCCTCAAGAGCCGAAACCACCACCAGGAATGTGCTGCCATCGTCCTGGGAGACTTCAAATTGACGACCGACTTCCAGCGCAAGGTCCTGGGGAAGCTGCGAACGCGGCACCTGAGCAACCAGCTCCTCTTGGTGAGGGCCGTAGGCATCGTCGCAGGCAATGGTCACGGTCTTCTGCTCACCGGGATTCATGC
Organism: uncultured Desulfuromonadales bacterium; assembly: GCA_945787465.1. Lineage (GTDB taxonomy): Bacteria > Desulfobacterota > Desulfuromonadia > Desulfuromonadales > Trichloromonadaceae > CALZIZ01. The sequence goes on from CALZIZ010000212.1 coordinate 4,864, forward strand.
CGACAACAGCCTGCTCAAAACCGGGGATCACCTCACCTTCGCCGATGGTGAACTCCAGAGGATCAGTCTCCCGGGAAGTATCGAACTCGGTGCCGTCCACCAGCGTACCGACGTAATGGACGACAACTGCATCGCCCTGCTTCGCTTCTGCCATGTTTTGATCCTTTCTTGATACTTCGATTCGATCCGGCACCCTGGGGAGCCGAATCCACGAAGGGAAACTTCAGGTCGGAGACCGACCCCGGCCTGAGATTTTACTCCCTATTTTGTTTTCATCCGGGAAAGCGTCGTTTCCCGTATGAAAACGGCGCTAGCCCCATCCATAGTTTCCGGATGGTTATTCTTTAATCTCAAGCAGCTCCACGTCGAAAACCAGGGTGGAATTGGGCTGAATGACGCCTCCGGCGCCGCGCTCACCGTAGCCCAGAGCAGCAGGGATAAAGACCTGCCACTTGGCCCCTTCTTTCATCAGCTGCAACGCCTCTGTCCACCCGGGGATCACCCCGGTAACAGGGAACTCGGCGGGCTCGCCTCGCTTGTGGGAGCTGTCGAACTCGGTTCCGTCAACCAGGGTTCCGCGGTAATGAACCTTGACGGTATCCTCGGAGCCGGGGGTCTTGCCGCTGCCTTCCTCGATCACCTTGTACTGCAGACCGCTGGGCAGGGTCACGACTCCGTCCTTTTTAGCGTTTTCGGCCAAAAAGGCCTCGCCTTCCTTCAGGTTGCTATCAGAAAGCTCCTTGAGTTTCACCTGCTGCTTTTCCATCAGTTGGGTCTGCAGGGCCATCAGGGTTTCACGGACCTCCTCTTCGTTCAGCCGCGGCTTGTCAGCCAGCGCATCCCTGACACCCTGGGCCAGCAGATCAGCATTGATTTCAATCTGCTGCTTTTGAAAGTCCCGCCCCATATTGAGACCGATGCTGTAACTGACGCGCTCATTGAAGCCCTTGAGCTCCGCCGCAGCCGGTTCGGCCTTCGATTCGGCCAAAGCCCCACCAGCGCTCAGCAGCATGGTGCACACTCCCGCCGCAATCAGTGCACGTTTCATTGGTATTCCTTTCCTGGTTAAGGCGGAGGCATAGCTCCGCGATGGTAAATTTATCTTTCATACCGCGGCGGCCCGGACACTGTCAAGGAAACTGTGGCCGC
>CALZIZ010000212.1:6043-8990 GCA_945787465.1 uncultured Desulfuromonadales bacterium
AATGACTATTTGGAAGGAGTTGCCCCAATGAAACTATGGATAGGAGTTGGAACCGGATTGCTGCTGTTGCTGCTCTTTGGATGTCAAACGAGCGGCCCCCTGGCCACCAGACCCGGCATTCTCGATACCCCCGCAGCCACCCTCAGGGCCCCGGCCCTGCCCGAAGAACTGCCCGCGCCCCGGCGACCGGGATCGACGGTGAATCTGTTCAGTGTTCTCGATACCACAAACGATCACCTCGGAGAAGGCACCCTTGGCCCGGCTGATGATCCGGCAGAGCCCGGAGCGGATTGGATCACCCGCATCGCGCTGCCCCTTTACCGAAACGCCGGAGGCGAACATTTCGGCTGGCTGGCCAACGGCTGGATCGTCCAAACCACTCCTTTAGTGACCAAGCGCCCGCTTCTGACCCGGGCGATGGTAGCAACCGGCGGTCAGACCCTGGCGTTCATGGTTCTTGAAGAGCGGCCCGACGGCTGGATCCGATTCCGCTATGCCCTTCCCCTCGGGCAGGAGCAAGGCACGGCCTGGACCCACAGCAACTTTTTACACATGGGCTCAACCTCGCTCGCAGTTCGCAGCTGGGACAACCAGTTTCTCGCCGATGGCAGAGGCCCGCTGGTCTATCGTAACAGCAGCGTCCGCCACGCCCTGCGCCAGGCCCCGGACACCAAAGGCGAACTGATCGACTGGATCGGTTCGCTTCAACAACTCGAACCGCTGGCCACCGAAGGGGATTGGATGCGGGTCCGGGTCACCCAGGCCTCTGTGAACTGTAACCCTGACTCCACCATCGACCCTCAGGCCAAGGAAGGCTGGATCTGCTGGCGCAGCGCTGAAAAAGGCCCCTGGGTCTGGTTCGCCTCGGAATGCCCGTAACACTGTCATGATATCCGCAAAATATGAAGTCCCGCCCTCCCCTTGGAGGGCGGGACTTTTTTTATGCTAAAGCCCTCCCCCCTTTGCCACCGGCGCAGGCTGGCGATGACAAAGGGGGAGTTCATCTTGGGTTTAATCGGCTCTCAGTCGGCGAACCCGCTCAACCACCGGAGGATGGGAGTAGTGGAAGGCCGCATAGAGGGGATGGGGATGAAGGTTGGCCAGGTTCTCGCTGGAGAGCTTGATCAGCCCCGAAGCCAGCGCCTGGGGCCGACCGGTAAGATCGGCGGCGAAGCGGTCGGCCTGCCACTCGTCGCGCCGCGACAGCCAGCTCGAAAAGGGCGTCAGAGGAAAACTGACAATTGTAGCCAGAAAGGAGAGGATCACCATCTGGGCATAGAGGGAGCCCTGTTCCAGGCCGATTACATCAGGCAGCCCGCCCCAGGCAATGAGCCGCCAGGCCAGGTAAAGGCCTGCCAGGGCGAGCAACTGGGTGACCAGCAGCCGCTTCAGGAGGTGGCGCTTTTTCCAGTGACCGACTTCGTGAGCCAGCACGGCAAGGATCTCCTGATGGTTCATCTGCTCGAGCAGGGTATCGAAGAGCACAATGCGCTTGACCTTGCCGATGCCGCTGAAATAGGCGTTGGAATGGCGGCTGCGTTTTGAGGCATCGACCTGAAACACCCGGCTGACCTGCAAACCGGCGCGCTCCACCAAATCGCGAACCTCCCCCTCAAGCCCGGGCTCGGTGACCGGTTCAAACTTGAAAAAGAGAGGCTCGATAACATAGGGAGAGATGTACATCAGAAGCAGTGTGAACAAGGCGAAGAAGCCCCAGACCCACAGCCACCACCAGCCGGGACTGTGCTCGATCAGCCACAGGGCACCCGCCAGCAAAGCTCCGAGCAGCAAAGCCCCGATCAAAGTCCCTTTCACCAGGTCGCTCAGCCACAGCCTGAGGGTCATAGTGTTGAAGCCGTAGCGGTTTTCGATGCGAAAAGTGCGGTACAGGCTAAAGGGGATATCGGCCAGCCCCTTGACCAGTTGCAGGCCGAAGAAAAAGAGCAGGCCGGCGAGGATAAATGCGTCGCTGGTCCCCTGAATCCAGCGGTCATAAACCGGCAGCAGGCCGCCGAAGAGAAAGATGAGCAGCATCAGGTTGCCGAGCAGTGATTCGATAAGCCCGAGGCGGCTCTGCTCAAGGGTGTAGGCGCTGGTTTCGCCAAGCACCTGCGCATCCACCGCCCCCTCGAAACCCGGGGGCACCTGGTCGCCATGGCGCCTGAGGTGGCGCAGATTCAGGGCCCGCAGTCCGTAACCGGCCGCCAGGACCAGAAGATAGCCAATAATTACAAGAGATTTCATGGCCGCATCATAACCGACCCGTTGGTTCGCGTCGAGGGGCTTTTCAACAATGGTTGCGCAGCTTGAGCTCCAGGGGATGGGGCTCGAGATAGACCTGCTGGCCGAGATAGGGCTGGCTGTATTTACGCACGTAATGCTTGACCAAAGTCAGGGGGACGATCAGCGGCACATGCCCCTGGCGGTAATAGTCGATGGTTTCGAGCAGTTCCTGTTTCTCGTCGCCGCTGAGATCTTTTTTGAAATAACCGAGCAGGTGCTGCAGCACATTGATATGTTTTTTAACCGTCGGCTTCAGGCGCATGGTTTTCATCAGCAAGGCCTGGTAGCGCTCGAAGAGTTCCTGTTCCGAGTAATCCCCGGCGGCCGCGACAAGCTTGCCCATCTCCCGATAGATATCGGCGCTGTGGGAGAGCAGCAGCAGCTTGTGGCGGGTATGAAACTCGACCAATTTGCCCCGGGTTTTGCCTTGGGCGAGCAACTGGCGATAGCGATTGAAGGTAAAGAGGCATTCGATGAAATTCTCCCGCAGGCGGTTATCGTGCAGGCGCCCGTCTTCTTCGACCGGCAGCAGGGGAAAGTGCTCCATGAACACCCGGGCGAAGATCCCCACCCCCTGCTTGGAAGGCACTCCGTTGCGGTCGTAGAGCTTGACCCGCTCCATGCCGCTTGAAGGGGAGCGGCTCTTGAAAATGAAGCCGCAGAG
>CALZIZ010000213.1 GCA_945787465.1 uncultured Desulfuromonadales bacterium
GGAGACCCCCATAAAGGGGCAGATGCCGAGAAACCGGGCCAGCACGAAGTTGTTGACGAATACCGCGCTTACTAATATCAGCAGAAGATCTACCATGGATGGCCACCCTCGCAAAGGGAATCATAGAGTTACGAAAAAATTGGTCAGACCACGCTTTATAAAATAATCAACCGGGCTCTGTCAAACATTTTGTCCCCAGCCCACCCCTCCGAGGATCGGCACCGGGGCCAAAAACCTTCGATCTAACGTTGCTTTGGCCCCCACCGCCAGCACCGCTCCCTGACTAGTAGAATGCTTGCAGCAAAACCATTACCTGGTCCCGCCCTGCACCGAGCACTTACCTTGACAACCCGCGATAGGCTATGCTAATTGGAGTTGGCCTTTCAGCTCCCGGCGGGCATCTTATTATCCCATGCGGTTATTCGTGTAGAATAATCCCAAGACACTTTACTTGCGGCCAAGGCGCGCCGACGCCGGGACAGCGGCCTAACTTGCCGCACCCTGAAAATCCTAAATCAACTGCTGCCATTGTCCACCACAAAAAGGGGTTACAGCCATGAACCATCAGAAATCCGCCACACTCTTCACCCAGGCAAAACGCTCGATTCCCGGTGGGGTTAACAGCCCGGTACGGGCCTTTAAATCGGTCGGTTGTGATCCCATCTTCATCTCCCGCGCCGAAGGCTCGCGGATCTTCGACGCCGATGGCAACGGCTACATCGATTACGTCGGTTCCTGGGGGCCGATGATTCTCGGCCACTGTCACCCCAAGGTGGTCGAAGCGATCCAGAGGACCGCCGCAAGCGGCGCATCTTTCGGTGCTCCGACTGAAAAGGAAATCATTCTGGCCGAAATGGTTTGCGAGGCCTATCCTAATATAGAAAAGGTGCGCATGGTTTCCTCAGGAACAGAGGCCACCATGAGCGCCATCCGCCTGGCCCGGGGCTACACCGGCCGGGACAAGATTCTCAAGTTCGACGGCTGCTACCATGGCCACGCTGACAGCTTGCTGGTCAAGGCCGGTAGCGGCGCAGCCACCTATGGCGTTCCGACCTCCCCCGGGGTCCCTGCAGACGTGGCAAAGCACACCCTGACCGCCACCTACAACGACCTTTCCGATGTAAATAACATGGTTGCGGCCAATAAAGGAGAGATTGCCTGCATCATCCTCGAACCGATTGCCGGCAACATGGGCTGCGTGCCTCCCCGACCAGGATTCCTCGAAGGGCTGCGGCAACTCTGCGACCAGGAAGGCATTGTGTTGATTATTGACGAGGTCATGACCGGATTCCGCGTCGCCTACGGGGGAGCACAGGAGCGCTTCGGGGTGCGCGGCGACCTGGTCGCCCTGGGCAAGATCATCGGTGGCGGCCTGCCGGTCGGCGCCTTTGGCGGCAAAAAGGAAATCATGGAACACCTCTCCCCCGAGGGCGGCGTCTATCAGGCCGGAACCCTGTCCGGAAACCCCCTGGCGATGAGTGCGGGCATTACCACCCTGCAACTGCTCAGGGAAGAAGGGGTCTATGAGCAGATCGAGGAAAAAGCCGCCTACCTTGAAAAGGGCCTGCTCGAGGCTGCCAAGGAGACATCGGTCCCCACCTGCTGGCAGCGGGTCGGCGGCATGTTCTGCACCTACTTTCAGCAGGGCCCGGTGAACTCTTTTGCTGACGCCCTCAAAAGTGACACCGATGCCTTCGGCAGTTTCTTTCGCGCCATGCTCGAGTCCGGCATCAACCTGGCCCCCTCCCAGTTCGAAGCAGGCTTCATGAGCCTGGCCCATTCCCGGGACGACCTAGACGCTACAATAGAAGCTGCCCGCAAAGCCCTGCGGGCCATCTGATCGACAACCAGCCCCGCCCCACCCGGCAACCGGAGGGGGCGGGGCCACATCGTTTCAAAGAGCTGCCCCTTGAACTGCCCCCCTGCCATCATCCTGGTTGAACCCCAAAGCCCCGGCAATATCGGCATGGTCTGCAGGGCCATGGCCAATTTCGGCGCCCACGACCTGCGCCTGGTAAACCCCTGTGAGCACCTGCATCCCGAGGCCCGCAAGTTCGCCGTCGGCGCTGCCTCACTGCTGGAAGAGGCGAAAATCTTCCCCGACCTGACCTCGGCCATTGCCGATTTGAATCTGGCAATCGCTGCAACCAGGCGCACTGGAGCCAAACGCGGAGCCCCGATACCGATCACCGAGACCCCGGACCTGCTCTGCCTTCTTGGCCCGGAGAATAAGCTGGGATTGATTTTCGGCCGGGAAGACGCCGGGCTGACCAGCGACGAAGTCGCCCTGTGCACCCATACCGCCACCGTGCCGACCTCAGCCGAATGCGGATCGCTGAACCTGGCCCAGGCGGTGCTGATATTTCTCTATGAGCTCTGCCGGCTACCAGCGGATGGACGGGACAAAGAAAAAGCACTGGCACCGGTCGGCGACCTCAACCAGTTTCTTGCCCAGATGGAAAGCATCCTCCGGCGCATCGCCTTTCTCAACCCGCAGGCCCCCGATCGCATCATGAACCCCCTGCGGCGGATTTATCAAAGGGCCGGCCTCTCCCACCAGGAGTTGGGCCTGCTGCGCAGCATGTGGACCCAGCTGGCCTGGAGCATCCGTGACTGGCGTGGCCGGAAGCGAGGAGATGGCTGATTCCAGCCAAATTTCGGTTGACATCCGCCACCTCCCGTGGTATTCAATCGGGGTTTTTTCTGAAACCGCTTTCTGTATACTAAAGGGCCGATGGCCGAAGACAAGCGCCAACTATTCAAATCACTGGGATTCCTCTCCAGCGTGGGGATCTCCATGGTGGCCGCGACCTTCATCGGCCTCGCCATGGGCTTTTACCTGGACAAATGGCTGGACACCAGTCCATGGTTGACCCTTATCTTCCTCGGTTTCGGCATCGCTTCGGGCTTTCGCAATATCTACATTCTGACCGACCGGGAACTGAAGCGGCAAGAGAAAGAAAACCATAAGGACGACAGTGGCGAACAAGGATGAACATCTGCTGGGAGAACTCGCCCGGCGCAACTGGATCATCCTTGTCATCCTGGTCCTGGCCAGCCTCCCCTGGCGCTCCGCCCAAGTATCCCTTGGGGTCTTCGGAGGAGGCCTGGTGGCAATAGTCGGCTACATGTGGCTGCAACGATCCTTGCGCGCCATGCTGAGCCAGCCATCGCGAGGTTCCGCAAAAAAATTTCAATTTGGATACTTTGTCCGACTCGCCGCAATCGGGGCTTCGCTTTTTGCCCTTGTTGCCCTGATCAAGGTACACCCTATCGGGCTGGCCGTCGGACTCTCAGTGGTGGTTATCAACATTATCTGGACCACCATTAAGCGATCGCTCTGAATGAGGAGGCAGTAGGTACCATGACCCATCCGTTTTTATTCCTGCAATGGCTCGAAAGCAAACTCCACATCCATGTGGGCGAACATGTCACTTACACCTGGCTGGTCATGCTGGTGCTGATCATTGTGGCATTTCTTGCGTCCAGGGCAGTTAAAGAAGTGCCCAAAGGCCTGCAGAACTTCATGGAAGTTGTTGTTACCGGCGTGGAGAACCTTATCGAGGAGACCATGGGCCCCAAGGGGAAAACCTACTTCCCCCTGATCGCAACCTTTGCGCTGTTCATTCTCGTCTCCAACCTTGTTGCGCTGATCCCCGGCTTCTACCCGCCGACCGCCAACCTGAACACCAACGGTGCTCTGGCCCTCACGGTTTTTGCCATGACCCACGTGGTCGGCTTCAAAGAGCATGGCGTCGGTTATCTGAAGCACTTCTGCGGCCCCATCATCTGGCTGGCCCCGCTGATGTTCATCATCGAGGTGATTGGCCACCTGGCGCGCCCCCTCTCGCTTTCCCTGCGTCTTTTCGGCAACATGTACGGCCACGAAATCGTACTGATGATCTTCTTTGCGCTGGTGCCTTTCCTGTTGCCCGTGCCGATGATGCTCATGGGGGTGCTGGTCGCCTTCATTCAGACCTTCGTCTTCACCCTGCTGGCCATGATCTACATCGCCGGCGCCCTTGAAGAGGCTCACTAAACAAACCTTCGCTTCGCGAAATTTCAATCAGGTCCTATATTGTATAGGAACAACAACAGAGGAAAAGAAGGAGAAGTAACATGGAATTTTTTGCTTGGTGCATGATCGCTGCAGGTTTTGGTATGGCTATCGGTTCTTTCGGTACCGGTCTCGGTCAGGGTCTCGCTATTAAAAGTGCTGTTGAGGGCGTTGCCCGCAACCCCGGCGCTAGCGGTAAAATCCTGACCACCATGATGATCGGTCTGGCCATGATCGAGTCCCTGGCGATCTACGTGTTCGTTGTCGCCATGATCATCCTCTTCGCTAACCCCTTCACCGAAGAGGTTATCAAGCTGCTGGCCAAGTAAGGCCCATCCTTTTTTTTTGCATCCCCCCTATCCTCAAACCAGCTTGCGATTCCTCAATATCCGCATGATCAGCACGCCGAGAATCGTCAACCCCAGCCCTACGCAGAAGAAAAGATAGCCGACGCTGCGGCCGTCACCCCAACCCCAGAGGTCGCGCCCTTCCATGAAAACCAGAAGAAAAATCCCCGCAAAGGTTCCCAGCCCGCCTACGATATATACAAAGAAGGCACATGCAGCCAGAAAAATGTCGAACTTTGCTCTCATAACCTTTTCACCTTTCCGTAAAACTTGATCATTTCCCGATTCAAAATTGCTTGCCCAGTTTAAAGCGCTGCCACCTTACCAGCAACCCCTTTTTCATCGTTTGTATTTTTCCGCCTCTCACCTCATTTTTAAAATCATGTTCTCCCCCACAGTTTTAACCGTTTTTCTTAATTCAGACACACCAATCTCTCAGCGAAACCAGGCATTCAAATCGGCCTCTTTAACAAATCTTCCTAAATAACATACTGTTTTATTTTATAGTTTTCAGCATTCCCTTTTAACGAAATTTTTATCTAAATTTTTTTTCACGATTGACAGAAAATTATAAATCGTGTTAAGCAGAAGCGGCTGTATAAAAAATTTATACAGAAACAACAATTGGGGGATGAAGCCGCGGATCTGAATGGGCGAGAAGCACCCGATTCAGAACTGCCACCGATGCTGCGGCCTCATCTATATGTTAAGGGAGAAGTATTGCTGGAGGTTTTAAATGTCGAAGAGGTTGTTGAGACTCGTCCTTTCCCTGTCCCTGCTGCTGGCCTGCGTCCTGCCCGTTGCAGCCCAGAACGGGGTCGCCATCGATCCGGAAACCTGTATCGAATGCCATGAGGACACCCTGTCCCTGGCCGATTTCGGAAATTCGGTTCATGGCCAAAACGCCTGCACCAGTTGCCATGTGGAAGTTTCTGAACTTGAAGCCCACCTCGAAGGCGAGGCCATGCCCGGCCCCGTCAAGTGCGTGCGCTGCCACAAGAAGGAGACCGCCGAGCACTATGCCAGCGTTCACAAGCTGAACGATGTCAGCTGCGCCGACTGCCATTTTGACATCCACACCCACACCTACTGGAAGGGTGACAAAACCAAGGTCATCGAAAAATGCGTCACCTGCCACGATGACCACGAGGACTACCTCGACTCCATCCATGGCCAGGCTGTCACCGCAGGCAATCAGGACTCTGCCGCCTGTAACGACTGCCACAATCTTCACGAGATCAAGCCCCTGGGCGATCCCGAGTCACACGAAAACCGCCAGTTCCACACCACCGTCTGCCTCCAGTGCCATGACAACACCGAGATGATGGAGCGCAACGGGGTTTTCAACGTTGCAGTTAAAACCTACATGGACAGCTACCATGGCAAGACCTACCGCCTCGGCTATCCTGGCCTGGTTGCCGGCTGCGCTGACTGCCACACCTCGCACAAGGTGCTCCCCCACGACAATCCGGCCGCTAGCACCAACGAGGCCAACCTGGTTGAGACCTGCGCCCAGTGCCACGAGAACGCCACCACGCTCTTTACCAAGTTCTATGCCCACGGCGAGCACGACAAGGACAAGTACCCGCTGCTGTACTACACCTTTGTCGCCATGACCGGGCTGCTGGTTTCCACCTTCGCGGTATTCTGGATCCACACCCTGCTCTGGATGTTCCGCGGCTTCGTGGAAAACCGCGAGAAGAAAATCGCCTTGATGGAGGGCAACTACCACGCCATCCCCGAAGCGCACAAGATCTACCGCCGCTTCAGCCGGCGCCACGTGTTCCTGCACTTTCTGGTCATCATTAGCTTCCTCGGCCTCTCGCTGACCGGCCTGCCCCTCAAGTTTGCCGCGCAGCCCTGGGCTTCGACGCTGATGGACATGATCGGCGGCGCTTACGCTGCCAGCATCATTCACCGCTTCTGTGCGGTGATCACCTTCGTCTACTTTGCCGGCGCCATCGGCATGACGATTCATTTCCTGTTCGTACGCGAGGATGTTAAGGGCAACTTCCTGATCCGCCTGTTCGGACCCGATTCGCTTTGCCCCAATCTGCGGGATATCCGCGACGTCACAGCCATGGTCCGCTGGTTCCTGTTCCGCGGCCCCAAGCCGACCTTCGAGCGCTGGACCTACTGGGAGAAATTCGACTTCATCGCGGTCTTCTGGGGTATGTTCGCCATCGGCGGTTCGGGCCTGATGCTGTGGTTCCCCGAGCTCTTCGGCTCTTTCCTGCCGGGCTGGATGTTTAATGTCGCAACCATCATTCACTCGGACGAGGCCCTGCTGGCAACAGGCTTCATCTTTACCGTCCACTTCTTCAACACTCACGGACGACCCGAGAAGTTCCCCATGGACTTCGTCATCTTCAATGGTGAGATGACCAAAGAAGAGTTCATCGAGGAACGTGGCGACCAGTGGAAGCGCTACGAGCAGGACGGCACCCTTGAGGAATACGTCAAGCCCAAGCCGAGCGGCGTGCTCTACGACTTCTTCTTCAAGGCCTTCGGCTTTGCCGCAGTCACCATCGGGCTCGCGCTGGTGGTGCTGATGGTCTACGCCTTCACCCACGGCGGCGGCCACTAAACAATCAAGGATCAACAATACAAAAAGGGCTGCCTCAGGGCAGCCCTTTTTGTGTTACCTACATCTACTTGTTCTTGCCGTATCCCCGAACCAATGAAAAGAAAAGATCTTAGATTACCGTGCCCTCCTCCTCCCCGTCGCGCTCTTCCTGAGCTGAGACTTGGCGGACAAAAAAGACATTATCCTTGATCACCGGCGTGACCCCATCTTCGCCAACGATAAAATCGCCGTTGAGAATGGGGATAGCCACGCGCAGCAACATGGTGAAGATGAAAAAACCCGTGGCCCAGATCCCCATGGTCAGCAGCAACTCGATGCCCGTGGGCGAATATTCGTAAATTTCATGAAGCACATCGGGGGTAAAGCCAGGAATGACCAGCCCCATACCCTTTTCGATGTAGACCCCGATGAAAACCAGCACGCATCCAATAATCAGGGTCAGGTAATTTCTCCTGGTCTCGGGGATTAAAAAAATCAAAAAGGCAGTAAAGTTAAACAGCATCGCCGTCCAGATGTAGGGGACCAGGGCGCTGTGGCCGTGCAGGCCCTGGAAGAGGTATTGCATCGGCGCAAGATGAATGGTGTCACTGTAGTACTCTTTAAAAACCTCGGCCCCCAGCAGGAAAAGGTTGATAAACATGGCATAGGCAATCATCTCGGCAATCTTGAAAATCGCCTGGTCGGTGATTCTGGCCTTGGTATACCTTCGCAACAGCATGAAAATCAGGATCATGAATGCGGGCCCGGAACAAAAGGCGGAGGCCAGAAACCTCGGGGCAAGAATTGAGGCGTTCCAGAACGGCCGGGCCCCCAGGCCGCTGTAGAGAAAAGCGGTCACTGTGTGAATGGAAATTGCCGCGGGGATGGAAAAGAGCAGCAGCGGCATGGTAAACGACTTGTTCGGCTCCCGGCGATGGTAGAGTGAATAGAGGATATAGACCGCGATCACCAGGTTGATGACCAGATAGGTATTGAGCACCACCACATCCCAGGCCAGCAGCGACTGGGGAAAGTTCAGAATGCCGATCTTGGGGATAAGATGCCAGAAGCGGTCGGGTCGGCCGATATCCACAGTGACAAACAACAGGCACATCACCATCGCTGAAACGGCTAGCAGTTCACCAAAGACCGCGATCTCCTTGATCGGCTTCCAGTGATAGACGTAGGCTGGAATGACCAGCAGCACGGCGGCCGCTGCCACTCCGACCAGGAAGGTGAAGTTCGAGATATAGAACCCCCAGGAGACCTGATCCCGCATGCCGGTAACGATCAGCCCGGTTTTGAGTTGGTAGACATAGGACGCCGCGCCCACTGCCATGAGCGTCAGCAGAAAACCGACCCAGATGTAGTAGGCCTTGCTACCCTTGGCGACCAGAACCAGTGTGCCCTTGTAGAACTCCCATACGTACCTCATAGTCTCCCCCGGCTGCTATGTCGCGTAAAAATAATAGAACTTAGGCCTGGTGTTCAGATCCTCCTTGAGTATGAAGACCCGTTTGTTCTCGATCAGGTAACGCATCTCGCTTTCTGGGTCGAGCAGGTTGCCGAACTTGCGGGCCCCGACCGGGCATACCTCCACGCACGCCGGGTAGCGACCAGGCTCCTGCCGGGTGCGCTGGATACAAAAGGTGCACTTTTCTACAACCCCGACGGGTCGCGGCCGGTTGCCCAGGTAGTGGGTTTCGGGATTCAGTTCGTCGGCGCTGAGGCCGCGCTTCTTCCAGTTGAAATGTCGCGCCCCGTAGGGGCAGGCGGCCATACAGTACCGGCAACCGATGCACCAGTTGTAATCGACGACCACGATGCCGTCGTTTTCCTTCCAGGTCGCCTGAACCGGACATACCGGAGTGCATGGCGGGTTCTCGCACTGCTGACACTGCACCGGCATGTAGAAGTGCCCCTCTTCGGGAACCTCCCTGGGATTGTAATAGTGCTCGGCATGGTCGAGGGAGACGCCCTTCTCCTTCTCCAGCTGCAGGACCCGAATCCAGTGAATCTGCGGGTCGCGCGACTGGTTATTCTCCTTGACGCAGCCATAGACGCAGCGGCGGCAGCCGATGCACCGCGACAGGTCGAGCCCATAACCGAAGAGGACTCCCTCGATGGGCCGAGAGGCCTTGACGCTGACCGCCTTTCCGTATTCCTTGCTGTACTCCCGCTCCAGTCGGGCCAGAACCTCTTTCAGCTCGTCTTTCTTGAGTTCGCGGAAATGTTTCTGAAAAAATGCTTCCCAGACCGATGCCGAAGCGTTTTTTCCTGGAATAGCCAGGGCAGCAACGCCGGCGGCGAGCCCTTTAAGAGCCTTGCGCCGCGACAGGCAGTCAACATGTGGATCGCGCGTTTGTTTTTCCGGCATATCAGAATTCTCCCTGCACTTGGGGGGGGGATGTGAACGGTCGAGGGCTATCCCAGATCCTCAGGCCTCACAGGGGGAGGCATAGGCTTGAGCGGCTTGAACCGCGGGCTGTGAGGATTGTGGCAGTGGGCGCAGAGCAGATACTGCTTCTCCCCGTTCCAGTACCCGGTTCGCTTGCCGTGAACCCCCACCCGCCAGTCCCGGTATTTATCGCCGTGACACTGGCCGCACAATCGGTACGATTCGGTAAAATCAATCAATTCACCAGACACCAGACGTAACTTGTCACGATCCTCAAGGTTGTGGCAGTCAAGACACCAGCGCTGCTCCTCGGCATGCCGCAAGACGATATCGGTATGCATTTCTTCGAGTTCTCTTCGCTCGGGGTTTGGCTCCATATCGGCATGACAATCCGAGCATGGGAAAATTCCTTCGGAAAAGGGCGGAGAGGGGACAGCGAAGACCTGCTCGGAGACATCCGATCTCTCTGAGGGAAGCTGTTTTCCGACACCAGCCCCGCCTTTGTCATCGAAATGCCCGTCGGTCCCTGCAGCCCACCCCAGAGAAGCAAGCCCCAAAACAACGCCAAGACCCAGCACCGTGAACTTCAGTTGTTTTTTCCAGCGGTTCATCCTTACCCCCAAATCCGCAAATGTTAACCAGCTGACAAGCCCGGGAAGAAAGGAGTTCTATCCCATCCCCCTTCCCACGCATTCTTTAAAGCCTAACACACCATGCCGAGATGGCAGCCTTTGCGTTTGCAGCTCAGCCCTCCTCCACCGGATCATGCGCAGATTTTTTCGGCCAGCGGGAGACCCGAAGGGCCTCAATTCTCTGCCATCGGGTCAAGGCAAAAGACTCCAGGGAGGCGGCAAGGCCGAATGAAAAGACGCTGACCACCAGGGGCAAACCCACGATCACCGCGACGTTGCGCAACTCCTTGCTGCGGCGAGCAAAGGCGAGAACCATCAGGCCGGTAGCAGAGAGGTTGATGATCACCGACTGAGTGCAGGTAAAGGCGCTCGAAAACTGCTCCGGCGGCACCTGGGAGAGGGCGTGAAAGGCGCCGAACCTGGCCATGAAAAATACGCTGGCCAGCGATGCGAGAAAAAGCAAAATCGCCAGGGGATCCTCGCCGTCCATCTTGGAAAAGACCACCGACTGAGCCGGCGGTCGATTCGCCTGGCACCAGAGAAAATGCCCGAGCGCGATCGCGGCCACCAGACCTGCGGCCACCAGCGTCACGATCAGCGGCAGGGCGGCCTCGTTCCCCCAGATGGTCTTTCCCAGGGCCACAGCGGCAAAGAGCTGCAACAAGTACGAGGTCAAGCGCACCCCTCCGCTTCGCCACATCCTGGAGAGCATTACCAGCCCCAGGGCGGCGGCGCTCAAAAGCGGCAAGGCAAGCAGCAGAGAGCCCGAGGCCACCGGCAGCGAAAGCGCCAGCAGCACCGAAGCGGCAAACGCAAAGGCATTGGTACCCGGCGCTCCGGGAACATCGCGGCGGGCAAGCCAGAAACCCACCCCAAGGTGAGCCGATGCGATCAGCACTCCGAGCACCCCGACCAGGGTCAGGTTGCCTCCGAGGGACTGAACCAGGTAGTAAAATGCCGCAAAGCCCCAAACCACGTTGATGGTCGGCAGGGAAAAATCAAACCTGGAGATTTTCTCCGTGCCGGCACGGAGAATTCCCACCAGGCTGCTTGCCAGAAAAGCCACCGAGAACGCAATGACGGCAGGGGAAAACCAGCCCATGGCCAGAGCGGGTTGCGGGCCAGCACCTTTACCGATCTTGGCGCCGATCTTGAGTCCCCAGACCTCGAGAAGCAGGATCGTTACAATGAGAAGAATCCAGCGCAACCAGGAACATTTCTTGAGCCTGGAGGCGAAAAAACCGAGCACATTGGCAGAAAAGAGCAAAAAGGCCAGGGAGGGGTAATAAGGGTGGGGATAATCGATGGACACCCCGGCCAGGCACATGCCGAAAGTTCCGACCAGGATGGGAAGCGCGTTTCGGTTGCGAAAACTGATGATGGCCATGGCGACCCCGGTGCCGATCACCATGATATAGGCTGCCACCGAGGGCAGAGAGTCGAATCGGGCGTGGGTTTCTCCGATAATGATGAACATCAACACTGCGCCGCTGATGGTGAAAATCGGTGCCAGCGGGGTGCGATTGCCGTACTGAAACCAACCTGCAAACATCAGGGCAGCGGCGTAGGTCATGCCAATCAGCGACCCAACCTGCTTGTCAATAATATCATTGTCGGTGATGGTCCTCAGGGCCAGAGCGACGACCAGCAGAAAGCAGAGCGTCGAGAGCCGGGGCAGCAAGGACGAGCGTCCGACCCAGTTCATCAGTTCCTCAGAGGGATCTTCCGGCGGGGCGGAGGAACTGCGCAAGGCTGCAGCCTGAGACTCGACAGGACTGGCCTTTTCCTGGCCGCGGGTCAGAACCTCAAGCCTTTCGTTCAGCGCCCCCACCTGCCTTTCCAACTCATGGACCCGCTCTTCCAGTGAACGCTGCTCCGTCGTCATGAAATCTCCGCTCGGTTTGGATTTTCTTATGAGACTGTTTTATTTGCCGCCAGCTAGAACATGCCCCCCGGACTCTCCAGGAATCTTCACCAGGGATCAGTCCCTGCCAAAAGCCAGAAAAGGCCCGAAATAACATCGGCTCCTCTAAAAAATATAACACCTTTATAAAAAAATCAAAACCAAACATTCTTCTGAAACCTGACTTCACCAAACTGCGACCGGCAAGAGCGACGAAAAAGCTCTCTTGAAATTAATCCCCCCAAACCAATGGATCGGCTCCATCGCCCAATGTCACAGCGAGAAACCAGACTTGACTGAGCCAAACCGCCTATCGACCAAAGGTGTAAGTTACGATTCTATATGGTATATTTCTAAAATCATTAGACCTCGCCAACCTTAATACGTAAAGGACCGAACGCACATTGCAACTATCCAATCCACTCCAACCGCTACTTGGCCACCCGGAGACGAAAAAAGTCCGGGGAATTTATTTCCCCGGATTTCAGAAGATGAAAATTGACAACCTTGAAAATTGCTGCTAGAAATACAAACATTGTTTTACCAAAAAGGCCTTCGCTAACCAAGGGAGAGAACTGTGAAAAATCATGTCTGGCGACCACTGTTTGTCGTGATTGGGATCATCATTTTCATGCTGCTGTTTCGGGCAATGTACGTCCCGGATGACTTCGGGGTTCACGGCGACTCATTCATGTACAACTACAGCGAAGACCTGCACGGCACCATCGCCTGTCAGAATTGCCATGGGCCCGCGCTTGACCATCCGGAAGAGCCCGAAGCGCTGACCATTGACCGAAGCCGCGAGACTTGTCTGCGCTGCCACACCGCGCTGCCCTACACGACCAGCGAGCGAAAGCGGATCCCCGGCATCATTAACGAGGAGCACAACCCGGGCGAGGAGTGTGTCTTGTGCCACAACCCGCACAACCCCAGACTGGAGGACATGTAGCCATGAAGAGGCGAGACTTTCTGAAAAATTCGATGATCGCTATCGCCGGTGCGTCCGTCCCCCTGTCGGCCCTCGAGTTCATCGACCCGAAAGAGCTCTTTGCCGCCCAGCCCGAGTTGCAGTGGGTCTTTCTGGTCGATACCCACAAATGCGTCGGTTGCGGGTTCTGCGTCAAGGCGTGCAAGGTCGAAAACGACATCCCCCTGGAAGCCAACGTCACCCGCACCTGGGTGGAACGTTACGTTTTCACCATGGACGGAAAAAGGTACATCGATTCGCCCAAAGGTGCCGTCCACGGCTATACCGAACCGAGAATCGACCTCGGTAAAGGCAACTTCCAGGACATCGACCCCGAGGATGTCGGCAAGGCCTTTTTCGTCCCCAAACTGTGCAACCAGTGCGACCGCCCTCCCTGCGTGCAGGTCTGCCCGGTGGGAGCAACCTACAAGACTGAAACCGGCCCGGTTCTGGTGGACCGCACCTGGTGCATCGGCTGCGGCTACTGCGTCATGGGTTGCCCCTATGCGGCCCGGTTTTTCCACCCCGACACCAATACCGCCGACAAGTGCACCCTGTGCTACCATCGGATCACCAAGGGCATGACCACCGCCTGCGTCAATGCCTGCCCCTTTGAGGCCCGCCAGCTCGGCAATATCAAGGACAAGAACGACCCGGTCACCAGAAGAATCTTGACCGAGCGGGTCGCTGTATTGAAGGATGAGTTTGGAACCCAGCCCCAGGCCTTTTATGTCGGGCTTGCCCAGGAGGTGAGATAGTCATGGTTGAATT
>CALZIZ010000214.1 GCA_945787465.1 uncultured Desulfuromonadales bacterium
GACTCAGCAGCGGAGGCAAAACCTCATGGTAGGGGCTCCCCGACAATTCGGCATGCCCCTTCATCGCCCATCTGGCAAGTTCTTCATTCCAGTCGATAATCTCCAGTTGGGAGTTTACCTTGAATTCAATCACGGTCATGTGTTCCATGTCCCTTGTTGGTGGCCTCCCTGCCCAGAATTTGTGGTCCAGGGCCTCTTGCCGAATTTCCTTAAAGGTGTGGCAGCCTGGCCATTTTCAGTTCACTTATTTTACCACAAACTTGAATCGGTGCTTAACAGTTGTTTAGGCTAGAGTGAGTTGTAGAAGGTAGGATGGCCAGAGTGAAACGCTGCCATACTGAGGTGTTTATCTGATACCTGGATAACCCGGGGACATAATACCTATTCTAATTTTGAAGTCTTCCGCGGTCGTCCCGGTGGGCCGGGGCGCAGCGACCTTCCGGTCAACCCCTCGATTTTCAGCACAAAGCGTTCATTGCCCACGGGCCTTCCCGTGCGTGTCCCTTTGATGATGTTGTCTTCAGATTGCTCATCAATTGAACCGATAAAACTGGCCCAGCTTTCGACCATCTGGGGTAACCGGGCATGCCGGATCAGGGGATCGTGATCCCTGTGCCCCAGGTGGTAGCGGGCGCTCGACCAGGGGTGCTCGGCGGCAGATTTGACAATGCCGGCCTTGACCGGATTGTTTTCGACATATCGGCCCGCAGCGAGAAGGTGCCCTTCATCGAGAACGCAGGAGGCAAAGCGCCCCTGAAAGAGATAGCCGCTGACACCCTCGATGCGGTTTTTAATCAAGGTATAGCGGCGGTGGGCCTCGCCAATGGCGCGGGCCAGGGCATCTTCGCTTTCGGGGACGGCGATCAGGTGGACATGATTGTCCATAAGGGCCCAGGCGAGAAAAGAAACCCCGCTGCGTTCTGCCTCCTGGTTCATCAAATGCAGGTAAGCATGGCGGTCGTCATCGTCGGAGAAGATGGGCATCGACCGCACTCCGCGCTGGGTGACGTGGTGGGGATATCCTGGGACGACCAGACGAGCCATTCGGGCCATGGGGTTGCAGATCCTTTGAAAATGGGGGACAGGATAAATTTAGGGATTTTTTAATGGATTGTCTGCAAGTTTGCAAGGGGGTTGCTTGTTAAGATTGTTAAGAAATTGTCTATGTGGCCGAAACTTAATGCGTAATTAGGCTCGGTATGGCCTGGAAATCTTGTCTCCCCTAGGTTCCATCAGGGGGGCAAACATTAAAATAAGTATTATGTCCCCGGTTTTCGGGTTTGCTACCGATAGCAAACCGCTGGGATTAAACCCCTCCCATCTCGACATGCTTGGTGTCTCAACGTATTATGAGCACTTTACAACTCGGGAGAAGCTGAGAGGTCAAAGGGACAGGCGGATTTTTTGATCTTTGGTCGGCCCCGTAAACGGGAGGGTGAACCCCATGAGCGAAAAGGCGAAAATCATAAATTTTGCCCCTTCGGAGTGCCAGTTGCAGGAGGCGACCCGGGTTCGGCTTGATTCCGGGCGCCAAGTCCAGTTTCAATCGGAAGGAACAGATGATCTGGTCGAGATCCGCGGAGTCGAGGGGGAGATGCTGCTCAAGGTTCGGCTGACCGAGGAGGGGCCGGTGCTTTCGCTCAGCGGGGCAAAGCTGGAGATGACATCGACCGAAAGCATTTCCCTGGACGCAAAAAAGATCCACATCCGGGCCGAGGAACAGGCGGTTTTGGAGAGCAAGGGCAACCTTGACCTTGCCTCTTCGAAGGATTTGGAGATTCGGTCCGAAGAGGACGTGAAGGTGACCGGGAAGATGCTTCACCTCAATTAGTAAAGGCTTTTTCACCACCCGTTCGCTTTGCTCTCTAGAGGCACGGAGGGCACAGAGAAAGCCAAAAGATTTTCAGGAGAGAGAAACCATGCCAGCTGCTGCACGTGTTGGTGATATGGCGCTTCAGGATGCGCCCCATTGCCATGCCCCGATTCATCCGCCGGCGCCGGTTCCCACGCCCAGTGCCCATCCGGCTCTGCCTGTGACAATCATTACCGGTGCGCCGAACGTTTTGATCGGTGGCATGCCAGCCGCCAGGGTCACCAGCACGACCACCCCCTGCACCTTGCCCGGCTGCGTCCCGGGAGGGCCTGCCAACGTGGTCATGGGCTCTTCCAAGGTACTGATCGGTGGCATGCCTGCGGCTCGGGTAAACGATATCACCGCACACCCCTCCTGCGTGGCACCCATCCCCGCCCCGGTGGGCAAGATTCTGCCGCCCGGCTGTCCCACAGTCATGATCGGAGGGTGAGCCATCAAAACGCTGCACTTTGAAAAACTCCGCCCCCTCTGTCCGCTGTGCCGAACCGCAGGGCTCGACTCACCCTTGGATATCGGTTCTGTCCTTAAGGAGGGGGAGGGGGGCGACTCCATCGAGGAGGGGATCCTCGTCTGCTCCAGTCCTCGGTGCCTGAGCGAATACCCGATCATTGACGGAATCCCCGTCATCGTTCCCGATCTCAGAACCTACATCACCAACAACGTGCTGCCCATTCTCGGCCGCAACGACCTGAGCGACACCATGGAGAGCCTGTTGGGCGACTGCCTCGGCCCGGGCTCGGCCTTCGACGCCCAGCGCCAGCATCTGAGCACCTACGCCTTCGATCACTATGGAGACCTCGATCCCGGGGAGATCGCTCCAGCCAGTGTTCCTCCCGGCTCTGTGGTGAAAGTCCTCGGCCATGGGCTTGAGGCCATGCCGCTTTCGAACGAAGGTCCGGTGCTCGATATTGGCTGCTCGGTTGGCCGCACAAGTTTCGAGCTTGCAGCCAGGATGGATAGACTGGTTCTGGGTGTGGATCTGAACTTCGGAATGCTTAAAGTAGCCAGGGCGGTTCTTGAGAGGGGGATCGTCAGTTATCCCAAGCGCAAGGTGGGGATCACCTTTGAGCGCAGGGAATTTCCCGCCGTTTTCGAAAAGAGCGACAATGTGGATTTCTGGGCGTGTGACGCCACGGCTCTTCCTTTTAGCTGCAATCGGTTTGCCGCCGCGGTGAGCCTCAACGTGCTCGACTGCGTCAACTCCCCCTATGACCATCTGAGTGAGATTGCCAGGGTTCTCATCCCCGGCAGCAGGGCGACTCTGGCCACCCCCTACGACTGGTCCACAGGAGCCACCCCGGTTCAGGCCTGGTTGGGCGGGCACTCGCAGAGAAGCGCCCACAAGGGGGCAAGCGATGCCATTTTACGCTCCCTCCTGGCCGGAGGCGGCCATCCTGGTGCCATCGAGGAGCTTGAGCTGGTATCCGAGAAAGAGATCCCCTGGACCTTGCGGCTTCATGATCGGAGCAGCATGGAGTATCAGGTGGATATGGTTGTAGTACGTAAAAAGGCCATCAGTTGAGGCTGGAAACTTGGGGGCTTACGAAGTTTCAACCTTTGAAAACTCAACCCACTTTACTCCAGGCATGTGCAGATAAAGATTCTTTTCCTCGAAATCGAACCGAAGGCAAATGGGCCCTGGCCTCTGTCGGATCAGCCTCCATCGCCGCCTATATTCGTGATCGCGGTCACTCGGAATCCCTCTTCCGGGTCGCCAGCCCCTGGCACTGAACGAAGCGTTGGATCCCGTCGATTTCGGGCATTTCATCTTTTATCCCTACCCCGGCACCCCTCTCTTCCGCACCTGTGTCGAGAATGGGTATTTCCCCGAGAACTATCTTGAGCTTCCCGCCGACAACAAGCAGTCCATTTTAAACCTCCCCGATCTCGACCAAGTTGCTATTTCAAGGTATTACGACCTGTTTTCAGAAGCTCGGGAAAGACGCAGAGTTGAAACGAACGGGTAGAATGGTGCCCGCCAAAATCTTGATCCACCACCCGCTTCGCTTGAGGCACAGAGAACACGGAGTAGAACCCAGCGACCCACTCCCCTTAATTGTCGTACTCCTGGTAGTAATTCAGAACCCGAGCGACATAGTCCTGTGTTTCCTTATAGGGAGGAATACTTTTATAGTTTTCCACCGCTTGAGGACCGGCATTGTAGGCAGCTAGGGCAAGCTCGAGGTCCCCATCAAACGCTTGCAGCATCTCCTTGAAATAATGTGTTCCGCCCATAATGTTTGCTTGGGGATCATAGGGGTTATTGATGCCGTAGAATTTCAGGTTTATCGGCATCAGTTGCATGAGCCCCTTGGCACCACAATGGGACACCGCCCTCGGGTTGAAGTTTGATTCGGCCTTGATCATCGCCTTGATCAGAGGGAAAGGGACCGTATGAATTTCAGAAGCCTGCCGGATGAAACGGTCAAACGCATAAGAACCGCTGGCGCGGGCCTGGGCATTTAGGAGCTTTTCTGCGGTCAATCGACCCTTTGCGGACGGCGGAATGTTGGTAAGGCGAACATTACCATTTTCATCAGCATATCGATACATACCGGCATACAGGGGCGATGCGGACATCGCTAGGATCAATAAGAGGGGTGCCAGAAAAAAACTCTGTATCTTCATCTTTTAACCTATAAGGGCATGCTTGATGCGGAAAATCCAAGCGCGTGGTAGCTCAATCTAACCTGGTCCATTTCCTTAATGATTGCCATTATTGCCCACCGCCTCTCAAAGGGGTTGGACACCTGGTGGCCCCCAGATATGCTTTGCCCGAACCTCTTGCAGATCATTTTGAACCTCTTCCTGCAATTAAAGGCCTGTCTCCTGTGCTTTGACCTCACAGGGGACTCCACTCCAGCCTTCAACTCCCAAAGAAGAATTAATCCATTGTAAAACTTCTCCCTTTTCCGCGCCGGAAAGTGTCCAGAACAGAAAAATTCACTCTGTGTTTCTGCTCCATTTTAAACGCCCAAGCCAACGAAAGGGACTGGATCCCATGGCCAGAAGCGTTCTCAGGATCAGTTAACCAACCCTCAAGCGATGCCCTTGATACTTTCTTGAAACTGGGCGATTCAAACCAACCGGGGTTAAACGCTGGCCTGTAGCCGTGCGCCAAACTTACATCGGTAAAAGCCATAAACTCCTGAATGTTGCTAATTGCTGCAATTCCAACATTAGGAACAAAAGCAATCAAGGGCAGATCGACATCGGTGACAAAAGGGCGACCAGCTTCGTCACTGTGATGGCAGACGATGCGTGTGTAGGGGATGCGGTTCACCCGATCCTTTTCGGCGCAAGCTTCGTTAATTCTATCGACGGCATGTAGAACCAGTGGCGACCAGTTCCCCCGAACGGCACTTTCCCTTCCGGTATCCCCCACGTTACCCAGTCGACGGTTTATGTGCTTGGTGGCGTTGATTTCCTTATGGGGCCAGACACCAAAAAGATCGTAGTCGCCAATAACGCACTGTTTTGCAGGCGGCAGGTTGGAATCAACACCACTGGGATTTGCCATGACCATAAGGCATTCGTGGTTCTTAAAAACCACTGGGCGTACCCCGCGAGGAAGACATTTCTGCCACCAGTGTCCAGGGCCTCCGCTTTGGCCAGTCAAACATACCTGCC
The DNA here is from genome assembly GCA_945787465.1 of uncultured Desulfuromonadales bacterium. Classification (GTDB taxonomy): domain Bacteria; phylum Desulfobacterota; class Desulfuromonadia; order Desulfuromonadales; family Trichloromonadaceae; genus CALZIZ01. Next base: position 5,504 of record CALZIZ010000214.1, read on the forward strand.
AGTCACGATCAGGGCGCAAAAACAAGCTGCATGAAATACCGAGAGCACCGTTTCGGGTGGCAAAGTATTCACAGTAGGCTGGGCTTTCGGTCAACACCTTGATACCGTACTCGGGGTTGGAGACCAATTCCTTCCTTCGCGCCTCGGTAATCACCAGGGGGAGGACCCTGGCTTTCCAATTTGATTCAGCTCTTGGTGTGCGGGGCACCACACTCACGCTTCCGCTGCCATGAACATCAATCAGAGGTTCCGCCTCAAGGGCACCTTTCATGGCGGCTTCGAGGGCCTTGGAATTGTAGTTCTTACCGGAAAGACCCTTTTTACTAAGTCTGGCATCAGCACAGACAAAACCTGCCATGGGGCCATAGTCACAGGATTTGGCATGGATGCGAAACCCCTTGGTGGCATACCCTTCTTCCATCAATTGGCGGCATGGTTCACCGATGGCACGGCTGAGGATGATGAAACTC
>CALZIZ010000215.1 GCA_945787465.1 uncultured Desulfuromonadales bacterium
GACCGCATGCTGCCCTACGAGTTCACGGTGATCAACGACTCCACCCCCAACGCCTGGGCGCTGCCCGGAGGCAAGATCGCCATCAACCGGGGGCTGCTGGTAGAGTTGCGCAACGAGGCCGAACTGGCCGCGGTGCTGGCTCACGAAATTGTCCATGCGGCAGCCCGCCACGGCGCCAAGGGTATGGAAAGGGGCATGATGCTGCAGGGAGCGGTTCTGGCCACCGGGGTTGCCACCTCCGGCAAGGACTATGCAGCCCTCGCGGTGGGCGGCGCACAACTCGCGGCAGGGCTGTTCAACCAGAAATACGGCCGTGACGCTGAAAGCCAAGCCGATTACTACGGCATGCAATACATGGCCAGGGCCGGCTACGACCCCCAGGCCGCGGTAAGCCTGCAGGAGACCTTCGTGCGACTTTCCGAAGGGCGCAATCAAAACTGGCTGGCCGGCCTCTTCGCAAGCCACCCGCCCTCACGGCAGCGGGTCGAGGCCAACCGGGAAACTGCACTCGATCTGGCCGCCACAGGTGAGCTCGGCCAGCAGCGCTACGAGCAGAAAATCGCCAGGCTGCTGCAGACCCGAGAAGCCTATGCCACCTACGATGAGGGCCAAAAGGCCCTGGCCAAGGGCGATGCCGCCCAGGCTCTGACCCTGGCCGATCAGGCCCTGGCCATCGAACCGGCAGAAGCCCTGTTTTACGCCCTGCGCGGCGAGGCCCTGCTCCACCAAAAGCAAAACCCTCAGGCCCTGGCAAGCTTTGACCGGGCCCTGCAGCTCGATAACGGCTTTTTTCGCCTGCATCTGCTGCGAGGGCAGGCCCGGCGAGAGGCCGGAGATGCTGCCGGCGCCACCAGCGACCTCGAGCAAAGCCTGAAGTTGCTGCCAACCGCTACAGCGCTCAACACCCTGGGGCAGCTGGCCCTTGAAGCTGGCGACCGGCAAAAGGCCAAGGAGTATTTCGCCGGGGCCGCCAAATCGTCTTCAAAGGACGGCAAGCAGGCCAACGAATCGCTGGTGCGCCTGGATCTGCCCGAACACCCGGATAAATACCTCAAGGTTCGGTTGCTGCGCGGCAGGCGGGGCGACCTGGTTGCAGAGGTCGCTAACCCGACCCCGCTTGCCGTCAAAAATATTCGGCTCAAGATCCGCTACGTAGACGCCCAAGGCCGGGACCGCGCGCTCAACAGGCGGCTCAGCGGTCCCATCGGCGCGGGCAAAAAGACCCGCGGAACTTTGGGCATCGGGCCGGTGAAGGATACGGCGGCCCTGAAACAGATTCAGATTGCCATCACCGGCGCCAATTTGGCAGAGTGATTCATCGGCCTTGCTCAAAAAACGTTGTGCCACAGCGAACGCAACCCAGTCCCAAAACCTCAATGCCCAGGGGATATTTAACATGGACCATTCCCAACAAATTGCAGGCAGCCACACCATTGACCAGATCCGCACCAGACGCCGCTGCCTCTGGATTGTCTTTCTGACCTACCTGCCGGCGGTCTGGCTGAGCCTGCGCCTGACCGGCTCCAACCAGATCACCCTCGCCGTCGCAATAATCTGGCTGGTGCTGGCTGCTGTTGCGGGAGTCATGGTCAGCGCCAGCCGCTGCCCCGGATGCGGCAAATTGTTTCACATGCAGGGGGTCGCCACCTCCTGGGGAGCCCGATGCGTCCATTGCGACCTGAGCCTGAAGCCGCTAAAGCCAACCGAGCGAACCTAGGCCATGGACCAGCCCCCTCTTCCCGAGCACCTTTTCAGCGACCGTCAGCATGTACGGCTCCTGAAACTCTTTACCCTGGCTGCGGCGGCCTCGATCCTGCTGATACTGGTGCTGACCGGCTCAGGTATTTTCCAGATCTTTCGCGGTTACGTGGTCAAAGATGCCGAAAAGGACGCCATCCATATCGGCAACGGCCTGCTTCTGCCCTTGCTTCAGCCGTTCATCGAAAAAGGCGGCGACGGCTCTTACAGCCTGGCCATCAGCGAGGGACATCAGGAAGAGCTTGATGAGAAAGTTCTCGGTCGTCTGGCACCTTTTGAGGTGCTCAAGGTCAAGATCTATGATCCGGGCCACACAATCCTCTACAGCAACGACCGCCAGATCATCGGCCACATCGACAAAAAAAACAAACAACTCGAAGCCGCCCTTGGCGGAGAGGTCGTTTCCAGACTCGAGCGCAAAACCGAGTTGTGGGATCTGGACCAGGAGCACCAGTACGACCTGGACATGGTCGAAAGTTACCTGCCGCTGCTTGCTCCCAACGGCAGCGTCATCGGCTCCATGGAGTTATACATGGACGTCTCGCTGTACCGAAGCGAGTTCGTCGGCATCCTGGTTTCCTCCCTCTTGATTCTCGGAGCCGTACTGTTGCTGGTCTTCGGCACCCTGCTGTTGTTCATGCACCGGGCATCGCGGATCATTTATTCCAAGTCCGAAGAGATCAAGGTGCTCAGCGGCCTGTTGCCCATCTGTTCTTCGTGTAAAAAAATCCGTAACGACGCCCAGGAGTGGGAACTGCTGGAATCCTATATCACCGAGCACTCCGAATCAGTATTCACACACAGCATGTGCCCCGAGTGCCTAAAGAAATACTGGCCTGAATGAGGATGCCACCACCCGGCATTTCGGATATCGACGTTTTTTCACTGCGTATGCGCGTGAAACCGATTCGGGGCTAATGCGCTTTACCCCCGAACCGGGTAAGGACAATAATATCTATAATATGTATCCGTGAGTTCTGACCGGTCAAGCACCTGCGCGCTTGCCCGCTCCCAACTCACGGATCCAGGTATAACTGAAAGGAACCTGCCACCACATGCAAATCAAGAGATCGAGCGGTATCCTGCTTCACCCGACCTCCCTGCCGGGCCCCTATGGAATCGGCTCCCTGGGTGGAGAGGCATACAAATTCATCGATTTTCTCAACACCGCCCGGCAGACCGTGTGGCAGATTCTGCCCCTGGGCCCCACCGGCTACGGAGACTCGCCCTACAGTGCCTTTTCGGCCTTCGCAGGCAACCCCATGCTGATCTGCCTCGAGCGCCTGGTCGAAGCAGGCGATCTCGATGCAGAGGATCTGGCAGGTGTGAGCATGGGCGAAGGGGAGGCCCATTTCGGGTTCGTGCATGGTTTCAAAGGACGGCTGCTACACAAGGCCTCCCAGCGGTTCAGGAAACAGGCCTCGGCCGAACGCCGCAACGCCTTTGATACCTTCTGCGCAAAACAGGGCTACTGGCTTGACGACTACGCCCTCTTCCAGGCCCTGCGGCGCCACTTTGCGGATAAACCCTGGTACGACTGGCCGCAAGAGATACGCTTGCGGAAACCATCAGCCGTTACAGAGTGGAAGGAGCGTTTAGAAGAGGCGGTTTGTTATCACCGGTACGTGCAGTTCGTCTTTTTCGACCAGTGGCTGGCGCTTAAAGACTACGCCAACAGCCGTGACATAAAAATCATGGGAGATCTGCCGATCTTCGTCGCACTCGATTCGGCGGACGTCTGGGCTAACCCCGGCCAGTTTCGCCTGGATGAACAGGGCCGGCCGACCCATGTGGCCGGAGTGCCCCCAGACTATTTCAGCTCCACCGGCCAACGCTGGGGCAACCCCCTTTATCGCTGGGAGAGCATGGCCTCAGATGGCTACTCCTGGTGGTTGGCGCGGTTTCGCTGGAACCTGGTTCTGACCGATCTGGTGCGTATCGATCATTTTCGCGGTTTTGAAGCATGCTGGGTGATACCGGCTGAGGAGGAAACTGCCATCAACGGCCAGTGGGAGAAAGTTCCAGGGGACGAGCTGTTCCAGACCCTTTTCGATTGCCTGGGAGATGCTCCGATTGTGGCCGAAGACCTCGGGGTCATCACTCCCGAGGTAGAGGCCCTGCGCGACCGCTTCGGATTTCCGGGCATGAAGATTCTGCAGTTTGCCTTCGGGTCGGGGCCGCAGAACCCTTACCTGCCCCATAACCTGCAGCGCAACTGCATCGTCTATACCGGCACCCACGACAACAATACGACCGCCGGTTGGTGGCATGACCTTGATACAACCGAAAGGAACCAGGTCCTGGCCTACCTGGGAGCAGATGGCAAGGATATCGCATGGCAGCTTGTTCGAGTGGCGATGGCCAGCGTTGCCGAACTGTGCATCTGCCCGTTGCAGGACATACTCTCCCTTGGCGGGCAAGCCCGCATGAACGCTCCCGGCACCTCCAAGGGAAACTGGGGCTGGCGCCTGCAGACCGAAATGCTAAATGGGGAAATTGAAGAGCGACTGGCCACCCTGACCAACACTTACGGACGAGCTCCGGCCTGAATCCGTGAGACCCAGGCCAGAATTTAGCACCCCGGGAGTCCGGAAAAACCTTGTATCGTTATTTGGATATATGTTAAATTGCGCGCTGTTGTATTTTTGCGCAATATCGCACAACAGGCGAAGAGGACAGCAACCAGAGACTTACAATTTCAAACCAACCCGATTCGGAGGAACGCTGTGAAAAAGAGCTTGATTATCATGCTGGCCGGAGCACTGGCCATTTCCATGACCACCGGCTGCAAAGACCAAACCCCGAAATCCACCCAGCAGCCTGCAGCTCAGGCACCTGCTTCTGCCATGCCCCAGGCCGCGCCGGCTAAGGCGCCCGGCAAGACCGGCAAGGTTGCCGAAACCATGAACTCAGGCGGCTATACCTATGTGCAGGTTGACACCGGTAGTGAAAGCGTCTGGGCGGCAGCTCCCGAGTTTGCCGTCAAGGTTGGCGACCCGGTCATCGTTCCCGAAGGGATGCCGATGGTCAACTATCACAGCAAGACCCTTGACCGCACTTTCGACATGGTCTACTTCGTCCCTTCGATCATGGTCGGAGGCGAGATGGGCAGCGCTCCCGCCAATGCCCAGATGCCTGCCGGACACCCGCCCATCAACGGCAGCACCCCTGCCCCTGCTGACGTCGATTTCAGCGGCCTGGCCAAACCCGAAGGCGGCAAGACCGTGGCCGAAATCTTCTCCTCCAAGGGTGAGCTTTCCGGCAAAGAGGTCAGCATCCGCGGCAAGGTTGTCAAGTTCAGCCCCGAGATCATGGGCAAGAACTGGATCCACCTGCAGGACGGCTCCGGCGCTGAAGGTACCAACGACCTGACCGTGACCACCAGCGTCATGGCTAAAGTCGGCGACACCGTGCTGATCAACGGCGTACTGGCCACCGACAAAGACTTCGGCTACGGCTACAAGTACGACGTTATCGTCGAGGACGCCAAGGTGACCGTGGAATAGCTCCACTTAGGTAAAATAACACTGGAAAAGCCCCTGATCTTCGGATCAGGGGCTTTTTTTTATGTTAAATTCACCCCGAATCTTATCGACCCACCCTCATCATGCACAGCCTCTTTTTCGTTACCCTGCTCCTTGAATCCTGGCCCTGAAATCCCCTGCCCTTCCCCCTGCCAAAAAACCGGCGTGGTCATTGCATTAAACACCAACGGTCGTTGATGAATGTCTGAACCCAAGCCTGAGATACCGCGTGCGCAGCCCCTGCGCCGGGTTTTGCCCCGCGGCCCACTTCACAATTTTCCGTCTAAAGGCCAGATTGACCATGCGAAATGCCGAACTGCACCAAGGCGACGATAAGCTCACCAGGCTTTTGCAGGCCGTCGAAAGCAATCCGGTTATCGTCATGATTACCGATGCCACCGGAAGGATCGAACACGTCAACCAGAAGTTCACCCAGCTCACCGGCTTTAGTGCCAGTGAAGTTTTGGGTCGCAATGCAGGGGAGCTTGGCGAACAGGGTCAGGCGGACAACCAGGCGATGTGGGGCGCCTTGAAATCGGGCAAGGAGTGGCAGGGGCGGATCTGCAACCGCAAAAAAAACGGAGAAAGCTACTGGGAGGAAGGTTCGATTTTCCCCATCAAAAACTCCG
>CALZIZ010000216.1 GCA_945787465.1 uncultured Desulfuromonadales bacterium
CACCGCGGTGCGCAACCTCGAAGATGCCAAAAAGGTCAACTACCGCATCGCCCAGGCGCCGGTCAACACCGACACCTACAAGGCCTGGGGCCTGAAATTTACCGTCATGCCCTGGCCCGACGTCCCCCAGGCGCTGCAGACCGGGGTCATCAACGGCCTTGACCATACCCCCATCGTCTGCAACGTGAGCCGCAAGTTCGAGGTCGCCAAGTACTTCACCCAGCTCGACTACGCCCAGGGCCTCTACGTGCATCTGATCAACAGCCGCTGGCTGAGCAAACTGCCCGCCGACCTCAGGACCATCCTGCTTGAAACCATCGCCGAAGAAAGCGCCGCAACCCGCGAGCTGACCCGCAGGCAGCAGGCCGACCAGATCGCGGCAGCCCAGGCAGCCGGAATTGAATTTATTGCGCTGCCGGCCGAGGCCAAGGCCGAACTGGTCAAACGGGCAGCACCGGTCTACGATAAGTGGGGCAAGAAGATCAGCCCCGCCTACCTTGAAGCCGTCCAGAAGCGACTCAATCCTTAAACGATAAAAAAATCCAACCTCAAGGGGTTGCCGGATCTCCCGGCAGCCCCTTTGTCCCACCCCCTTGGCTCTCTCAGCTCTTTCTGCTTGCCCTCTACCCCTTAAGCCTGCCTCCGTCTGTCTTCGGTAAGTCTAGTTTTTTGTTTTTAAACAGGTTTTCGATTTTAATAAACCTAGAAAAGGGTTGCAATAAAACGCGGTTTTCCCTAGCATCACAGGGATCTTGGCTCAGCCCGTTCCCGCAACCACAACCGATAGGAAAACCCAGGAGGAAAAAGGATGAAAAAACTGCTCTGGCTGATCACCGGCCTCGTACTGGCTGCCGCGCTGGCGGCCGGCCCCGCCATTGCCGGCGAAGCAAAGAAAGACCCGCTGGCCGCCTGGAAACCGAAATTCGACCCCTCCGGAGCCGAATACACCTACATCCTCTCCAACATCTCCCACCCGGTGATCGAGGGGATTTCGGTCGGGTACCGCATCCGCGACAAGATCTGGGAGAGGTCCAACGGCCGCATCTACGTCGACTTTCGCCCCCTGGCCCAGCTCGGCGGCGAGAAAGACGTCATCAGCAAGCTTAAACTCGGCGCCGTGCAGGGGATGATGAGCTCTTCGGTCGCCGCGGCCAACGTGTCTGACAAGCTGGGAATCGTCAACCTGCCCTACGTCATCGACACCTTCGACAAGCTGGACAAGTTCCGCAACGATCCCGAGCTCTGGGACGAGTTCAAAAACAGCGCCCGCGCCAAGGGCCTGATCGTCGCCGACATCACCGGCTACGGCCCCTACGGCTGGGCGACCACCATCCCGGTGCGCAACCTCGAAGACGCCAAGAAGGTCAACTTCCGCATCGCCCAGGCGCCGGTCAACGCCGACATCTACAAGGCCTGGGACCTGAAATTCACCGTCATGCCCTGGCCCGATGTCCCCCAGGCGCTGCAGACCGGAGTCATCAACGGCCTCGACCACACCACCATCGTCTGCAACATCACCAAGAAGTTCACCATCGCCAAGTCCTTCACCGAGCTCGACTACGCCCAGGGGCTGTTCATCCACCTGGTCAACAAGCGCTGGCTCGACAAGATGCCGGCCGATTTGCAGAAGATTTTCCTCGAGACCATCGAGGAAGAAAGCGCCGCAACCCGCGAGCTGACCCGCAAGCAGTTCGAGGAGCAGGTCGCCGCGGCCAAAGAATCGGGGGTCGAATTCATCCCCCTTGCCGCAGCAGACAAGCAGAAGCTCGTCGAGCTGGCCGCCCCGGTTTACGAGAAGTGGGGCGAAAAGATCGGTGCCGACTACCTGCAGAAAGTTCGCAGCAAGCTTGGCAACTGATCTCTAAATCTGTATAATCCGCGCAAATTACCGACCGGGGAGCCCAAACTCCCCGGTCCTTTTTTGGATGCGCCATGATCAAAAAAGCCTTTAAAGCCGTCGATCGCTCCTTCGCCTTTGTCGAAGACTGGACCCTGTTCATCGCCGTCGCCATTGCCCTGGTCTCGGCCATGGCCAACGTGGTGCTGCGTAAATCGACCAGCAGCGTCAACCTCTACTGGTCCGACGAGGTGGTGCGCAAGGTCATCTTCTTCTCCACCTACATCGGCTGCGTGGCCGCGGTGCGCAACCGCTCGCTGATCCGCATCGACGCCCTGCCCCAGCTTTTTCCCGTACTCAAGCGCCTGCTGACCCTGATCAGCCATCTGGCGGTGCTGGTTTTCTCGACGGTGATGGTCTACCTGGGCTGGCAGATGACGGTGATGATGTATCAGGACGAATACGCCAAGACGGCTACCCTGCAGATCCCCGAATGGTATTTCTACGCCGTACTGCCGCTGATGGGGGCGATGATGTTTCTGCGCACCCTGATCGTCATGGTCGAGGACTGGAAAGGGGAAAAGGCAGTGACGAGTGACGAGTAATCAGTGGTCAGTAAAACCCAAAACCACTGCCCTCACTATACACCTGTACCGATAGATTTGTATTTTCGCTTGCTTTTCACTCGTCACTTATCACTTATTACTGGTCACTGATTTTTAAATGGAAACCAACTACCTGCTGATAATTGCGATTCTTCTCGGTTGCCTGGCGACCACGGTGCCGGTCTTCATGGCGTTGTTCTTCACCGGCACGGTGGGGCTGGTCTGGCTGGTCGGTATCGATGCGCAGATCGTCATCGAAGTGCTCTACCGCAGCATGGACAAATTCGCCCTGATCGTGGTGCTGTTCTTCGTGCTCTGCGGCAACATCATGACCACCGGCAGCATCGTGCAGAAGCTGATCAAGACCGCCAATGCCCTGGTCGGGTTTCTACCGGGGGGACTGGCCATGGCCGGGGTGCTGGCCTGCGGATTTTTCGGCGCCATCTCGGGCTCGACGGTGGCCACGGTGGTGGCGATCGGCGGCTTCATGATTCCGGCCCTTACGGAAAACGACTACGATGAGCGCTTCTCCGTCGGCCTCATGACCACGGCGCCGATCCTCGGGGTCATCATCCCGCCGTCGATCGCGATGATCCTCTACGCCATGGTCTCCAACGATTCGCTGGAGGCGCTCTTTCTCACCGGCTTCATCCCGGGGCTGCTGATCATGGCGGCGATGAGCCTGTACTCCTATTTCGTCTGCAAGCGCCAGGGGCTCAAGACCCTTCCCCGGCCGCCGCTGCGAGACCTGCTGGCGGTGCTGCGCGAAAGCGCCTGGGCCCTGTTTCTGCCGGTGCTGATCTTCGGCGGTATCTACTCGGGGCTGTTCACCGCCAACGAGGCGGCCGTGGTGGCCTGCTTTTACGCCTTTTTCGTCGAGATCTTCATCCACAAGGACATGAAGCTGCGCGACGTGAAAAAGGTCGTGGTCTCCTCTGCGATCACCTCGGCGACCCTGCTGATCATCGTCGCCGGCGCCTCGGTCTTCGGCGAGTACCTGACCTTCGAGCAGATCCCCGACAAGATCGCCAACGCCGTGGTGGCCAACCTGCAGAGCCCCTGGGCCTTTTTGCTGGCGGTCAACATTTTGCTGCTGGTCATCGGCATGTTCATGGACATCATCTCGGCAACCCTGATCCTGACGCCGATCTTTCTGCCGCTGCTCTCCCAGTTCGGCATCGACACCATGCACTTCGGGCTGCTGATGACCATCAATCTGGGCATCGGCTACTGCACCCCGCCGCTGGGGGTCAGCCTCTACATCTCCGGAGCGGTGGTCGACCGCGACCTGCTTTACGTCTCGCGGGCGGTGATGCCGTTTCTGCTCATCCAGATCGCCATTCTGATGCTGCTGACCTTCTGGCCAGACCTGGTGCTGCTGCTGCCGCGACTGGTTTACGGGGGATAAATACGATAAAATCATTCTCTCGCCCGTTCGCTTCGCTCACTCGAGCACGCAGAGGACACAGAGAAAACCAAAAAACTGGAATTGGCCACTGATCAAATCTGACAAAGGCTGATCAAGGACTCTTTGACGCAGTTTATGACTTTTAAAATCATGCCTTTTGCGATGAAAACCTGTGGCGAAATTTATTTTAATGACTTTCTCCGCGCCCTCTGCGTGCTCGAGCGAATGCAATGAGCGGGCGTGAGGCAGGGTTTCTGTCTTTCTTTTAACATCATCTTCAAGAGGCTGCCATGGAACCGAAAATCCTCATCCCCGTCGACGGATCGGAGACCTCCCAGAAGACCATCGACGCCGTTATCGCCGCCAGGGGGCGCTTTCCCCGCAAGCTGACCCTGCTCCACGTGGTCGATGTGGATAAGCTGGCCTACAAGATGATTCCCGATTTCCAGGTGGAGATGATCCGCGAGAATGCCCGCACCGCAGGCGAAATTCTGCTCAACAAGCTGGCCGCCCAATTCCGTGACGCCGGCTTCGACGTCGATAAGCGCCTCGAACTCGGCGCCCCGCGGCAGTTGATTCCGCGCATCGCCAATGATGAAGAATTCGGCCTGCTGGTCATCGGCCGCCACGCCGGAGCCGGCGAAATCCGTGACGTGCTGTTCGGTTCGGTCGCCAACTATGTGCTCCACAACGTCAAATGCCCGGTGTTGCTGTTTTGAGTCTGCAAGAGTCCTCCTGCCGGAGAACCCGCTGCTCCGGTTGAGCCCAACGTGACCCTCCCCCTCCCCTTAATGACTGTAATACAGCAGAAATTCCTTTCCATTCCGGGCACCTCCTGATAAAATCCAAGAAATTTTAATGCAACGACTTGGGTGATGCCGCTTCAGGCCTCGGTCGGCGTCAGACTCTGCACCCAGCCCTCATGCTTTAACAGCGGCACCAGCACCCTGCTTGCCAAAGGGGAGCCTGCTGGTGCAGATATTTCGGGGAGGGGACCCGCCGTGCGTCTGTTTCGAGATGCTTCCATCAAACGAAAACTGACCGTCATGATCATGGTCACCAGCTGCGTTGTACTGCTGCTGACCTCGGTTGCCTTTATCGGTACCGAACTGGTGGCCTATCGACGCGGCATGGTCGACAAAGCCACCTCGCTCGCCGAAATCATCGGCGCAAACAGCCGGGTTGCCCTGATTTTCAAGGATGCTGCAGCCGCCTCTGAGACCCTCTCTTCGCTGGCCAAGGTACAGAGCATAGAAGTCGCCTACATTTTCGCTAAAAACAACAAACCCTTCGCCCAGTTCGTCAACCCAGACTACGCTCAGCCCCACAACCACAGCAACGAGTTTGACACGCTCTGCGACAAACTCCCCGAAACCCTGAAATCGGGCGCTGCCGGATATTGCCTGACCGCCAGCCACCTGGCTGTATTTCGCCCGATTATCCTCGACGGTGAGGTGATCGGCTCGGTATTTCTTCAGTCCGATATGAGCGAGCTCCAGAACCAACTGCTTTGGTTTGCCTTCGGCGCCTTCGGGGTGCTCGGCTTTTCGGTGCTGCTGGCGTACCTGCTTGCGTCAGGTCAGAGAGCAGAAAGACTTTTCCATCCGCAGCCAAAAAGAGAGCGACGATGAGGTCGGCACCCTCATCGACGGCTTCAACGAGATGCTTTCTGAAATTGAGCTGCGCGACAGCCAGCTCGAGGCACACCGGCAGCAGCTTGAAGAGCTCGTGCTCCAGCGCACCTCGGAACTTCAGCACGCCAATGCCCAACTGCAGAAGACCGTCAGCGAGATGGAGCAGGCAAAGGACGCTGCCGAAAGGGCCAACCAAGCCAAATCGCAATTTTTAGCCAACATGAGCCATGAAATCCGCACCCCCATGATCGGGGTCCTGGGCATGACCGACCTGCTCGTCAAGACCAATCTCGACAACAAACAGCGCAACCTTGCCGAAACGGTGCATAGCTCGGGAGAGGCCCTGCTCAACCTGCTCAACGACATTCTCGATTTTTCCAAAATCGAGGCCGGAAAACTCGACCTGGAGCAGATCGACTTCAACCTGCATCAGACCGTCGAAGAGTCGGTCGAGTTGCTGGCCGAAAGAGGCTTCGCCAAGGGCCTTGAACTGGTCTGCCACCTCGGCCCCCTGGTACCCGCCGCGGTCCAGGGCGACCCTGGCCGGCTGCGCCAGGTGCTGCTCAACCTGTTGGGCAACGCCATCAAGTTCACCGAACAGGGCGAGGTCGTGGTGCGGGTCCGGGCCCTGTCGGACTCCTACGGCTCGACCCGGCTCAGGTTCGAGGTCCGGGATACGGGGATCGGCATCTCCGAAGAAGCCCAGCAGCTGATCTTCAACTCCTTCACCCAGGCCGACAACTCCACAACCCGCAACTTCGGCGGCACCGGGCTGGGCCTTACCATCGTCAAGCAGCTGGTCGAGATGATGGGCAGCCAGCTCGAACTTCAAAGCGCCCCGGGCCGGGGCTCAACCTTTGCCTTCACCCTTGATCTTGCCAAACAGCCCGGCCAACCCGAGGCGCCTTCCGCCCTTCCGGACGAGTTGCGCCTGAAACGCATTTTGGCTGTCGATGACAACGCCTCGGTGCGCCTCATGCTTCAAGAACAGCTGCTGGCCCTGGGCTTTATGGTCGAAACCTGTGCCAGTGGCCACGAGGCGCTCGACCTGTTGAACGAAGCCGCCCGCCAGGGCCTGCCCTTTGACCTGGTGCTGATCGACAATGGCATGAACGGCCTCGGCGGCCTGAAGCTGGCGCAGGCCATTTCACAGGATACCAACCTGGCCGGAACCCGCCTGCTGTTGCTCTGCCCCCAGCAGGGTTGCGGCAGCGATGAGGAGCGCCAGCAGGCCGGGATCACCAGTTACATGGTCAAGCCGCTGCGCTTTACCCGCCTGGCCGATAAAATGGTCCGCCGCCTGCAAAACCCCGTCGAAAAGCCCCTGGCCACCCAACTCCCTGTTGCCCCTACCGAGGACTCTGGTGCCGAAAAGCCTGCAGCAGGCCGCATTCTGCTCGCCGAGGACAATCCTACGACCCAGCGCTTGATCAAGATCATCCTCGAAAACAGCGGCCGCCTCCTGACCATCGTCAACAACGGAAAAGAAGCCGTAACGGCTCTCTCTGCTGATCCCTACGATTTGGTCTTGATGGATTGCCAGATGCCGGCAATGGACGGTTTCGAAGCGACCCGCCAGATCCGCGCCTGCGGCAGCCTGGCACCTATAGTCGCCCTCACAGCCAGGGCCCAGCGCGAAGACGCCCAACGCTGCCTGGAGGCGGGGATGAACGACTACCTGCGCAAGCCATTCAAACAACAGCAACTGCTCAATATGGTCGAGAAGTGGCTGCAACAGTCGAATTCTGTTCCGGCTGTCCAGGATTTGAGGAACTGAGTCGCCCATGGGATCGCCAATGCGTCCTAGCAGAAAGTTCAAATACCTGGCCACCGCCATGCTGCTCTACCTGGTGCTCGGTTCGATGGCCCTGCTTTGAGCGCATTTCCACCAGCGAGGCCACCGCCGGCACCCCCCTGCAGATGATGCTCGAAGGTTCCGGCTTTACCTCCGAAACCCGTATCTCCATTTACCCCGATGACAGCGACCATCATGCTACCGTCGCATCGCTTTCGACCTGGGGGCACCTTAACAATACTGTGGTTAAAGGAAACCTGGCCTACCTGGCCAACGGCTACAGGGGCATGCAAGTGGTCGACATCGAAAATCCGCGCAAACCGCGCATCATCGGTTCAGTCGCTACTCCCGACAAGGCTCATGACATCGCCATTCATGGCAACCTTGCCTATGTTGTCTGTGGCAAGAAGGGACTGGCAATCATCGATGTCACCATTCCGGAGCAGCCCCAGCTCATCGGCGCCATTGACACGCCAGGCCACGCCTTCGATATCCAGATTGACGGCTCCCTGGCCTACATTGCTGACGGTTTCGCCGGACTGCAGATCATCGACGTCAGCCACCCCGAATCCCCCAAAATAATTGGAACTCTCGACACCCAGGGCCATGCGTGGGAAGTTAAAATCGCAAATGGTAGGGCTTTTTTGGCGGACGGACAATCTGGGCTGCAGATCGTTGACATCAGCCACCCCCGAACCCCCAAGCTCTTGGCTGACCTTGCCATATCGGCAAACCTGTGGAGCCTTGAACTGAACGGCCACATCGCCTACCTTGTCGACACCCACGGGCATCTTCTGGTAGCAGACATCAGCGACCCTGAAAACCCCCTCCTGATCGGCAACCTGAAAACACCCGGTTCTTTAGTAAACATTCGCCGACAAGGCAATCGATTATGGCTGGCTTGCAAAACGGCGGGGATTTTGGCCGTTGACATCGAAAACCCGCTCAAGCCCCGCCTCATCGGGTCGCTGCGTCCTCCGGGCAGGGTGCGAGGGGTTGCTTTTAAAAACAACTATGCCCTGGTTTCATCGGGCATCGGTGGCCTGAAAATTCTCGACATAAGCCTCCCTCCTCAGCCCCCGGATAAGGCTTGGTTCGAGGACGGCTCGAATGGAGCGCTGCATTTAACTGAAAACATCCTGCTCGCCTCTACCCAAAGAGGTGGACTCAGAGCCCTGGACATGAGCCACCCGGAGAATCCCAGCCCCCTTTGGAATTTCGATATTTGGGGCCACCCTGAAAACATGGAAATACAAAGTGGGTATGCCTATGTGGCTGATCGCTGGAAAGGATTGAAGATTCTCGACCTGCAAAACCCGATTCGGCCGAGCCTTATAGGCTCTCTCGAGCTGCCTGATTTCACCCTTAGGGTCAGGATCATAGGCAACCGGGCCTTCGTGGCCACCCGCCAGAAAGGGCTGTTTGTCGTAGACATCACAAACCCAAGCCATCCCAGGATTACCGCTGCTTATGACACCCCGGGTGATGCGCTGGACCTGGTGATTGCTGACGACAAAGCCTATATCGCCGACAGCTACAGGGGCCTGCAGGTGGTCGATATCAGCGGGCCGGTTCCCAAACCGCTCGGAGCCCTGGAAATGCCCGGACGAACCACGGTGGTTGAGGTTACTGGGACCATTGCCCTGCTCGGCAACTCAATCGCAGGACTTCAAATCGTAGATATCACCGCCCCCCATCGACCTGCGCTGCTGGCCCAAATAAAAACCGACTCTCCCATTAAGAGCATTGAAATAAAGAAAGATATTGCCTACATCCTATGCCGTGACGGGACGATAATGGTCGCTGACCTTCAGGACCCTCGAAAGCCACACACAATCGCCTCCGTTAATGATCTCGATTCATCGAGAACCATAGGTATCCTGGGCGACGCGATATTGTCACTCAACAGCAAGCCCAGTCGACTTACTGTCCTTACTAGCAACGCCGACCAAACCATCGGCACCCGATCAAGCCTCGCCCTGCCCGAACGTGGCCGTACCTTTGCCGTCGTCAAAAACCTGGTGTATGTGGCAGGACTCTCGGGCATCCACGTTGTTGACATCAGTGACCTGGACCATCCTCAACGAATAGGCACAAACCGAGAGCTTGGAAGCATACGGGGCTTACAGGTGCGCAACGGCTATGCCTACCTGGCCGACCAGAGTAAGGGACTGCAGATTCTGAACATTCGCGATCGAGACAACCCGACTATCATGGGGGCATTGCAGACCGAGGGTCGGCCAATGAGCCTCGCTTTGAAAGGAAATCTGGCGGTAATGGCCAACGACCCTGCCGGATTGCAGATTATCGACATACACCAGCCCTCAAGGCCCCGTCTGGTAAGCACCCTTGAAACTCCCGGAGAGGCCCAGGCGGTCTGGACAGAAAAGGACCTTGTCTTCCTGGCTGGCGGTTCTGGGGGGATTCACACCATCGACCTGACCGATCCCCAAAAGCCCCAAATTCTTTCAACCTTTCATCTGCCCTGGCCGGCAAGCCAGTTTGCTAAAATGAAAGATATTGTGGTTCGAGATGGCTACGGCTTTGTTGCAGCGCAAGAAAGCGGGCTGCTGGTGCTTGATTTGCGCCAACCCAAGCAGCCCAAACTGGCCGCCTGGCTCAAGCTCCCTGGCGTCGCCTGGAGCATCCGCCTGCACGACAATCACGCCTATGTCAGCGCCATGCTCGGAGGCGGATTCGTGGTCGACATCGCAGAGCCCAGCGAGCCGCGCATCATCGCCTCAATGACCACACCGCAAAAAGCGGTGGAGTTTTTTCCCGAAGGAAACCGCCTGGTGCTTGCAGGCTACGATCACATGTCCCTTGTCGATTTTCCGGTGGTGGAGGGAAAGGAATTATCTCTGGAAAGTAAAAACCGGCTTTCAGTCACCCTGGATGTGCCTGAGAATCCCGGATACTACAACCTGCGCTTGAGCACTCCTGAGGCGAGCCTCGAACTGCCCGCGGCCTTGAAGGTGACCGCGCAGTAGGCGACGGGAACCATAGTCCGGCCCCGGCCCATCTCTTGACTTTACACCCCAAAGCCGCCCACTGGCCGACCTGCTAAAACCGGTACTCCATCCCCGCCCAGAATTGCCTGCCGAGCAGAAAGTTATCGCTGGAACCGCCGGCCCTGACCTTTTTGTCGAAGACGTTGTTGATCTCCAGGTTGACAACCAGCTGTTGCTCGGGCCACAGATCCTTCTGCCAGCTCAGCCTCCAGTCGAAGACGACCGCATCGGAGAAATTGACCGTCTCGTAGACCTCGAGGGTCTCAAAAATCTCCTCGCCGGTCAGAGGGTCGATCCGCCGCTGGCCACCGGGGATTTCCTGCTGCACCCCCGTACCCTCGATATCCCGGTAGCCGCTGCGATACTGGGCGATGTTGGTGAAGGTCACGCCCAGCGGAAGTCTGCCGACATAGGTGAGGTTGAGCACCCAGGGGCGGTTGTAATCGTTTCGGGGCAGGTCGGTCTTGAGGATCATCTGCCCCTGGTACCAGATGCGGTCCTCGAGCTCTTCGGCTTCGAGGGTGGTGTCATAGTCGGCGTTGCTGCTGGTGGTCTCCTGCCAGGTCGCGTTGAGCGAGACGAAATGCCTGGGCCAGCCGCGCTCCCAGGAGAGGCGGTAGCTGTCGTGGCTGCTGCTGCCGTGGTTATCCAGGGTATAGTAACGCAGTCCGTCGGGCTGAACATCGCCGTAGCTGCGGGCGAACTCGTCCCTGCCCTCGCGGTGCACGTATTTGAGGCTGAGCCGACCGCCGAGCAGCGCCTGGTCGAGACCCAGGGCAAGTTCGTCGGAATAGGGGGTGTCGAGCCTTGAGAAGCGGGTGATGTTGCGGCCCCGAAAGGCGGCCGGCGTCCAATCGGTGAGCTGGTTCTGAAAGGAGGTGCGGGATTCCGAGCGAAACGGCTGCTTGGCCTCGCGCAGCTTGTAGGTGAGCAGGTTCTTGCCGTAATAGCGGTTGGCCCCGCCGATCAGCAGGGTGCGGCGGTTGGCAAAAACGTCGTAGGTCGCGGTGAGCCGCGGCGCCAGGTCGAGGTTTTCCATGAAATCGTTGTACGAGGCACGCACCCCCGGGCGCAGGGTCAGCCGCCGGAAACGGATCTGGTCCTGGGCGAAGAGGTGGTAGCTCTCGATGGTCGCCTCCACCGAGGCGGGGTCGTAGACATTGCGCAAGGTGAAAAACTGCTCGCCCTCGGCGCAGCCGAAGGTATCCTCTGCGCAGACGATATCCGGGGATATCCTCGCCCCTTTGAACACCAAGGTGGTCTCGTTGCGGTCGAAGGTGCCCCGGACCCCCTCGTATTCAAGGCCCGCCTTGATTTCATGGCCAGCGCTTGCCAGCGGCAGCTCGTCGAACCACAGAACCCCCTTGAGGTTAAAAGCCTGCTGGGTTTTCTCGACGCTGCCGAAGCCGCCTTCGGCGCTGATCGCCGAACCCGATATCGCCCCCCAGTCCTTGTCGGGGGTCACCGCCCAGGAGCGCCAGTGCCGGGGCCCATCGCGGCTGTTTTCGCTCTGCCGGTAGGCGCTGTCGAGCTGGATTTCGCCGAGGCTGAAAAAATGCCGGTACCCCGCGTTGAGGGTCGCTCCGCCCATTTCGATGTCGAAATCGCTGTTTTCCACGTCGGGAAAGAACATCTCTGCCTTTGAGGGGGTGTAGCTGAAGGAGATCTCGAACAGGTCCTCGGCGGAGAGTTCGGCGGAGCCTTTGACGAAAAAGTTCTCCACCCGCCGATGCTGCGACTTGGAGCCGCCCAGATGGGCGTGGGGGATTTTCGAGGTGAGCCGGCTATAGGCCCCAAGCAGGCCCAGTCCGGGCCCCAGGGGCAGGTCGAGATAGACGGCGGGTTGGTGCTTTTCGAATTGCGGCTGCACCGCATCGTTGTTGGAACGTTCGAGCTCGAGGCGCTGCTGCTCGCCGAGGTGAAACCGGGTCCATTTGTCGCTCGTGGTGCGATAGCTGAGCTTGCCGCCGAAGCTCTCAGCCGGCATGCGGGTCTTGACCTCGACCACGCCGCCGGTAAAACCGCCGTACTCCGCCGGGATGTTGCTGTCGTAGACGATGATCTCCTCGATCAGATCGGCATCGAGAAAGGTCTCCTGGGGATGGCCGGGCACATCGCTGACAAAATCGAGGGTCTTTGCCGCAGGGTCGAGCAGGCTGTTGTTGCCGATGCCGTCGATGATGAAGTTGTTCTGAAAGACCTTGCCGCCGCTGATGGAGACATTGGGGGGCAGAATCTCCCCGGCGGTTCTGCTGGTGCCGAAATCCTCGCTGAGCTGAACGTCGGGCAGCACCCTGAGCAGCTCGTTAATGCTGCCGTTGCCCCGGGGCAGATCTCGAATGACCTCGCGGGGGATCACCGACTTGCCGGTGGCAGGGTTTTCGAGGGTCCCGATGACCGTCACCGGCGGCAGGACTGTCACCGGCCGATGTTCCTCGGCCAGGGCCCAAAGGGGCCAGATGGGGAAAACAGCGAGCAGGATAAAGGCAAATGGTCTGCAGGAAGAAATTCGTATCACTTGGCTACCGACAAAAGGGAGACGGTGCGGGCAAAGCCGCTCCGACAGCGAAGACAGACAGGGGGGCAAGGTCCCTGTAGGAGCGGATTTATCCGCGAAGCCTTTGACCCAGACCCTTCGCGGCTGAAGCCGCTCCTACAAAGGCAAAAGGCCTACTGGTCCGCGTAAAGAGGACGGAAATCCTCAAAGTCGAGAATGCCATCGCCGTCGGAATCCGGATCCAGCACCAGCCCCGAAACTTCGATTTCCGCCTGGGTTGCTAAAGGGTGAAAGAAATCCGGAGCGCCGTCGCCATCGGTATCCACGCTCGCCACCCAGCTCTCGGCAAAGCGGTCCCACCCGGTATAAATCCCGGCAATAGCGCCGATGGCCGCGTAACGGTCGCTCAGGTATGGCCGCGTAACGGTCGCTCAGGTAGGGGATCGCCCGGGCCAGGGCCAGGGCTCCTTCAAAGTCCCGGGCCTCGGCGTAGCCCTCGACCAGGTCGTCCTTGCTGCTATGGGTGTATTTGGCGATGCGTTCGGCATCGACAAAGATCTGTTCGGCGGTCAGCAGGGCCTCATCCAGAACCCCCAGGGCCTGGGGATAATTGCCCAACGAGGTGTAATAACCTGCCGCCTTAAGCAGGTAATCGACCTCCTTGCCGGCCATGGTGTCATGGTCGTTGCCTTCGTAGCTCAGGGTTGCTTCATAAATCCCCCGCAGTTCATGCACGTAGGTGGCCAGAACCGTTTCGGCAGCAACCAGATCGTCAAGCTCGGCAAAGGCTTCGATCACCGGCTCATAGAGGTCGGCGGCATCTTCTGCCGCAAGGGCCCCGGCGGCTGAGTCGGCATGCACCTTTGCCTGCCAGAGAAGTTCGACCGCAGTAACAGACCGGCCAATCTGCCGATAGCCCAGGGCGATATCGACCAGGGCGTCAACCAGGTACCGGGCCCCGGTCAGAGCCTGGGCGATCGGCTCAGCCTTGGCCAACAGGGCTTCGGCCTGGCTGACATCGCCTGCACGATGATAGAGGCCGGCCAGCTTGACGTAGCCCCGCTCGATCTGGTAGCGGTAGATATTCTTGGCCGTGGTCTCTGCCAGGCCGTCCACCAACTCTACCGCCACGGCCAGGGCCTGGCGGGCGGCCTCGAGCTGGCCGTCGTCGAGCAGGCTCAGGGCGATGTAGGGAGCACCCTCATTGGTGGCAAAGTAGGTCAGGGCCTCGATGCGGTCCTTCACGTCACTGAGCCGCTCTTGGACCAGCGACAGGGCCCCCTCGACTCCGAAGGTTACCGCCTCGTAGGTCGCCACCAGCTTGATGGCCTTGGCCTGGTAGGTTGTCGCGGATTTTTCTGTCCCCGCGTAATTGAGGTAGGTATCGGGAATGGAGTTGGCCAGAGACAGGGCTTCGAGCAGCGCATAACGCTTGGCCGCTTCGATGAGGTAGAAAACCCTTCCCTTGAAATAGCGCTTGCCGGATTTCTCGTCGGCGGGAGTTTCAAGAGCCAAGGCGTAGACGGTATCGACCAAAGGCGCTGCCTCGACAGGGTTGCCCTGGTCAAGATACTCGTCGGAAAGTTTCCAGGTGCCGACGACCACCCGGCCGTAGAGGTTGGCGGACTGCTGCGCCTGGGCAATCTCCCACAGGTAGTCATGGACCCTCTGCGCCCCCTCAAAATCCCCCGCCCGGCGGTAGCGCGCCCCGAGGGTCTGCAGATTTAATGTTTCGCCAGTGCTCAGGCCGCCGAGGGCCTTCAGATCGTAGACTCTGCGATAGAGAGCCTCGGCATCCTGCAGGGCATTGCGGGCATCCTCGGCAAGGCCGAACCTCAGCAGGGTGTCGGCATAGTCGGCAAAAGCCTCGGCCTTGGCTTCCGATTGAAAAATCTGGGTGTTAATGATCGCCCGGGCCTCGGCGAACAGGCCGCTTTCGGCCTTGCCCCTGGCCACCTCGAGCATGACCGCGTCGCCGACCACATCATCGAAGACGCTGCCGATCAGGCTTTCTGCCAGAAACAGGTGGGAGCGGTCAGAG
>CALZIZ010000217.1 GCA_945787465.1 uncultured Desulfuromonadales bacterium
TGGTATTTGGCGCACTATGCCATTATCGATCCGGGAGAACAAGCTCGTTTCCGGTTGGAAACTAATTATCAGGGGAGGGGATGAGGGGGGAGGGCGCTAGGAGACTGTTCGACAATCCATGACCGGCTACAAACCCAGCTGCTTGGCCCATTATTCAGCTCCTTTTCGGCCCATAGCTAAGGCTATGAGCTCTAAAACGAGCCAAAATCTGTTCTCAAGATTCTGGCTTTTCGCTTCGGCCCTTATTGTCGGACAGTCTCCTAGTGTTCCATGCGGTTAGTCGTGTCATATAATCCTGAGTCATTTTGGTTGCTGTCAAGGCGCGCCGAAGAAGGCCTGGCTTGCGTTAAGTCAAGGAGGCCCAACGCGGAGAGCGGGAAAAAGGGCCAGAATAAACTGATAGGAATAACCGCACGAGACACTCGCTGAGTTATTCCGCCAAGAGCGGTTCCCCGTCCTTGCCGAATCCGAGAGCCAGCGCAGCATAGATGCGCGCCGCCGCCTCGACTTCGGCAAGGCTGGTCTGCTCCTCGGCGGTGTGCGCAGTCTCCAGCGAACCGGGCCCCAGGATCAGCGGTTTGCTCCCGGCCTGGTAGAACAGGTTGCCATCGGAGTGGGAACGAAACGGGACGAAATCCAGCGGCAGGTTCAGGCGCGGGCAGACTTCGTCAAGAACCGCAACCAGCCGGTTCTCCAACCCCAGTTGATACCCTCTGGCCTCGAAGTCGAAGCTGACCTCCAGGTCGAGATCCTTGATTTTGCGGCGTGCCTCGTCCAGCCCCTTTTCAAGCCCGGCTCGCACCTCAGTCGGGTCGACCTCAGGCGAGAGGTGCAGGTCGATCATCGCCTCGCAGCGATCCGGCACTACGAAGCCGGCCCGTGAAGAGCTCATCTCGCGAATCGAGTAGACAAGCCGGGAGGTTTCCTGGTCGAACAAAGGAGACCGCTCTAACTGTAACAGCACCCTCAACATCGACTCGATGGCGTTGTGCCCCAGCTCCGGAAGCGAAGAATGGATGCGCCGTCCCTGGGTCACCAAGGCAACTTCCATGTAGCCGAAATGGCTGAAGGCCGGCCGCATCGAGGTCGGTTCGCCGATCACCACCCACTCCGGACGGTGCTCCTGCAAGAAGCGCGCGCTGCCGTCGCCGTTTTCTTCTTCGCCGACCACCAGCAGCAGACCGAGAGCAGGGCGCTGTTCTTCTGCAAGCATTGCCAACGCCAACCAGGCTTCCAGCATCGCGGCACAGCCACCTTTCATATCGGCGGTGCCCAGACCGCGGACCACCCCCCACTCCTCGACTGCAGCGTAATGTTCGATATCCCAGGCCGCCACCGTGTCGACATGGCCGACCAGGTAGAGGGACGGCTCCCCCTGTCCCATGGTCGCCACCAGGTTGTAGCGCTCTTCTTCAACCACCTGGCGTCGAACGGGAATCCCGGTGGCGGCAAGGCGCTCCTCGAGGTAGAGCTGAATATCCTCCTCCTTGCCGGACGGGGAGTAGATATCGACCATTTCCATGAGGGTTCGGCGCAGACGCTGCGGGTCGATGGCGTCCCAAACCTTCTCGAGCTTTGCACTCATCGTCAGCCTTTCTTGCGCTTCTGGCGCGCGCGGGAAAGGTTGAGGGTCATGTAGACATGCTGCTGAATGTTGTTGAAGCCCTGCTTCTTGAAAAACTTGATGCCGGCCTCGTTGTCGGCGTCAGTATCGATAATCATCATGCGCACGCCCTGCTCGACCATGCGTTGCTTTATTTCACTGAACAGCTTGTGGCCGGCTCCGCCATTCTGCAGACCGGGGCGCACCCCGATCCACACCAGGTAACCGTATTTCCATGCCGAGTTCTGCTTGTCCACCGTTGTGCCGAGGGCGAAACCGACGATCTTCCCCTCAAGCTCTGCCACCAGACACAGGTCGCTGTCGGAATTGAACAGGGTGGTGATTTCGTATTCGTCCCAGGTGCGGTACATGCTCTGGGAAAAATCTGATGTGAACAGCATTTCCCCGAGGTGAAAAACCGCCGCCATATCATCAATAGTCATCTCGCGGATTTCGGGCTGTTCTTGTGTCACGGTCTTGGTCATAAAAACACCGCCGGAAAAATAGATTGCACAACCTCAACAACAAATGGGCTCACTCACGGGTGGCTGAGTTCTTGATTGTAAATGGCGCGCCGCGGAGGATTCGAACCCCCGACCCTCTGATCCGAAATCAGATGCTCTATCCAGCTGAGCTAGTTTTCATCCGGAAACTATGGATGGGACTGGCGCAGTTTTCATTTGGGAAACGAGCAATTTTTTGCAAGGTCAAGGAAATCAAGGCCTTGCGCGGAGACGTACACCGTACGTCGCACAAGCAAGGCTGCAGATTGACGCCGAGATTGCGAAAAAGGGCCGTTTCCGGATGAAAACTGAGCTAGCGGCGCGTAGGAACTCTGGTTCGAATTATCTCAGAGCAAAAGGGATTTTCAAGAGTCAAATAGCACGTGACGCCCTGGGATGCTGTTTTGCCGGGGGGCCAGGGGAAGGAACCATCTTCCAAATCCGATGGCAGACCCCGAGCCCATCTCGAAGATACACCTGAAATTGTGACACATGGCGAAGGTCGACAGTTGACCCTCAGTTCATCTTCAAGCATAGTGAACCCGACTCCTTTCACCGCAGATTTTCGATACCCGGCAATAAACATTTGAGCAGCAGTTCATAGGCTTCAGTATTCTGCAAACGAGCCGCTGAGGTTGCCGGCGAACGACAAGAGGCCTGCTCTCTACCTAAAACTATAACTTTACAAAGAAACAGGTATTATGTCCTCCGATCTTTCAGACGAAACAATGGACTCATGGGAATTAGTCGATACCGCACAGATCCCGGGCGGCGGAGGCGAACTTCAACTCTACCAGCGCGATGCGGAATTTAGCATAAGCATCGCGGGCAGTGGAACCCTGATGAGCACCTGGGCTCATCAGTCCGAGGATGCGCTGGCTGAATTTGCTTGCAAGAAAATTGCCGGTCGTTCTCGGCCCCGGGTGCTGATTGGTGGCCTGGGAATGGGTTTTACGCTGGCCGCGGCACTGCGCCATCTCGGGGCAGACGCCGAGGTGGTGGTGGCTGAACTGGTGCCGGCCGTGGTGGTGTGGAACCGAGGCCCTCTTGGCGAGTATGCGGGCCATCCGCTGCGGGATGAACGGGCCAGGGTCCGCGAGGGCGATGTCGCCAAAATTCTGCGGGCCGAACGACAGGCTTATGATGCGATCATGCTCGATGTCGATAATGGCCCCAAGGGTTTAACCCGCAAGAAAAATGACTGGCTATACACGACAGATGGCTTGACTGCGGCCTACGAGGCGTTGCGGCCAGAGGGGATGCTCGCCGTGTGGTCTGCCGGACCATCGCGCAACTTCAGGGAGCGTCTGCGCAAGGTCGGGTTCAAGGTGAAGCAGACCCGGGTGCCCGAGCAAGACAATAAAGGCGATCTCCATGCGATCTGGCTCGCGGAGCGTGGACCTTAATGATCTTTGGGGGCGGCAAAGGGGCGGGTGATATCTTGAAAAACGGTAACTCTTAAGCCCATCTCACCCAGCAGCGGGCAGAAAACCTGGATCCCCGACAAAAACACTCGAGGATGACGGTCGGCCATTCACGAAGCAATTGTCATTTCCGCAGAGCTTTTGGGCGGGAATCCAGCCTTCGACCTTGACTCAAAAGGATTCAGGGCTGCTGAATAGTTACAAAAAACAGGTATTGTGTCCCCGGATTTTATGCTGTCTCCCAATCCCCCCAAAAGAAGGACAAAGCCCAACCCATGAGTGAAAAACAAGTGAATGACCCCCTGCACGGCGTTACCCTGGAGCAGATCGTGAACAGCCTGGTTGAGTATTATGGCTGGGAGGAGTTGGGGCAATGGATCGACATCAACTGTTTCAACAGCAACCCCTCAGTGAAGTCCAGCCTCAAATTTCTCCGAAGGACGCCCTGGGCAAGGAGGAAAGTCGAGGACTTATACATCAACATGAAAATGATCGAGGGGGACCGAGGACTGAGGGATTGAGTTCTTGGTGATCTTCTATGCATGAACTGATACTACTTATCGATGGGAGTGTGAATACTCAGTCGCATATCGGATATGGGGCTTACCTTGCGGTGCCTGAACCTGGACTTTCGCTGGATGAGTTGAAAAGGCGGGTGAAAGTGAGGCGCTTTGAGCAGACGTCTTCAACAAAACTGGAATTGCAAACGTTAATTTGGGCGCTGACCGATATTCAGGCGCCAGGGCACAAGGTGATTGCCTACACGGATTCGCAAAATATTATCGGGCTACCGGCAAGACGTGATCGGCTCGAGCAAAATGATTATCGCTCAAATAAAAATACGCGCCTCAATAATTATGAGCTGTATCAGGAGTTTTATAGTCTGACCGATCAGCTCGATTGTGATTTGGTTAAAGTACGCGGCCATCAGGTATCGAATCAAAAAGATGATATTGATCGGCTTTTTACCCTTGTGGATAGAGCTTCAAGAAAAGCGCTGAGAGAAGATACGCGCTGATCCGTCGTTTTTAATAAGCTTTCGGCCGATCCCTTACGCCAAAACAGGCTTCTTATGGAGCATACATGAATCTGATACTCAGCCTCCTCGCGGCCATTGCCGGCATATGGTTGTTTTCTTCCCACAACCAGGTTCTGACCGGCGCGGTCTTTGGTGTGGTCGTTGCCCTTCTCTGGAGAGAGCTTTTCGCCTTGAGGGAAAAGGTGACCCTGCTGGAGCGGCAGCTTAGCCAACAGACTGGTGTGCGTTCTGCCGCGCAGCCGGTGGCTGAGCGTGTTTCGGCACTCGGGCCCGAAGGTGACGATGATTTCGAGATAGCAGATTTTACCTTAGAACCTGAACCGCTACAGGCCGCTGCCTCTGATGTCAGCGACACTCTATCGGCGCCGCCGGCTGCCAGAGACAGAACGACGGAGGCCACCGAACCCGCGGCGGTGAGCCCGCCTTCGCCAGGCGAACCTTCATCCCCAGGGCTCCAGGTCGAGCTGTGGAACATCGTGGTCTCCTATTTTACCGGTGGCAACGTCGTGGTCCGGGCTGGGGTGGTTGTGCTGTTTTTCGGGGTGGCTTTTTTGCTCAAGTATTCGGCCGAACACAGCCTGGTGCCGATCGAATACCGCCTCTTTGGCGTCGCTGCCGGCGGGCTGGCCATGCTGGTTTTCGGCTGGCGGCTGCGGCAGCAGCGTTCCGGCTATGCGCTGATCCTGCAGGGCGGGGCGATCGGTGTGCTCTACCTGACGATCTTCGCTGCCTTGCGTCTCTACCAGGTGGTGCCGCCCGGGCTTGCATTGGCTCTGCTGGTCGGGATGTCGTTTTTTTCTTCGGCCCTGGCGATCCTGCAGGATGCCAGGGCCCTGGCGGTGATCGGCATTCTGGGCGGCTTCCTCGCACCGGTGCTGACCTCGACCGGCGGGGGCAGCCATGTGATGCTGTTTGGCTACTACGGCCTGCTCAATGTCGGCATTTTGCTGATTGCCAGGTACCGGGCCTGGCGTGAGCTCAACCTGCTCGGTTTCGTTTTCACTTTCGGTATCGGCGCCCTGTGGGGAAGCCAGAACTACACACCCGAGCTGTTCGCTACGACCGAACCCTTTTTGCTGCTGTTTTTCCTCTTCTACCTCGGCATTGGTATCCTTTTCGCCCGCAACCTGCCGCTGCAGCAGAAAGGCTATATCGACGGAACCATGGTCTTCGGTACCCCGATTGTCTGTTTTGCCCTGCAGGCGCAGCTGGTCAAGCCGTATGAATACGGGCTGGCCTGGTCGGCGCTGGCCATGGGCAGCCTTTACGCCGGGCTGGCCTGGACCCTGTTCAA
>CALZIZ010000218.1 GCA_945787465.1 uncultured Desulfuromonadales bacterium
GACGGCAACAGTTTCTACCGGAAGCGTTGAGCCGTTGACTGCCTGGGCAGTCGATGTGACTCAGGGGCAAGTGCATTTCGCGATGCCCGTAACCGCAACGCACAGGACTTGGTGTGTGCGCGGCCCCGGTCCGTTGTCGGCCTACTGATATCAGCAGCAGAAGGCAAAGGGGCGTTGCGTACGAGTCAATCTGTGTGATGACTAGAAAGGCAATAGCATTACTGGAAAATCCAGATTTGGGGAGGGCGGACGTGGCGCAATTCACCGATCATCCATCGGGTGCCCCGTCCGCCCCATTCGACCTCCTGCTTCAAGCTCTTGAGCCCTCAGTTTAAGGTGCGTAGCGCCCCCACCAATCCGGAAACCAAACGAACCAATGGAAACAAATGTTTCCAGTCTTGGTTTGTGTCAGTAAATCCAGGCACATGGGTCTCTTTGTGATGTCGGGGTGGAAACCATGGTTTCCATCTTTGCTTTACAAATCCAAGCTTCTGCAACTCATAATCACCCCCAGGGCCCTTCGGCCGATTTTCCCTCCAAGAAAAATCCACTCCTCAGTCCTTTCTCTACACTCCCGCTTTCAGTTCTAAGTAGCAAAAAAGACAATGTTTTAAAGTTTTGCCCTGCAAGAGCCGCCAAATAAGGGGTCTTACTTTTTGTTTGGTTTGGCGAAACATGGCAAGGGCGTTGCTATAAAGGATATCAACAAAACACTGTTTCCGAATTTTTCCCTGCTGAGGAGGCACACATGGGGGTTTTCACCAACAAGGATTTTCTGGACCACGAACAGGTGGTGTTCTGCAACGACCCGGCGACCGGCTTGAAGGCCATCATCGCCATCCACAACACCAACCGCGGAGCGGCTCTGGGCGGCTGCCGCATGTGGCCCTACATCTCAGAGCGGGACGCGCTGCAGGACGTGCTGCGCCTCTCCCGGGGGATGACCTACAAGTCGGCCCTGGCGGGCCTTGGCCTGGGCGGCGGCAAGTCGGTCATTATCGGCAATCCTCGCAGCGACAAGACCGAGGGGCTGCTGCGTTCTATGGGGCGGTTTCTCGAGAGCTTGGGCGGGCGCTACATCGCCGCCGAAGATTCGGGGACCAGCGTGGCGGATCTCAAGGTGATGGCCGAGGAGACCTGCCATGTCGCCGGTATCGTCGAAAAGGAGACCGAAGGGGGCGGCCTGCGCAGCGGCGATCCTTCGCCGAGCACCGCCTACGGCACCTTCGTCGGGCTGCGGGCCGCGGTAAGCCAGGGCCTGGGGAGCAGTGACCTCGAAGGGCTCAAGGTCGCCATCCAGGGGATCGGCAATGTCGGTTACCGGCTGGCCGAGCACCTGTCCCAGGCAGGCGCGAAGCTCTGGGTGTCGGACATCTATGAGGACCAGGTCCGGCGGGCCGTTGACCAACTCGGTGCCACCGCCGTGACTCCCGAGGAGATCTTCGGGCTGGACGTGGACGTCTTCGCCCCTTGCGCCCTGGGAGGCGTGCTCAATGACCAGACCATTCCCGCGCTGCGCGCCAAGGTGGTGGCCGGAGCGGCCAACAACCAACTCGCCGAGGAGCGGCACGGGCTGGCGCTGATGAAGCGCGGCATCCTCTATGCCCCCGACTACGCCATTAATTCCGGCGGCATCATCGATGTCTGTTACGAGCGGACCGGTTTCGACCGGCAGCGGCTGAGCCGCCACCTGGAAGGGATCCACGATACAATCAGCGAAATCTTCGACCGTTCAAAGACTGAACTCCTGCCCACCAACGTCGTTGCCGATCGCATGGCCGAGGAGCGGTTTCTAAGCCCTTCGCCGATTCCGTCTGCGGCCTGAACTGCTGGAACCCTGAGGAGTGAGGCGTAAGGTGTGAGGAGAAAAAGCGAAGGGATCTTAAACTCCGCCTCACCCCTCACCTGCGGTGCATCTGCAAGTTTGCAGAAAATCGGCTAACCACTAATAAACTCACGATTCAGGTTTAAAGGGCGATTTCCCCCTGATTTCATCAGCCATTAACCGAGAGAGGAAACCGTGTCGAATTATCTGAAAAACAACTCAATTGAAGATAGCGCCCCGGCCCATAGTCTCTGGTCCTCCCGTCTGGCATTTGTCCTTGCGGCTACCGGTTCTGCGGTGGGTTTGGGCAATATCTGGAAGTTTCCCTACATCACCGGCGAAAACGGCGGCGGGGCCTTCGTGCTGGTCTACCTGCTGTGCGTAGCGGCCATCGGCATTCCGATCATGATGGGCGAGGTGCTGTTGGGCCGGCGCGGCCGCCAGAGCCCCATCAACAGCATGCTCCTGCTCGCAGCGCAGGAGGGCAAATCGCCTCGCTGGAAGCTGCTCGGCTGGATGGGGGTGGCCGGGGCATTTATCATCCTCTCTTTTTACAGCGTCATCGGCGGCTGGGCGACCTGTTACGCCGGTTATGCGGTGCTTGGTGAGTTCAGCGGCGCCACCGCCGACTCCATCGGTTCGCTCTTCTCGGCGCTGCTGGCCAGCCCGGTCAAGCTGTTGATCTGGCATACGGTCTTCATCGGGCTGACCATCCTGGTGGTGGCCCGGGGGGTGCGCTCGGGGCTGGAGCGGGCGGTGAAATTTCTGATGCCGACCCTCTTCGTGCTGCTGCTGGTGCTGGTCGGTTATGCCATGACCACCGGCCGGTTCCTCGACGGGGTGGCCTTTCTGTTTACCCCGGACTTCTCCAAGCTCACCACCGGCGCGGTGCTCAGCGCCATGGGGCACGCCTTTTTCACCCTCAGCCTGGGCATGGGGGTGATGATGGCCTACGGCTCCTACCTGCCCCAGGACTGCTCCATCGTTAAAACCTCGATCATCGTTTCGGTGATGGATACGGCGGTCGCCCTGCTCGCAGGTCTGGCCATTTTTCCCATCGTCTTCGCCAACGGCATGGAGCCCGGTGCCGGGCCCGGCCTGATCTTTCAGACCCTGCCCCTGGCCTTCGGCAACATCCCCGGCGGGAGCTTCTTCGGGGCGCTCTTTTTTATCCTGCTGGTCTTTGCCGCCTGGACCTCGGGCATCTCGTTGCTCGAGCCGCTGGTGGAGTGGCTCGAAGAACACCGCGGCATCAGCCGGCTCACCTCGGCGGTCGCCGGCGGCCTGGCGGTCTGGCTGCTTGGCCTGGTGACGGTCTTTTCTCTCAATGTCTGGTCCGACTTCACCCCCCTGGGGATGTTCGCCAGCTTCGAGGGCAAGACCCTCTTTGACCTGCTCGATTACCTGACCGCCAACATCATGCTGCCGCTGACCGGCCTGCTGGTCGCCATCTTCACCGGCTGGGTGATGTCCCGGAGCTCGACCCGCGAAGAGCTGGGTCTTGAGAACGGCTACGGTTTCTGGCTCTGGCGGACCCTGGTGCGCTATGTCGCACCGGTCGGCGTGCTGATCGTCTTTGTTTACAATCTTTCCTGATGCCCTGACTGGCCTGGAGGAAATCCATGAACCACATAGAAGCAACCAGCTCCACCTATGCCGACCCGGTAGCCCCGTTGCCGCTGCACAGCCGGGCGCGCACGCCCCGTGATCGCGGCGGGCGCCTGGCGAAAAAGGCCATAAACATCGATGCGCGCAGCAGCGGAGAAAAATCCGGACCGTCGAGTGCAGAGATTGAGGCCCTGGAGATCCGCGTGCATGGCCGCGGCGGCCAGGGGGGAGTGACCTGCGCCAAGCTGATCGCCGCGGTCTACTCGGAGCAGGGGGGCTATGTGCAGACCTTCGGCGACTACGCCTCGGAACGCTCGGGGGCGCCGGTACGGGCCTATACCCGGGTCGCAGGGGCACCGATTACCAACCGCAACAAGGTCTACCGCCCCAATCACCTGCTGGTGCTCGACCCCTCTCTGATCGTCGACGAGGTGCTCGAGGGGCTTGCCTGCGGAGGCGCGGTGTTGCTCAACAGCAGCGAAGCGGCCGATGCCTATGCGCAGCGCTTTGCGGCCTATCGCCTGGCAGTGGTCGATGCCACCGCCATTGCCCGCAAGCACGGCATCGGCACCCGCTCGGTGATTATCGTCAACACCACCATCGTCGGCGCCTACGCCAGGCTGCTGGGGCTGCCGCTTGAGGCCGTCGAAAAGGCCTACCAGGCCCTGGGGCTGCAGGGGGATCTTGAGGCGGCCCGTGAGGCCTATCAGGCGGTGGTGCTGCGCGAGCCCGAGGCGGGCCAGCCGAGCGGGTCGGCTCAACCTGCCCCGACCCGGCCTCAGGCGCCGGTGCTGGCGCTGACCGAACATACCAGCGACCTGCCCTCGCCACTTAAGACCGGCTCCTGGCGCACCCAGCTGGCCGACTATCTCGACCGGCCCGCCCCCTGCAACGCCTCCTGCCCGGCGGGAAACGATGTGGTCGGCTTCATCCAGGCCCTCAATGACGAGGGGGTCGAGGCCGCGGCGCGCATCCTGCGGCGCACCCAGCCGCTGCCTTCGGTCTGCGGCCGGGTCTGCCCCGCCCCCTGTCAGAGCGGGTGCAACCGCAGCGCCTATGACGGTGCCCTCAATATCCGCGGCCTCGAGCGCTACGTGGCCGACCATGCGGCCGATCCGGGCGAGCCGGTGAAACAGGCGGCAAACCCGCGGCGCATCGCGGTGATCGGCGGCGGCCCGGCAGGTCTGAGCGCCGCCTACGCCCTCGGCCGCGAGGGACATCAGGCCACCATCTTTGAAAGGGAGTCGCAACTCGGCGGGGTGCTGCGCACCGGCATCCCCGATTACCGCCTGCCCCCGGCGCAACTCGATCGGGACATCGAGCGCATCCTGGCCCTGGGGGTCGAGGTCCGCAGCCGTTCGCTGCTCGACCGCACGGCGGTGGAGACCCTGGCGGCCGCCTATGATGGGCTGATCGTCGCCACCGGCCTCAACCGCTGGCGGACCCCTGATTGCCCGGGCGAACAGCTTGCCGGCATCGAGCAGGGGCTGCGCTACCTGCACCGGGTCAAGGCTGCCGGTTCGGTCTCCCTGCAGGGGCACGTGGTGGTGGTCGGCGGCGGCAACTCGGCCATCGATTGCGCCCGCACCGCGCTGCGCTGCGGCGCCGAGCGGGTCACCGTCGTATACCGGCGGGGCAGGGCAGAGATGCCGGCCATCCCCGAGGAGATCGAAGAGGCTTTGGAAGAAGGCGTGGAGCTGCTGCTCAACCGCCAGCCGCTCGCCTTTACCGGCGAAGCAGCGGTCACCGGCATCGAGCTGGCCGAGGTCGAACTCGGCGAGGCGGACGAAAGCGGCCGTCGCCGCCCGGTGATCACCGACCGGGTCAGCCAGCTGGCCTGCGACAAGGTGTTGCTCGCCCTGGGTCAATCCTCAGATTTCTCTTTGCTCCCCCAGAACTGGCAGTTGCAGGAAGGACGTATCTGGCTGGAGGGCAGCGCGTTGAACGTCTTTTGCGCAGGAGATCTGGCCACCGGCGACGGGACCGTGACCCACGCCATCGGCGACGGACGCCGCGCGGCCCTGGCTGCGCTCCGGGCCCTTGGTGAAGAGGTGCCGGAGTTTCACCGCCCAACCCCGGAGACGGCGGTTCCAGCCGAGGAGATTCGCTGTGACCACTTTACCTCCCAGGCGCCGGTCGCCGACCGCCTGGCGCCAGCCAGGCTTCGGGTGACAGGCTTTGCCGAGGCCAACCAGGGGCTTGCCGATGCCAACGAAGCACAGCGCTGCTTTTCCTGCGGACGCTGCACCGGCTGCGACACCTGCCTGGTCTACTGCCCGGAGGGAGTCATATCCCGAGAGGGCGGCGGCTACGCCGTCGACCAGGACTATTGCAAGGGGTGCGGCATCTGCGCCGCCGAGTGCCCACGCCAGGCGATGCGCATGAGCGCCGAATAAACCGGGAGACAAAGAGTATGAATACCCAGATGACGCCAACCGTACCGGTCGCGGATTCTGCAGCGGGGTCTACCCCATCACCCCGTCGACCGAATGTATGGAGCTGCTCTGCAGCCAGCAGATCGAAAAGGGGCAGGTAATCCGGGTCGAAGGCGAGCACAGCGCCATGGCGGTGTGCATCGGCGCCTCGGGCAGCGGCGCCCGCTCGTTCACCGCCTCCTCCTCCAACGGCCTTGCCTACATGGCTGAAAACGTCGTCGCCGCCGCGCTGATGCGGCTGCCCATCGTGATGATGGCGGTCAACCGCACCCTCGGCCCGCCCTGGAACATCTGGGCCGACCACGGCGATACCCTGATGCTGCGAGACAGCGGCTGGATCCAGCTCTACTGCGCGGACAACCAGGAGGTCTTCGATTCGGTGCTCTTCGCCTACCGCCTGGCCGAGGACCCGCGGGTCATGCTGCCGGCGATGGTCTGCCAGGATGCTTTTGTCCTCTCCCACACCATGGCCCAGACCGAGATCCCCTCTCAGGAGGCGGTCGACCGCTTCCTGCCGCCTCTGCAGGTGCCCCACCGCCTCGACGATGAGCCGCGGGCCCTCGGCGGGGTGGTCACCGCCCAGCAGACCGAGGTGCACCGCCGCCAGCACCATGAGGCGCTGGGCCGGGTGCTGGAGATTTACCCGGAAGTTCAGGATGCTTTTGAAGCCGAGTTCGGCAGGCGCCCCGCCGACCCGGTGGTCCCCTACCGCGCCGAGGACGCCGAGCTGCTGATCCTTTCCATGGGAACCATCGGCAGCACCGTCGAGCGGGTCGTCGACGCCGCCCGCGAGCGGGGAATACGCGCCGGGGCCCTGCGGGTGCGGATGATGCGCCCCTTTCCGGCCGACATGCTGCGCCGCCAACTGGCCGGCAAGAGCCGGGTCGCGGTGATCGACCGCAACATCAGCCTCGGCTTCGGCGGGGTGCTCTGGGGCGAGGCCCGCGGCTGCGCCGACCCGCAGGCGCTGGTGCAGAACTACATCCTCGGCATCGGCGGCGGCGACGTGCGTCCCGAGCACATCGAGCAGCTCATCGCCGATCTCGAAAGCCGTGACCAGGCCGGACAACCCGTAATGCTGGAGGCAGGACAATGAGCGAAGCGCTTCTCAAGACCATGACACAGACGGCCCCGGCTCGCCCCGAGCCCCTGCTGCGCCCGGGTAACACCAACTGCGGCGGCTGCGGCATGTCGATCGGGCTGCAGATGCTCAGCCGGGCTGTCGGCGAGCAGCCGGTGCAACTCGTGGTTCCGGCCTGCTGCGGGGCGGTGGCGGTGGGGCCCTTTCCCTTTACCGCCTTCGGCGCCCCAGTGGTCATGTCGACCTTCGCCTCGGCCGCCGCGGTCGCCACCGGACTGGCCAACGTCGCGCGCCTCAACGGCGAGCAGACCCGGGTCATCTGCTGGGCCGGCGACGGCGGCACCTACGATATCGGCATGGCAACCCTCTCGGGGGCGGCCGAACGCAACGAGGACATCCTCTATATCTGCTACGACAACGAGATCTACGGCAACACCGGCGGCCAGCGCTCCTCGGCCACCCCGGTCGGGGCCTCGACCACCAGCACCGTTAGCGGCAAGACCGAGCAGAAAAAAGACATCCTTGCGATCATGGCCGCCCACCGCATCCCCTACGCGGCGAGCATCTCCCTGGCCCACCCCGAGGACGCCCAGCGCAAAATGCGCCGGGCTCTCGAAACCCGCGGCTTCCGCTTCCTGCATATCCTCGCACCCTGTCCCACCGGTTGGAAGTCGGAGCCGGCCCAGGGGATAGAACTGGTGCGCCTGGCGGTGCGTTCGGGGCTCTTTCCTGTGTGCGAGATCGAGGATGGCAGGCGGCTGACCATCAATGTCGAACCCGATTTCTGCGCGGCCGACCTCGAGCGTTACCTGGCCCTGCAGGGGCGTTTTCGCAAGTCGGATATGGGCGCCGGTGGGATGCGTGCGGCCATCGACGAGCACTGGCGCGAACTGCGGATGCGCGAGGCCTCTGCCCTCTAACCTGAATCCGTGAGTTCTGACCGGGCAATAGCGCAAGTCATTGACCTGCCTAAGCGTTCAAAAAATCACCGACGAACCTCTTGTGCGCCTCAGATTTTTTGAAACACTTATTCAGGCCAAGCACTTACACTCTTTTCCCGCCCCGAACTCACGGATCCAGGCTGTAAACAAAGGGATAAGCTGTCACCAATGGAACAACCTCCGGCATGCCCGGAGGTTGGCTCCCTGTAGGGTTTAACCTGCAATCATAGAGCGAAACTCTGTTAACCGCTCATTACAATCCCCGTTTTCAGTAAATCTTTTCCCCGGACCCTTGAAAGTTAATAAATTTATTATATTCTCAAGTACTTAAGGCTGAAATGTAAGTGTTTTTTAGGGTAAAACGGTGTTTGGTATTCTCTTTGCTCTAAATAATTGCAGAGCGCACCGGATCGGAACCAAAACTTTTAACTGCAGAGGTGGGCCATGGAATTAACCCGGGAAATTTATTGGAACGTGGGGCGCGGGGTGCTGCTGCCCATGTAGGGGCGCGCCGTCAATCGCACCGATGATCTGGTCGAGCGCATCCGCGTCGCTCTCAAGGACGTCTTCAGCCAGAGCCAGGTGTTGCGGGTCAAGGGGCCCGGGTCGGCCCACGGCGCGTTCTTCTGGGGCTTTGTGCTGCTCTTCATCGGCACCACCCTGGTCTTTATCCAGGCCGACATCACCGACCCGCTCTTCGGCTGGCGGTTTCTCACCGGCGGTTTTTACCTGATTTTTTCCCTGTTTCTCGATATCGCCGGCGCGGTGGCGATCATCATGCTCCTGGGACTGGCGGTGCGTCGCTACGTGATCTGCCCCGAGGGGCTGCCCGACACCTGGGACAATGCCCTGATGCACCTGCTGCTCTTCGCCATCCTGGTCAGCGGTTTTCTCATTGAAGGGGCACGCATGGCGGTCACCGAACTGCCCGACAAGATGTTTCTGGCGGCCTGGTCGCCGGTGGGCCTGGCAGTGGCCAGGGGGCTGACGGACCTTGGCCCCGATGCCCTGCGCACCTTGCACACCGTCACCTGGTGGTTCCACCTGCTGCTGGTGATGGGCTTTATCGTCGCCATCCCCTTTACCAAGTTCCGTCACATCTTCACCACTGCGGTCAACTACCTCTTTGCCGACCGCCGGCCCAAGGGCGCCATCGACACCCTCGATCTCGAGGATGAAGAGGCCGAGAGCTTCGGCGTGGCCGCCCTGAAGGATTTTACCTGGAAGGATCTGTACGATGGCGATGCCTGCACCTTCTGCAAGCGCTGCCAGGACCGCTGTCCCGCCTGGGCCACCGAAAAGCCCCTCTCACCGATGAAAGTCGTCAATCAGATCCAGGAGCTGAGTTTCGAAACGCCCGAGGCCGGGCTCATCGACACCGTCAGCCAGGATGTGCTCTGGGCCTGCACCACCTGCCGGGCCTGCCAGGAGATCTGCCCGGCAAAAATCGAGCATGTCAACAAGATCCTCGACATGCGCCGCAGCCTGGTGCTCATGGAAGGGGAGTTTCCGGGCGAAGAGGTGGCTACGGCGGCGGACCAGACCGAGGTCAACGGCAATCCTTTGGGGATGGCCTTTGCCACCCGCGGCGACTGGGCCGCCGAGCTGGGGGTTAAGACCCTGGCCGAAGACCCCGAGGTCGACCTGATGTATTTCGTCGGCTGCTACGCCTCTTTCGACCGGCGCAACATCAAGGTCGCCCAGAGCTTCATCAAGCTCTGCCAGGCCGCCGGCATCAAGGTCGGCATCCTCGGCAAGGAGGAGAAGTGCTGCGGCGAGCCGGTGCGCAAGCTCGGCAACGAATACCTTTACCAGTCGGTTGCCGCCGAGAACATCGAACTCATCAAGGGCTACGGGGTCAAGCAGATCGTCACCACCTGCCCCCATTGTCTCAACACCCTGGGACGGGATTACAAGGATCTCGACTTCGACGTTCCGGTGGAGCACTACACGGTCTTCCTCGAGCGCCTGCTGCACGAAGAC
The DNA here is from genome assembly GCA_945787465.1 of uncultured Desulfuromonadales bacterium. Classification (GTDB taxonomy): domain Bacteria; phylum Desulfobacterota; class Desulfuromonadia; order Desulfuromonadales; family Trichloromonadaceae; genus CALZIZ01. The sequence continues at coordinate 9,874 of CALZIZ010000218.1, forward strand.
CGCTTGCAGCTCAAGGCCGAGGCCTTCGCCTGCACCTATCACGATTCATGCTACATCGGCCGCTACGCCGATATCTACGAGCCGCCGCGCAAGCTGATCCAGGCCGCCGGCGGAACCATCAGCGAAATGGACAAGAGCCGGCTCGAGAGCTTCTGTTGCGGCGCCGGCGGCGGCCGGTACCGACCTGCTGGTCTCCAACTGCCCCTTCTGCCTGACCATGTTCGAAGACGGCGTCAAGGGGGCCGAGCTGGAGGGCAAACTGGCACCTAAGGATATTGCAGAGCTGCTTGCGGAGCGCTTGGTATAAGCAGGATGCAGGTTCCAGGAATCAGGTTCCAGGAAAAGCTTACCTGAGACCTGGAACCTGACGCCTGATACCTCAATTTACGACGGAAGGGAGATAATTGATGAAAATACTGGTGTGTATCAAACAGGTTCCCGACATGGAATCGCGTTTCAAGGTCGGTGATAACGGCATCTGGTACAAGGATCTTGATCTTGCCTGGCGCATGAACGAGTACGACGAGTTTGCCGTGGAGCAGGCGGTGCAGCTCAAGACCCAGGTTGGCGAGGCTGACCTGACGGTGCTCTCCATCGGCCCCGACCGGGTCAAGGAGTCGATCAAAAAGGCCCTGGCCATGGGCTGCGACCGCGGGGCTCATGTTCAGGACGACGACTACTACAAAAAAGAGCCCTTCGAGATCGCCTCGATCATCGCCGAGTTCGCCAAGGACAAGGGCTTTGACCTGATCTTTACCGGCATGCAGTCGCAGGACCGCGGCTCGGCCCAGGTCGGGGTGCTGCTGGCCGAAATGCTCGGCATCCCCTGCGCTTCGACCATTATCGATTTCGCCTATGAGGGCGGCACCATCACCGCCAAGCGCGAACTCGAAGGCGGCATGAAGGCGGTGGTAAAGTTCAAGACCCCGGCCCTTTGCACCTGCCAGCTCGGCCTCAACACACCCCGCTATCCGACCCTGCCCAACATCATGAAGGCTAAGAAAAAAGAACTGCTCGGCCTGCCAGTGGCCGACCTGCTCAAGGTCGAAGGGCGTATGGATGTCGAAAGCATGTACGTACCCGAGAAGAAGGGCGGCGGCATTGTGCTCGAAGGGGACGTGGGCGATCTGGCCGACCAGCTCATCCAGATCCTCAAGCAGAAGACGACGGTGTTGAAATAAGAAAACCGGGGGCTGGAGGCTGGGGTCTAGGGACTGGAAAATGCCTTCTAGCCCCTAGCCCCTAGCCCCTAGCCCCTAGCCCCTGAACGCCAAAGGAGTTTTACATATGAAAGCTCTACTTGTTGGAGAATATCGTGACGGTAAGCTGCTTGAGTCGACCTACGAGCTGCTCGCTTTTGCCGAGAAGGCCGGCGCGCAGCCGGTGCTGTTCTTGGTCGGCTC
>CALZIZ010000219.1 GCA_945787465.1 uncultured Desulfuromonadales bacterium
AATACCGCCAGAAGATTCTGCGGGATTACGCAGCCCTGGTCTCAGAGGCCAACGAGTTGGCCTTAAGCGACTTTATCAGCAGGGACAGCAAAGCCAGCCAGGCGATCGGTTACGGCAAGGCGGCGATGATCTTTCACATGGCGCGCAAACGGGTGGGGGATGAGAAGTTCTGGGCGGGTTTGAAGCACCTGGCAGAGAGCCGCATGTTCCAGAACATCGGCTGGCAGGACTTTGCCCGGGCTTTGGGCGGGCAGGAGCTTGAGAGTTTTTTCCGGCAATGGGTGGAGAAGAAAGGAGCCCCGGTGCTGAAACTGCGGGATGTCAAAGCCGCCAGGCTCGCAGAAACCTGGCATATTACCGGGCAGATAACGCAGCAGGGGCCCGGCTATAAGCTTGAGATCCCCCTGCGCCTGGAAACCACCGGTGGTCGCCAGGAGCAGAAAATTATCAGCGCAGGAGCGTTGACCGGGTTTGAAATCGTCTCGGCAGATCCCCCCTTGCGACTGCTGCTCGACCCTGAGGCCGATCTGTTTCGCAGGCTCGATGCCAGCGAACTGCCGCCAACCGTCAACGGGTTGCGAGGGGCAAAGTCGCTGCTGGTCGTTGCCTCAAACAACCTGGATAGCCGAACCAGGGCCCGGGCCCATAGCCTGCTTGATGCCCTGAGGCAATCCCGGGCAAAGGTCATCGGCGAGGCCAAGCTCAGCCAGGAGCTCATGCAGGACCGGGACCTGCTTTATCTGGGGCTTCCCGAAAACCGCTCCCTGCTCCCAGGGCTGCCTGCTTCGGTCGAAAAACTGAGCGATCAAAAGCTGGTGCTGAACAAAGAGACTTATGAGGGTGCTGAGTTGAGCTGGTTTCTCGCCCTGCCCCATCCGCAGAACCCGAACCGGGTTGCGGCACTTTTTAACCCCGGCTCGCAGGCGGAGGTGGAACGGGTGGCCAGAAAAATTCCCCATTACGGAAAATACAGCTACCTGATATTTTCCGACGCAACCAATCAAGTCAAGGGGACATGGCCGACTACCGAATCGCCGACCATATGGGTCTTTTCATCCCCGGAGGTGAAACCATGATGCGCTGGGCCTTATTTACCCTGCTGTTTGTCATTCTTCAGGTAACAGCGACCTACGGACATCCGCATATTCTCGGGGCAGCAGAGCGAACCGAAGTCGATTTCGAACAGATGATCGAGGATCTGGGTTCGAAACGCATCGTCTTTATCGGTGAACTCCACGACCACCCCGGACACCACCAGATGCAGTTGGGGATCATACAGGCATTGCATCAACGGGGCATGAAACTGGCAATTGGACTGGAAATGTTTCGCAAAGACAGTCAGCAGACGCTGGATGAGTGGGTGGCAGGTGAGCTATCGGTGAGAAAGTTTCTGAAGGTGTATAACGACAACTGGAGCATGTGGCCCAAGTACCGCAAGATCTTTCGCTACGCAAGGAAAAACAACATCCCCATGGTAGGCCTGAACATCGAACGGGATATCACCCGCCAGGTGGCCTCCCACGGCTTCGATTCATTGACCCCCGACCAGACCGAAGAACTCAAAGGTATCAGCTGCAACGTCAACCCGGCCTACCAGGATTACATCCGCAGGGCTATGGGGGGGCACGGCGGCGATAACCGTTCGTTTATCTATTTCTGCGAAGCGCAGCTGCTGTGGGACAACATCATGGCGAAGAACCTGGTCGACTACCTGGAACAGAACCCCGATACCATGGTTGTCGTGCTTGCAGGAAGTGGCCATTCATGGCGTTACGGCATCCCGACCCAGGTCCTCGAATACGAAACCCTGCCCTACCGGGTGGTTCTGCCGGAGATTCCAGGCCGGGTAGACCGCTCAAACATCAAACCGAGCGATACCGATTACCTCTGGCTCGATCTGGGGGAAAGGGACTGGTACGATCCCGATTAACCTTGATCCTCTAAAGATGGCTAAGCAAAAATTTCGTCCTACAAGGCTTAGTGATTTTTCAGGGGCGAAGGCATACATGTCGTATGTCAAGGTCCTGAAAAACCACTGTAACGCAGTAGGACGGACTTTTTGCGACGCCATCAACCTTTACCGGGAGAGTTCAGGCGAACTTCGTGGAACTTGCCGTCGACCAGAAAACGAATGCGGTCGCGGAAGATCCGATCGACCTTGACCCCTTCGATCATCACCCCTTCCATCACTGGCAGGTCGTTGACCACCGCCAGACGCTCCTTGACATCCCTGCGATAATGGATTTCGCTGACATGTAACTCTGGCATTGCCTTTTCGCCACCCTTCACCATGCCCAGGGTCCAACGTGACGAGGTTGCGCCGCTTGCAACCGCTTGCGGCTTGCCGGCAACCACCGGGGCAGGCCGGCTCAGTGTTACCGCTTGCGCAGAACGGGAGGCCGAGGAGAAACTCACCTTTTTAACCGGGGCTGCCTCTTTTTGAACGACCACGGGTTGTACAGCGGGAAGCACCTTGGCCTTTTCTTTTAAAACCCTGGCGGTTTCCTTAAGGGTTTCGGCAGTTTTTTTCAGAGCCACGGCTGAATCCCGCGCGGCCTCGGTCGCTTCCTTGGCGGCCTTGGCCGACTGCTCGCTGCTCTCGGCAGTCTTGGCAGCGACCTCGGAAGCGGTTGTTACCGCCTCAGGTGCCTTGGCAGGTTCCGCCACCGGGGCGGCAGCATTAGCGGGCTCAGTCATGGCGGGTTCAGGCTTGGGGATGACCTTATCCTGGGGGGCCAGGGCTATTTCCTCTGTCTTCTGAGGGGTCTTTTCAGGGGCCTTTTCTGCTAGGGGGGCAGAAGGAGGTACAGCCTGGAACCCTTCGTAATACAGATAGCTGCCGCCGGCGGCAGTCGCCAGAAGAAGAACCACGACCAGGGGAAACCTGCGCCGACTCCGGTGAGCCGAGGTTGCTCCTCCGTGAAGGATGTCGCTGGAGATGCTGGTTCTAGGCCCCTTTTGCGTGACCTTTTCGTTTTCAACTTTTTTCAGAGCCTTTAAGATCGAACTCATTCGCAACTCCTGTGTTTTCTACAGGCAAAAAACCGAAAATTAAACGACATCATGACAACAGGGCGCCGAACAGGCGCCCGAAAAAGGACTTTCGAGTCTGCCCCAACTCCGATATCGCCGCAGCGACCATGCGGGGGCTGATTTGTCGACAACCGTCGGCATACCCGATCAACAGGGCCCGCGAGCAGAGGATATTGATCAGCCGCGGCAGACCACTGGAAAACCTGTAAATTCTTTTAACCGTCGCAGTCGGGAAAACCTCTTGATCTGCTCCGCCGGCAATGCGCAGACGATGCCTGATATAATCGCAGGTATCGGCAAAATCCATGGTATCGAGATGATAACGAACCGTCACCCGCTGATTGAGCTGACGCAGGTCAGGCCGCGACAGCAGTTCACCGAGTTCAGGCTGACCAACGAGCACGATCTGGATGAGTTTATCGGTGTCAGTCTCCAGGTTGGATAGCAGTCGGATCTGCTCAAGCACAGCGGGGTCGAGATTTTGAGCTTCATCAATGACCAGGACCACAATCTTGCCAGCGGTTTTTTGCTCGAGTAGAAATTCATTGAGCATCCGGATCAACTCCGCCGGGCTGTCCAGTTCCCACTCTATGCCATACTCCCGATTGATTGACCGCAACAGATCAAGGGCAGAAAGACAGGGATTGAAGATAAAGGCAAGCCGGTAGGTTTCATCTTCCAACTCCCCTAACAGGGTGCGCAAAACCGTGGTTTTCCCCGTCCCGACCTCGCCGGTGACGGCAATAAAACCGCATTGATCCTGAATGCCGTAAAGAAGATGGGCGAAAACTTCCTTATGGGTTTTGCTCAGGTAGATGAAGCGGGGATTCGGGGTGATGTTGAAAGGTTTTTCCTTAAACCCGTAAAAATCGAGATACATGTATAAAACCACTCTCCACGGTTAAAGGGGCAAAAAACCGGCCTTTTTCAAACTCACAATCTCCCATAGATACTTATTATTTTCAAGGAGAAATTAATCACTTGCCCCGCACCCACACATTGATTCTTTCTCATGTGTGGTTTTATGATAGGCTTTTAAAATTGTCAGGAAGAATGAACGGCGGCGAAAGTGAGGCCCTTGAACAATGAGCGATTGGAAGCTGTTTACCACTGAACCTAAGATCGCCTATTTTTCCATGGAAATCGGGCTATCCAACGAAATCCCGACCTATAGCGGAGGCTTGGGGATTCTGGCCGGGGATACCATCAAAAGTGCCGCCGATCTCAAGCTGCCGATGGTTGCCGTCACCCTGGCAAGTCGCAAAGGATATTTTCGCCAGCGCATCAGCCGCGACGGCTGGCAACAGGAAAACCCCATCGAGTGGCATCCCGAACAGCGCATGGAGCTGTTGCCGTCCAAGGCTCTGGTCACCATCGAGGACCGCGACGTCAAGGTCCAGGCCTGGCTGTTTCGGGTCAAAAGCCCGACAGGCGGCGAGGTGCCGGTGCTGTTTCTCGATACCGACATCCCCGGTAATGTCGAGCAGGACCGGCACATCACAGATTCGCTCTACGGAGGAGATCAGGCCTACCGCTTGAAGCAGGAGATCGTCCTCGGCATTGGTGGCGCCCGCATCCTCGACAACCTGGGCTTTATCATCAAGAAGTACCACATGAACGAGGGCCACTCCAGCCTGCTGACCCTCGAGCTGCTCAACCGCTCAAGACGACCGGTCGAAGAGACCTGGGACGAACGTGCCTCCTGGGATACGACCCGGGTCATGGAACAATGCGTTTTCACCACCCACACCCCCGTTGAAGCCGGCCATGACAGGTTTTCTTACGAGCAGGTCGGCAGAATACTCGGCGAACCCGTCCCGCTCTATCTGCTCAAGGAACTGGCCGGTAAAGACCAGCTGAATACGACCCTCCTGGCGCTGAACCTCAGCCGCTACGTCAACGGGGTGGCCAAAAAACACGGTCAGATATCCCAGGCCCTCTTTCCCGGTTTTGAAATCCACGCCATCACCAACGGCATCCACCCTTTTACCTGGGCATCGCCCTATTTCGTCAACCTGTTCAACAAGTACCTGCCGAGCTGGGCCAACGAGCCTGAGCTTCTGGTGCGGGTCGACAATATCCCCGACGAGGAGATCTGGGACGCCCATTGCGGCGCCAAGGCCTACCTGTTTCAATATATCGAAGAAGTGTCCGGGGAGAAGATGGACCTCGATACCCTGACCCTGGGCTTTGCCAGGCGCTCTGCCACCTATAAGCGGGGCGATTTGATCTTTCGTAACCTCGATCGCCTGATCGAAATCGCAGGGGGCAAGCTGCAACTGGTATTCGGCGGCAAAGCCCACCCCAAGGATGATCCGGGAAAGAAACTGATCCAGAGGATCATTCAGAACAGCTGCAACCTCAAGGGCAAGATCAAGATCGTTTACCTTGAAAACTATAATATGGACGTTGCCTACCGCATGATCCCCGGGGTCGATGTCTGGTTGAACAACCCCATGCGCCCCCTCGAAGCCTCTGGGACCAGCGGCATGAAGGCCGCATTAAACGGGGTACCGAACTTCAGCGTCCTCGACGGCTGGTGGATCGAGGGGCATATCGAGGGAGTCACCGGCTGGTCCATCGGCCCCCCGCCGACAGAAACCTCGGTGGAACCGAACAATGCCGAAGAGGATGTACTCGACCTTTACCACAAACTGGAAAAGATCATCATCCCCCTTTACTATGAAAATCGCCCCGCGTGGATCAAGATCATGAAAAACGCCATCGGCAAAAACGCGTACTACTTTAACACCCACGTCATGATGCGGCGCTACGTGACCGAAGCCTATATCAGGTAGCTTGC
>CALZIZ010000220.1 GCA_945787465.1 uncultured Desulfuromonadales bacterium
GCGGTCGGTGCAGCGCCACTGATGATCGTCCTTGTTGGGGCAGATACAGTTATCTGTGCAGACCGCCGTCTCGCCGGAAAGGGGAAGGTACTCTTCGGTGGAATAGACGACCCGCACCCCGGAGGTCACCCCGCGGCGACGCAGCTCCTTGCGGATGATTCGGGCCAGGCGACACTTCTGGGTATGCTCCAGTTCGGCTACGACGATTTTGGTCGGATCAAGCTTGTTCGCCGCCCCCATGGAGGAAATCACCTGGATTTTCCGCTCGATGCAGCTCTCGATCAGGTGCAGTTTGGCGGTGATATGGTCGATGCAGTCGAGCAGGTAATCGTAACCGCGTCCCAGCAGGTTGTCGGCATTTTCGGCCGAATAGAACTCATGGACCGGTTCGATCTGGGCTTGCGGGTTGATGGCCCGGCAGCGCTCGGCCATCACCTGCACCTTGGAACGGCCGATGGTCCCGTCGAGGGCATGGATCTGCCGGTTGACATTGGTCAGGCAGATTTCGTCAAAATCGACCAGGGTCAAACGACCCACGCCGGCACGGGCCAGAGCCTCGGCCGCAAAGCCTCCCACCCCGCCAACTCCGAAAACGGCCACCGACGCGGCGGCAAGCCGATCCATGCCGGCCTTTCCGGCAACCAGCTCCATGCGGCTGAAACGATGCTGTTGCATAAAAAATTTTCCTTGAGAAAATTTGTTCAGGTATCAGGTATCAGGTTCCAGGTCCCAGGAATCAGGAAAAACTTAATCCCAAACCTTGAACCTTGAACCTTGAACCTTGAACCTTGAACCTTGAACCTTGAACCTTGAACCTTGAACCTTGAACCTTGAACCTTGAACCTTGAACCTTGATTGAACCTGTCACCTGTCACCTGTCACCTGCAGTCTTAAAACCCGCCTGGCGTTGGCGGAGGTAATGCGCGCGGTTTCCTCCAGAGTCCAGCCCCGCAGTGCGGCCACCCGCTCTGCCACCAGGGCCAGGTAGGCGGGCCGATTGGGCTTGCCGCGGTGGGGCCAGGGAGCCATGTCGGGAGCGTCGGTTTCGAGGACCACCCAGTCTTCGGGCAGTTTCGCAAGGACCTCCGACGCGCGCTTGGCTCCGGGATAGGTCAAAGTGCCGCCAAAGCCGATGGCGAAACCGAGTCGCACCAACTCCAGTGCGGTTTCAGGGCTGCCGGAAAAGGCATGGGCAATCCCTCCCACCTGCTGGGCCCCCTCCTCTTTGAGAATGGCCAGAAGTCGTCCCATCGCCTTGCGGCAATGGATCACCACCGGCCGGCCCCGGCTCACCGCCAGCCTCAACTGGCCCCGCAAGGCCTCTTCCTGAAGGCCTGGGGGGGGAAAGTCAAGCAGGCCGTCCAGGCCGATTTCCCCGACGGCAACGGTTTTGGGGTCATCCAGAAACCGGTCCAGTTCAGTTTCGACCTCGCCGTCCCACTGATCTGCGGCCAACGGATGCAGGCCCGGAGCCGCCAGTGCCCCCGGCACCGAGCGGGCCGTATCGAACAAGGCCGGCCAGCCACACCTTTCCACCCCGGGGATCAGAAAGTCCCTGATCAAAAAACCCGCAGCCCGGCCCAATTCTTGCTTCAGATCCATGGTCTGGGGTAGCCGGTCCAGGTGAACATGAGTGTCAAAAAATACTGCATTTGCCTCTAACATATCCAGTAATGCTACCACAAGCGCAACCACAAGAAAAGGCACGGCTTGCCATGTCAGGCATTCTATGCTAATTGCTAACGAACTGAATTTTCATAAAAAAGCGAGGAGCGGAACGATGGCCCAATCCACCGTCCCCAGGAAAATCTCTTACCTGCAAAAAGTCTTTTACCTGTCCCACTTCAGCGGCTTGGCCGCCGGTGCCCTGTTTCCGTTTGCGGCGTCACTTCTGGTCGGGCAAAGTGCCATGCGACCAGGCTTTTTCGGCCTCTGCCTGCTCACTGGATTCGCCCTGGCTGCGCTGATGTTTCTGCTGTTTCGCTCAACCCTGAAAGGACAGCTTCGCCGGCAATTGCTGCAATTGAAACCCCTGGTGGGTGAGATACCTTATAAGGACGAAACCATCGAAGGGCTCAACCACGCCGTCGAGGCTGCCGTCAGCCAGGTCGACACCCTGGTGCGAGACCTGCTCTCCACCATCGATCGTCTCACCCCCCATTGCCGCCAGGTCGCCGAAAACAGCCAGTTTCTCTCAGACCGAGCCAAAGAAGGCCTCGAGGCCGCTGACCGAGCCCGCCGCGATGTCGAATCTATGACCGAGAAACAGCAGGGGGTTCTGGACCAGGTCAGGCTCCTTTCCGAAAGATCCCAGGACGAAGCGGCCCTGTCGCGGGAACTCTCTGCCTCCCTCGAAGAAATGGCCGGCGCCATGGAACATAGCACATCCAAGTTCCTTGAAACCACGACCAGTGTCGATGAACTGGCCCAGACAGTTCGCGAGGTTTCAGTCCAGGCCGACCAGGTTGCCAACTCGGTGGGTGGGACGACGGAAGACCTCGGGGCTATCAGCAAATCACTGAAAGCCATCCAGGCAGGCGCCATTGCCAGTTCGCACGCCGCCAACCAGGTAAAAACTGATGCCGAGGACGGCCTCGGCGTGGTCAATACTTCAATGGATGAAATGGCCCGCATCGAGCAGGAAAGTCAAAATGCCATCAACGCCATGTTGCGCCTCTCCAACCAGACCAGCGAAGTTGCCAAGATTATCGAGGTCATCAAAGAGCTGGTTTCCGACACCGAACTGCTCGCCTTCAACGCGGCCATTATTGCCGCCAAGGCCGGCGAAGACGGCAAGGGATTTTCAGTGGTCGCCGAAGAGATCCGCGACCTGGCCGATCGCACCACCACCAGCGCCGGTGACATTCACCGTATCGTCAAGGCCATCGGCGGCGAAACCCAGGAGGTGATGAACGCGGTCCAGGCGACGGCCGAACGCATCAACCGGGGCAAAGAGAATTCCATATCCACCGGCAATGCCCTGCGCAAGATAGTCGGCAGTTCGGTCGAAGCGGCCAGGGCCTCGGAACAGATCTCGGTGCTGACGGACAAGCAGGAGAAGAAAGCCCAGACCCTGCTCGAGGACGCAGCCCGCAACCTGCGATCTGTCCAGACCATCGCCCATTCCATCCAGGAGCAGGAAACCGCCCTGAGCCGCACCCAGGAAGGGGTGTCGCAGATGAAGTATGCCGCCGACCAGATTGCCCGCGGAATGGCCGAGCAGGCTCGCGCCAATCACCAGTTCGCCCAGAGCCTCTCCGAACGCGAGGAGCAGATACAAGCCATTCATGAGGCGACCCGCTCGCAAACGGGCATCGCCGAAAAGGTCTTTTCCCACTTTACAACCTCGGAACGCAGGCTGCGCCACAACGCCGAACGGGTCGCTGATGTCCGCACCAAGGTCGCTGAAATGGAGTCGCTGGCCGAACACCTCCGCAAGCAGACCCAGGTCCTGTGCGAACTCGAAGGCAGGCAAGAGAACCGCCAGGAGCAGCAATAATGCAGAAATATGAATTATTAATTGTTTTTGAATCCCTCCTGTGCTATAAAGGTTCGCGTTAACAAGACATCAGGAGGGAAACCATGAAAACCACCTACACAACATTTGGCACCTGCGCCCGTTTCATCGACATCGAACTCGACAACGACCTGATTCGCGAAGTCCGCTTTATCGGCGGCTGCGCAGGCAACACCCGGGGCCTCGCCAGCCTGCTCCAGGGCATGGAGGCCGCCGAGGCCATCCAGCGCCTGCAGGGCATCAAGTGCCGCAACGGCACCAGCTGCCCCGACCAGCTCGCCCGCGCCCTGCAGGAGAGGCAGCTGCAGCAGGCGTCCTGAATAGCGTTTGACATGCAAAAGAAAAAGGCGCGTCCCGACTGAAGGGACGCGCCTTTTTCTTTTTGAGCCTGCCAATGTGATGAATACCTGTTGGGTCCGTCGCTGCGCTCCTTGACCCAACCTACACTTTGTAATTCTGGACTCTTCCCAAAGACCATCATTCCCGCGGCGTTTCTGGGCGGGAACCCAGCCTTTCACGAGCCAAAAGTTCTGGATCCCCGACAGAGACACTCGGGGATGACGGCAGGGCTTTTGGGGTTGGTCGGGTTGAGGGATGAAGCCCAACAAGTTAAAAATATCTCCTCAGCCCTCCTTCACCCCGAGCTGGCGCAACAGGGTGATCATCGGACACCAGTTGCTGAAAGCGCTCTGGAAGAGGTTGAGCCCGACGAAGGCGGTGAAAAACAGCCAATAGGGCGAGTGGAGCTGAGACAGGGCCAGGCTGAGCAGAACGAAAAAGCCGGCGATCATGCGCAGGTAACGGTTGATGGTCATGGTGTGATCTCCTAGTGGGATTTAATTTCGGGACCTTAGAAACTGTAACGGATGCCCGCATAGACATTGCTGTTGTTTTCGAACTGGCCGAAAAAGGTCTGCTCGTCCCGGCCGGCAAAGAGGTTCGCCCCCAGGGTCAGAAGCAGGGCGTCACTTGCCTTGTATTTGATGATCGGCCGCAGGTAGGCGTCGGCATCCGAGGGCGAATAGAAGGTAAAGAGCGACAGGGTCAGGTTCTGGTTCAGGGCCTGCCTGGTCAGGCGCAGGGTGAGCAGGTGGCGGTCTTCATCCCTGGCCTTCTGCCCTGCGGCAAGGCTTTGGCGGTAGGCTCCGTAGTCCTGAAGACGCTCGAGATAATACTGCAGGCCCGCGGAAAAATCCCTGGCCAGCTCCCGTTCATAACCGAGCAGCGCCCGCAGCTCGCTGTTGGGCAGCAAAGGGTCGTTGCCGCTGCGGTCCTGGCGGCTGTCGTAATAGCCCCCCTCGGCGTTGAACAGTCCCTTGCCCAGAGCCCCCCGCACGCTGGCTCCGTAGACCCTGAGCTTGGGAAAGCTCGCCCTGCCGCTTGCGGCATCCATGCCGACAGGGCTTTTCCAGAATCCGTCGTAGCCGTAGAGAGCCAACTCGTAGCCGGAGAGGTTGCGGGAGATGCGCAGGCTGATCTCATCGTCGCCCAGCCAGTCGTCAGGCCTGTCCACCTGAACGACTGCGTCGCGCCCCGCCAGGCGCCCCAGGCCGGGATTAAAGTAAGAAATCCGCTCGCCGCTGATGAAGCGGTCGGCATCGAAACGCGGCGTGTAGACGATGTCGACGTTGGCCAGGGCGGGAAACAGGCTGACCATAAGCGCATCGGAAGGGGCCTTGAGGTACTCCTCGTCGCGACCGCTGAAAAACGACTGCCAGTCTTTGGGAAAGAGGTCGTTGATAAAGACCAGGTCGCCGGTGCCCCAGGTGAGAATCTGCCGGCCGACCTTGACGTCCATGATATCGAGGGGCGAAAAGAGCAGGTTCGCCTCACGCAGATCGATGGGCCCGGTGCCCTCCTCGAGATCGAGGCTGTGCTCCTTCGGGACGTCGTCGTAGAGAAAGTCGGCCCGCAACTGCAAGGTCGCAAGCTCGCCCTGGCGCATGGCGTCAAGCTGGAGCCTCGCCTCGCTGAGGCTGACCGTCGGTTCGTACGGGTCGGACTGGGTGCGCACGCCGTGGCGTGCATCGACAAAACCGTGCAGGTCGACACCGAGGGTATCAAGAAGGGCGACCTCCTGGCTCCAGGCCGGCACGGGGCCAAGCAGCAGGCCCACAGCAAGCAGGCCGACAAACAGCTTTCGCAAGGACATGGCTACCGGGCTCCTTACCTGGTCACTTCACGGGGCGGGCGACGCAGGAAGCGCTCGGTGAAGATCTGGTCCTTCAAACCGAGATCGTAGCTGACCTGGCTGAATTCGTTGGTGGTGCTTGTGCCGGCGACCAGGTCGCTGGCCACCGAAACCGTCACCGTGGGATGCCCCTCGACCGTCTCGACCTTGAGCGCCTCGACCTTGCGGTAGAGCTTGCCGGATGCGTCGTAGTACTCGGCCAGCCGCGGAAGAAAAGTCTCCTTGTCGATCCAGACCTTGTAGTTGGCAAACTCCACCGAACCGGGGTCTTTGGGCACATTCATGATCACATACTGGGTTTCGGTGGTTTCGAGCAGTTCGTGGCGGTCCTCGTCGATGCCGCGGCCGGAGACGTCCTCATAGAAAAAGTCCGAGCCGACGAAACTTGTACGCTTGTCACCCGGGGCGATGCGCTTTTTCAGGTTCAGGGCGGGCAGCCACAGCCAGCGGTCATCCTCGCCGCCAACGTTCTTCCAGACCAGGTAGGCCATTTTACGCACATCGGCAGGGGCCTTGAAATAGACGTAGAATTTCTGGTCCTCGCCCTCGGCATCCATGCGCAAAATGGTGAACTCGCGCACCCTGGTGCCGCCGCCGGCATCGCTGATGGTCATCTTGACCTCGGCGCGGCCGTCCTTGCCAGCGTAGTAGGAGGCCTGGTTGGCCCGCTGGATGATCTCGTCAACACCAAGCTGCTCGGCCGGGGCAGGCCCAGCGAAACCAAGGCCCAGAAGCAGCACTGCCAGGAAACTGAAATATTTCATAACGACTCTCCTAATTAAATGCGTCACTTGTCACTTGTCACTTGTCACTTGTCACTTGTCACTTGTCACTTGTCACTTGTCACTTGTCACTTGTCACTTGTCACTTGTCACTTGTCACTTGAGGATACGCCCATGATGGTAGCCAGAAAAAAGCCGACCGTCTTGTAGGGGACCAGCGGCGCCACCAGCAGCGGCGTGAAACCGACCGAGATGGTGATGGCATTACGGCTGATGGCCATGGCCGGCTCCTTGAACATCTCGCGGCTGGCGACCTGCCAGCTGCCGTGGGTCTTGACCATCTCCCGTGCCCGCTGCAGAAAGTGGATGGCAAAGTCGACCGAAAGACCCAGGGTCAGCGCCGAGAGCACCGCCACCGGCATGTCGTAGTCCTTGCCGACCAGACCGATAAGACCGTAGATAAAGCCGATGGTCACCGACAGCGGGAGCATCGCCAGTACCCCGTAAAGGGGCGAGCGAAATAGCACCACCATCATCAGCAGCACCACCACAAAGCTGCCTGCCAGGGAGGTGAGCATCCCCTTGACCATCTTCTCCTGCCAGACCACGTTGAGGTATGTCAGCCCCGCCCATTCGGCCTTGAGGGGCACCGGCGGCGGGTTTTGTTCTAAGTAGTCCGCGACATCGGCCACCACCGCCTCCATGTCCTTGTTGTCGCCGCTTTTGAGCTGCACCCAGACATTGGCCTCGCGGTAATCGCGGGTCACCAGGTGAAACAGGCTGTCCTTCTTTTTCATCCCCTCGAGCTGGACATAAACCTGGGCCGCTGCGGCGGCACTTACCGGGACCGCGAAATTTGCCTGGTTGGCCTGCTGCAGCTGCGCCTTGCGGGCCTCGTCCTGAGGTTGCGCCGCAGCGACGTAGCTTAGCTCGTAGGCGGCCTTTTTCAGGGCATCGACGGCCGAGGAGGTTTTGCCGACAACCTGCCCCTGCAGCAGATGGTCCTGCAGGCCCTCGAGGTAGCGCAGGGTCTCGGGCTGCTTGAAGAGGGGCGCGGCAAGCTCGGCCTGCTGGGCAAAGACCAGGTCGGTGAAGGACAGGGTGCTGTACCGGTCGCAGATGGCCAGGGCCCGCTCGATCAGGGCGTTTCCGGTAAGCTTTGGATCTCGCTGCAACTCCGAGAGCAGCAAGGCCTTGTTGCCGGCCGGCACCTCGGCCAAATCTTCGACGACCCGGGCCAATCCCTGGTAACCAAGCCCCGCCGGTTCGAGGTAATTGACCGCGTCGGCCAACTCGTTCCAGGAGGCGGAGGTCGATGCGTCAAGGCTCTGCGCGGTTTCGGCCAGAAGCGGCCAGGCGACGCTCTGCTCCTCACCGGCAAGTTCCTTGAGGCGGGTCACAAAGCGCTCCGCGGCCTGGGGAAACTGGCTATCGAAGCGCTCCCTGGCCTCCTCGGCGAGGGCCGGCACCAGGTTGGCAAAGGGCTGGCTCTCGCTGTCGCCTGCCGCAAGGGTCAGGTAGGCGGTGTAGGTGCCGCCAAAGTGCTTGTTGAGCACCCGGTCGGCCACCCGGATATCGTGGTCGGCGGTAAACCACTTGACCGGGTTGTCGTTGACCTCGATGCGGCTGATGCCGAAGGCTGAAACCCCGACCACCAGCAGCGCCGCCGCGATAATCATCTTCCAGCGCAGGTAAGCGAAGCTGCCGAGCCGCTCGAGCATTCGGGTCAGGGCGCCGCTGCGCGCCTCGGCGGACCCCGAGGTCCTGGCCAGGGAGGCCAGGCGCTGCTCAGGCACCGCGAGCATGATGTAGGCCGGGATCAGGGTCATGGAGAGAAGCCAGGCCACCGCAACCCCGAAGGCCACATGCAGGCCGAACACCTGCACCGGGGGAATCGGGGTGGTTGCCAGGGAGGCGAAGCCGGCGATGGTGGTCAAAGTGGTATAGAGCATCGGCCGGAACAGGTGACCGATGACGTGGCGCACCGTCTTGGCCTTGTCCTGAAACTGGTGGTAGGTGTCGAAAAACTCGCTCAGGATGTGCACCGCATCAGCCACCGCGATGGGCATCAGAAAGATCGCGATCATCGAACTCATGATATGCACATCGAAGCCCAGGCCGATGAGCAGCCCCATGGTGCAGATGACGCTGACCATCGCCACCAGCAGCGGCGCGATGATCAGCGAGACCCGCCTGAAGAAGAAGAGCATCAACAGAAAAATCGCCAGCATCGCCAGGGGCGCAGAAGTCGCCATCTGCACCAGCATTTCGACGCCGAAGGTATCTTCGGCCACCGGCAGCCCGGTGATAAAGAGTTGGTCGCTTTGCGGCCAGTCGGCGGTCAGCCTGCGCACCAGGGTCGCAACGTTGTAGCTGTAGCGTTTTTCGGTAATCGGGATGTAGAGGCAAAGCGCCTTCTCGTCTTCGGAGACCAGGGTGCCGCTGTAAAGCGGGTTGCCCATGGCATCGTCGCGGATGACCAGGGCCTCTTCACGACTGGTCGGCGGCTGCTCCATCAGGTACTCGAGCTTGAGCGAGCCGAGGTCGGCCTGCTTGATATTGTCAACCACGCTAGGGGCGATGAGCTCGCGGCCGATGATGACGCTTTGGTTCTGTTCATTGAAGAGCTCGTTGGGATTGTGCCGAAAGGCGACCCCGAGGGCCTGCTTCCAGGCACCTTCAGGGCCCAGGTCGAGCACCTCGCGGCTGCCGCCGCGCAGCACCGTGGGAAACCCGTCGGAGGTTGCCTGCAGGCTGAGCAGCTCGGATGTCAACTCATGCACCCGTCCCAGAGTCTCGACGTTGAAAACGCCTTCGGGATGCTCCTCGTTGACCACCCCGACGATAACGAAATCGTAGAGATCGTATTTTTCTTTGACCTGGTGGTGGAACACCCGCACCGGCTCTTCAACCGAAAGCATGTTCTCCGGGTCGTTGTCGAAATGGACCTTGGGAAACTGCACCAGGAATACGGCAGAAATCGCCAGAACCATGGCGACGATAAGCCAGGGTCGTTTGAGGCTGAAATTGGTCATGGCAAGCTTCATGTTTTGGTATCCTCCTGTTGCTGGGCTTCTTATCCGGGCCTCAGCCACCCGTTGTTTTTATATTCGATAAGACATATATATCATTCTATGAATTATTTCAAGACAAATCCTTAGCCCAAAATTAGAACTCTACAATAGTACCTGCTGTAAGGGCGAGAGGCCACCAGATCCCGAGGTAAATATCTTCGGAATTATAACCCCCAAAAAGGTAAACAGATATTAGCCACCATGACACGGAGGAAATATTGGGCCTATGATCCCAATGCATGTGGAAATTCCTGCAGCGTCCAGCTAGCGGTCGAATACCAAGGGTCTGAAGAGGCTCCACTACAGCTTGAACCGCGGGTTTACGGGCCTAAACAGGCTTAACCCCCGGTTTTTCCTACGCTCCCAATATTAATTTATTAGTAATGAAAGGGGAGGGAAAATTTTTCGTTGATGATTGCCCGACTCTTATACCTTCGGATCTCTGCCCGTTCATACCCCCTGTGAATGCCGCCGCAGTGAGGGAACCCCGCAGGGGCAAACGGAGGACGAACGGCCTTCTTTTGATGACTTTTCTTGGCCGGTCAAGAAAAGCCATTCGCCAGGCGGGGCGACTCCCGTCGATTTTGGTTTTGAGGTTGGAATTTATCTTGAGCCTGCTTCTCCCGCCCCCTCCTCTGGTTGCAAAATAGACAGCTCATGTCTATACTAGAACACAACAACAGTGAAACGGAGGGATCCATGAGCGCACATGCGGCAGAGCAGATCACCGCCGACCCCTGGACGGAACAAGGCCGAACCGCGGTTGCGAAGATGGTCATGAGGCTTTTTGAGCACTGGAAACTCACGACCGCTGAGCAACTGGAGCTTTTGGGCCTAAGCCCCACCAGCCGCAACGTGCTGGGGCGCTACCGCCGCGGCAACCCACTGCAGGAGAGCCGGGATCTGATGGACCGGGCCGCCTACCTGCTGTCCATTCATAAGGCCTTGCGAACCCTGTACCCGCAAAATCCCGAAATCGTCTACGGCTGGGTCAAGATGCGCAACCGCCAGTTTGACAACCTCACCCCATTGGAGGTGATGAAAAAGGATGGCCTGATCGGCTTGGCCGCGATCGACTGGCATCTTTCTGCGCGGCTGAATCACTGATGAGCCTCTATGAGCGCATCCGCGACCTGGATCAAACGATTTTCCGCAATGTGCCCGCCGTTCCCGCAGAACCCTTCTCTGACTTGCTCGACGATACCGGCGGCGCTGAATTCGCCGAAACGCTGGTCGAGACGGTGTCTAAAACAGCAGCCGACCTTTACCTCCACGCCGTTGGTTTTCCGTTTGCGCACCTGAGCCAGAGCCGCTTCAGCGATGGAGCCTTTGCGGTGTGGTACGGCTCTCTGGAGCTGGAAACCACGCTTTGGGAAACGACCTGGCATTGGATCAGCGACCAAACAGACCTATTGGATCTGGACCGAACCCATTGGCCCTTGCGCATGGTCCGGGAGGTCTACCAGATCGGTTGCCGGGCGGCTCTGGTCGATCTGGTGGGTAAGCAAATCGAGTATCCCCTTCTGACCAGCGACAATCACTCCTTCTGTCAAGACATCGGCCGACGCTTGCAGACTGAAGGCCATCCCGGGCTCCTGGCACCCTCGGCCCGCCATGCCGGCGGTGAAAATGCGGCTGTTTTCAATCAAAAGGTCCTGCGACCCCCCACGACCCAGTCGGAACGATACCTTTACGTCTGGGAGGAACCCGAGCTATCAACGCCGATTGTCATCGAGGATCTTGGGACCGGCCACCAGCAGGCTCTCCCGTTCACCCACGTGGGTTACCAAACGAAAAAGCCGTAAAGGTAATTCGCGGGCGGGGCCGAAACCCCGGCAAAAAATGATTATTTCAGTAGGTTTTAAGGTGAGACAGGATTGATCTGGGGGAAGGGACGACCATGAAAAAAATGCCCCTTACTCTCGCCGTCCAAAATGAACCGTGCTGGTCAATTTTGGCTTTGGGAGGTAAGGGGCAGAATTAAATGTAAAAAGTTGAACTCGAAAGACTAGGCAGCGGTCTTTGCAGCTGCAGAAACGTCAGTAAGGGTCTTTTTTGCAGTTTCAAAACCCTTGGTCACACTTTCCTGGAGGTTTTCAGAACCGCTATTGACCGCCTTGTTCGACATCTCAACAAGTTCTTTAGCTTCCTTGGGGAGTTGCTCAGTCGCTTTTTCGACCA
>CALZIZ010000221.1 GCA_945787465.1 uncultured Desulfuromonadales bacterium
TCTTTCACAACTGCCACATCACCAAAGCGAATTTCGACCTGGTCCGCATCGACCTGCGCACCCGAATATCCCACCGCGGCAATGATCCGCCCCCAGTTTGCGTCCTGGCCGAAAAAGGCTGTTTTGACCAGGTTTGAGGTGGCGACGCTGCGGGCGGCCATGCGTGCCTGGTTATCGTCAATGGCCCCCCGAACCTTCACCTGAACCACCTTGGTGGCCCCTTCGCCGTCACGCACGATCATCTTGGCCAGATCGAGCAGAACCTGGGCAAGAAGCGTGCAGAATTCGTCAGCCTCGGCGCTACCTTCAGTCAACTCGGCCGTGCCGGCAAGACCGTTGGCCATGAGCAGGACCATATCGTTGGTAGAGGTGTCGCCGTCCACAGTGATGCTGTTAAAAGAAAGGTCAACCGCCCGCCGCAGGGCCTTGTCAAGCAGGGCCGGCTCAACCTGGGCATCTGTAAGCACAAAAGCCAGCATGGTCGCCATGTCGGGATGAATCATCCCCGCGCCCTTGGCCACCCCGAGAATCCTGTAGGGCTTACCGTCGGCTTGTCCCTGGGCGCCCGACACCTTGGAGAACATGTCGGTGGTCATGATCGCTTCTGCAAACCGCCCACTTGCGTCTGCAGCCAGGTCGGCCGGCAGCAGGGGGATGTGCTTTTCGAACTTGTCCATCGGCAGGGCAGCGCCGATGACCCCGGTCGAGGAAACTGCGACCAGGTCCTCGGAGATGCCAAGGGCGCGGGCGGTCAACTCTCCGCACCGCAGGGCGTCGCGCATGCCCTGTTCTCCGGTGCAGGCGTTGGCGTTTCCGCTGTTGACAATAACCGCCTGGCAAAGCCCGCCGGCAACCCTCGCCTTAGTGACAACAACCGGCGCAGCTGCCACCTTGTTGGTTGTAAAAACCCCGGCACAACGGGCTGGGGTTTCACAATAGATCATCGCCAGATCAAGCTTACCCGAACGCTTGATGCCAGCCGGGCGAGCGCTGAATTTGAACCCTCTTACCTCTTTGATTTCATTGGTCGTCATCACTCAAGTTCTCCATAAGTTTCCCGACTGGGTAACAACACTGCAAAGGTCGTCCCTTCGCCATTGGTCAATTCAAGCCGGATTTCGCCCCTGAGGCGCTGGGCAATGGCGCGGCAGGTGGCCAGACCGACTCCTATACCCTGCGGCTTGTCGGTATTAATGTCCCCCAGCTGGGTATACTGGTCAAAAATCTCCGTTTCGGCCTCTGGCGGAATAGCCCGACCATCGTTATGGACCTGCAGATAAAAATAGCTGCGCCCCTCGATCTGTCGATTTTCCAGGCGCAGCCACAGCCGGCCTTCGGGGCGGTTGAATTTAACCGCATTGTCCATCAGAGCACCCAGCAGGATGTTGACTTTTTCCAGATCACCATAAATCTCTGCCGCCTGGTCATCCAGAAACAACTCGGCCTGCAGGCCCTTTTGCACCGCGGCGCCTCGATAAGCCTGCCATACCTCCCGAATCGCATCGGCCAGGGAAAAGGTCTGCCAATCCCAGGCGGACCCATCCGAATCGATAGAAAACAACCGCAGCATTCCGGCGATGAGTTTTTCCATGTGCCTGCTTTCTGAATGAACCTTCTCCAGAAAGCCCCTGGTTTCCTCAGCGCTGATTGCATCGGGGAAATTCAGGATCAGGTCGACGTAACCAAGCACCGTGGTCAATGGTGTGTTGAGTTCGTGAGACAGGTTGCAGACCAGCCGGGATTTGGACTGGTTGAGCTTGGCCAGAGCAAGGTTGGCTGCCTCGAGTTGCCGGGTCTGACGGCGCAGGTTCGAGACCAGCTCGAAGTTTGCCATGGCCAGGCCGGTTTGATATGCGATGGTATTGAGCAGATCCTGATCGGCGGCGGTGAAGGTTTCTCCGGAGCGCTTATTGTTGACGTTAAGTACGCCGATAACTTTTTCGCGACTGCGAATCGGCACCGAAAGCACCGACCCGGTCCGGTAGCGGTCAGCGAAGGCTCCCCCGGAAAAGCGCCGGTCCGTTTTGAGATCTTCGACCAGAACAGCTCTTCCGCTGGAAAGGACTTGCCCCGATATGCCCTCCCCCGTTTCGACCACGGTATCGGCCACCACCTTCGCTGGCAGCCCCCGGGCCGCCTGAATGTGCAGCCGGCCGTCCTTTTCGAGCTGCATCAGCGAGGCGATCTCGACATCCATTGAATCGTTGATGGAGTCGAGAATCTTCTCAAACAGCCGCTGCAGATTCGCTTCGCTACTGGCCGTTTGCCCGACCTCGCGCAACAGCACCAGATCCGCAAGCCGCCGCTGGGCTTGGCGCAACAGCGCGGCTGATTTTCTGGACTTGCGATGCTTCGCAAGCGCCTTGTCGACCACCGCGAAGAGCTCGCTGTGCTGCAACGGCTTGGTCAGATAATCCAGCGCCCCGTCGCGCAGCACCTCGCGAGCGGCTTCGAAATCCTGATGAGAGGAGATGATGACCACCGGCAGATCGGGATGCAGGCGTTTGATCCGTCGCAGCAACTGCGGGCCCGACATGCCGGGCATCTCTATGTCGGTCAGTACCGCCTCGATCTCAAGGCTCTGAATCAAGTCCAGGGCCTCTTCCCCCGAGGCCGCCTCGACCACTCGATACTTTTTTTGCAGCAGCAGATCCATCAACAGCGCCCGGAAAAAGGGCGCATCGTCGACGATCAGAACAGCCGGTTCGGCTGCGCGATGCTCGTTCAAGGGCAGCCCCCCTTTCACCTGGGGCCTATCGGCCGCAGCACTTTTTGTATTTTTTGCCGCTGCCGCATGGGCAGGGGTCGTTGCGGCCGACCTTGTCTTCTTCGCGGGTCACAGGGGTCTTGGTGTGATCTTCGCCACCGGCCCGGTTGAGGACCAGGCGCTTTTTGCGCTGCTCGGCCTCCATACGCGACACATCGTCCTCGCGGGCCAGCTGAATGCGGTAGAGCTTTTGAATGACCTCCTGGCGGATGCGCCCCATCATCTCCATAAACAGCCGGTAGGCCTCTTTTTTGTATTCCTCTTTGGGGTTCTTCTGCCCGTAACCGCGCAGGCCGATCCCTTCTTTGAGGTGGTCGATGGAAAGCAGGTGGTCCTTCCACTGCGAGTCGATGGTCTGCAGCATCAGCACCTTCATCAGGTGCTCCATCACCTGGGTGGTGAACTCCTCTTCTTTTTCGGCCAACCGGGCCATCGCCTGGCCGTTCAGGTCTTCGATAAGCGAGGTCGTGGTCAGCCCCTCGCCCTCCGGTCCGGCCAACTGGGCCTTGAATGAGAACTGGTTGAACAGATCCTGCCCCATGGTCCCCCAGTTCCACTCGGAGGCCGGGGTCTTTTCGGGGCAGAAAGTGGCGACCACGTCCTCGACCATCTCTTCGATGATGCCCTCGACGGTCTCGCGAATGTTCTCGCCCGCCAGAACCTCTTTGCGCTGGGCATAGATGACCTCGCGCTGGCGATTCATAACATCGTCGTACTCGATGAGATGCTTGCGGATCTCGAAGTTGTGACCCTCGACCTTCTTCTGGGCGTTTTCAATAGCCTTGGAGATAATTCCGTGCTCGATGGGCTCACCTTCGGGGATCTTCAGCTTATCCATGACGAAGGCAACGCGCTGGGAACCGAAAATGCGCAGCAGATCATCCTCGAGGCTCAAAAAGAAGCGGCTTTCCCCGGGGTCCCCCTGACGGCCTGAACGACCTCGAAGCTGGTTGTCGATGCGCCGCGACTCATGGCGCTCGGTACCGCAGATATAGAGCCCTCCGGCATCAAGAACTTCGGTTTTTTCCTGGCCGCATTGCTGCTGGAACCTGCCCAGGGCCTGCTCGAAAGCGGACTCGGGTTCTTCCATGGTGCTCGCCTCGCGCCGGGCCATTAACTCAGGATTTCCCCCCAGCACGATATCGGTACCGCGACCGGCCATGTTGGTGGCAATGGTGACAGCCCCTTTACGGCCGGCCTGGGCGACGATCTCGGCCTCTTTTTCATGGTGCTTGGCGTTGAGAACATTATGGGGGACGCCTCGCTTGCGCAGCATCTCGGCGAGGGTTTCGGACTTTTCGATGGAGATGGTGCCAACCAGCGCCGGTTGCCCCTTGGCGTGACGCTCGACGATATCCTCAACAACCGCCTTGAACTTTTCTGTTTCGGTCTTGTAGATGACGTCGGCCTGGTCCATTCGCTGCATATCACGGTTGGTGGGAATCACCACGACGTCGAGTTTGTAGATCTCGTGAAATTCGGCGGCCTCGGTATCAGCGGTACCGGTCATCCCCGAAAGGGTCTCGTACATGCGGAAGTAGTTCTGAAAGGTAATGGTGGCCAGGGTCTGGTTTTCGTTTTCGATTTTAACCCCTTCCTTGGCCTCCACGGCCTGATGCAGGCCGTCGCTCCAGCGCCGTCCCGGCATCAGGCGACCGGTGAACTCGTCGACGATCATCACTTCGCCATCCTTGACCACATAGTCCACGTCGAGCTTGAACAGCGCGTGGGCCTTGAGGGACTGGTTGACATGGTGAAGAATCTCGATGTTGCTCGGTTCATAAAGGTTGTCGACGCCCAGCAGCTTTTCGGCCCGAAGCACCCCCTCCTCTGTCAGCGTGGCCGACTTGGCCTTTTCGTCCACCGTGTAGTCCCCGGTATATTCCTTGACCGCCTGGCCGACCTTGCCGTCGCGATGCTCGATCATTTCGCCCTTGGTAAGCATGGGGATGATGCGGTTGACGGTGTAATAGAGTTCGCTCGACGACTCGCTCGGCCCGGAAATGATCAACGGGGTACGGGCTTCGTCGATAAGGATGGAGTCGACTTCGTCGACGATGGCGAAATTGTGGGGGCGCTGCACGTAGTCCTCAAGGGAGAACTTCATGTTGTCGCGCAGGTAGTCGAAACCGAACTCGTTGTTGGTGCCGTAGGTGATGTCGCTGGCATAGGCGTCCTTGCGCTGGGCATCGGTGAGGCCGTGGACGATGCAACTGACACTCATGCCGAGAAACCGGTGAACGCGCCCCATCCAGTCGGCGTCGCGGCTGGCCAGGTAGTCATTGACAGTCACCACATGGACCCCTTTGCCGCTCAGGGCATTGAGGTAGGAGGGCAGAGTGGCCACCAGGGTCTTACCTTCACCTGTTTTCATCTCGGCGATCTTACCCGAATGCAACACCATGCCGCCGATCAGCTGGACATCGAAATGGCGCATCCCGAGCACCCGCTTGCTGGCCTCGCGAATCACGCCAAAGGCTTCAGGCAGCAGATCGTCCAGGGTTTCTCCATCGGCCAGGCGGCTGCGGAATTCCACGGTTTTTGCGGCCAGCTGCTGGTCGGAGAGCGCCTCGAACTCCGGCTCGAGGGCATTGATCCGATCGACAGCCGGTTGCATGCGTTTGAGCTCGCGCTCGTTTTTACTGCCTACGATTTTTCTGAGCAATGGACCTATCATTAAAAACTCCGTCGGAATTGTTATTTGACTCGTCTTTCAGGGGCCTGGCCCTGGGGAAAAAGGCAGAAAACCTTAACACAAAGGCCGGTCTCCCCTCAAGGGGAAAGACCCGGCAACGCGCCGGGTCTCAACAGAAAAAAACCCCGGAAGAACCGGGGCTGGGACAATCCTGGATCCGTGAGATCGGGACGGAAAAAGAGTGTAAGTGCTTGGCCTGAATAAGTGTTTCAAAAAATCTTAGGCGCACCCAAAGGTTCGTCGGTGATTTTTTGAACGCTTAGGCAGGTCAATGACTTGCGCTATTACCCGGTCAGAACTCACGGATTCAGGATGAAGATTAGAGAAACGATTCAGGATGAAGATTAGAGAAACTTTCTCGGGTTAAGCGGAACGCCGTTGCGACGCACCTCGTAATGCACATGAGGCCCGGTGGAGCGACCCGTGTTGCCCACCGAGGCGATCTTGCCGCCGCGGCTGATGCGCTGGCCGACTTTCACGTGAATCTTGGAGTTATGTCCATAGTAAGTCTGATAACCGTAACCGTGATCGATGACCACCAGCTTGCCGTACCCGGTCTTGGTCCCCGCCTGGCTGACGATGCCGTCGGCAGTTGCAATAACCGGTGAGCCGGTGCGGGCGGCAATATCGACCCCCTCGTGCATCTTGCGGCGTCCGTTAAAGGGGTCCTTGCGCATCCCGAAGTTCGAGGTCAGCCAGCCATTGACCGGCTTGCCCTCGGGCTTGGCGGCCAGCAATGACCTCTGATCGTTGAGAACCCCCTGAATCTCCTCCTGGCTCTGGCGGCGCAGATCGATAGCCTGCCCCAACCGATCGATCTGGCGCTGCAAGGCGGTGAACTCATCGGCAACCTCGACCTCTTCCGGCGGTCCGCCGACCCCGGCCAAGGTGTCTGGCTTGGGTCCGGAGAGTTTGGCCATGACCCTCACCTTGGCGTCATTCTGGGCCAGGACGACCATCTCCTGACGCAGGTCACTCAGCCGCGCGGCCAGAAGGCGCATTTCTTTTTGCTGCTCGAGATTCTGTGACTTGAGCCGGCCAAGCTCATGCCGATCGAAGCTGATGCGATAGTAATCAAAACCGAGCAGGGATACCCCCACCAGGAACAGGACGACCAAGGCTGCAACCGCGTGCAGCAGCCTTCGCTTGAGCTTGAAGCGTCGCACCTTGTGAGAGCCTTCAGGAATAACCAGGATTGTGAACTTTTTTGCAGACAACAGTTAGCCCCTCAAAAAAATGCGTTTAAAACAACCAGCACGCCGGAGGTGATTAATGGGTCAATATGACAAAGCCCGGCGGACTGATCAAGGCCTTCACTCTTTGTTCCGTCGCCTCTAAAGCTTGTGAATCATGGCCGTTTCATCACATTCCGGAAACTTGACGCATTTTATGCAGTCACCCCAGATCTTATGCGGGAGTTCCGACTTTTCAATCTCGGAAAAGCCTAGCTTCTGAAAAAATCCGGCCTTGTAGGTCAAAGCAAACACCCTCTTCAGCCCAAGGCTTCTGGCCTCAGTCAGGCATTCCTCCACCAGCTTGCGACCGACCCCCTTGCCTCCCTGCCCTTCGCTTACCGCCAGCGACCGGACCTCTGCCAGGTCCTCCCAGCAGATATGCAGGCGCACGGTGCCCAGCACCTCTGCGTCTTGTTCGTAAACATAGAAATCCCGGATGGCCTCATAAACCTCAGACAGGGAGCATGACAGCATCAATCCTTCTTTGGCGTAGTGGATGAGCAGTTGCTGAATGGCCTTGGCATCGGTTATGCGTGCCTTGCGGATCATAGAAAGCTCCATAGCTGGTGTGGATACCTCAGACAGCGCCCTGGCCGATCAACTCCCGGGCATGTTCGAGGGTGCGGTCGGTGACCCTGGCACCGCCGAGCATTCGCGCCATCTCGAGGACCCGCTCTTCACCTTCGAGGGTGACCAGACGGGTCATGGTCCTGCCGTCTGTCTCGCCCTTCTCGACCCGGTAGTGACAATCGGCAAAGGCTGCGACCTGGGGCAGATGGGTAATGCAGAGCACCTGCGCCCCCCTGGCGACACCGCGGAGTTTTTCGCCCACGGCCGTGGCCGCCACCCCGCCGATGCCGGCATCGACTTCGTCAAAGATCAATGTCGGGATACCGTCCCCATCGGGGGCGGCCCTCTTGAGCGCCAGCATAATGCGTGAGAGCTCTCCGCCGGAGGCGATTTTGGCCAGAGGCTTGGCGGCCTCGCCCGGGTTGGCGGCCAGATAAAACTCGCCGCGCTCAAGGCCGCGGGGGCCGGGCTCGGCAAGGGGAACCAACCGCACCTCAAAGCGGGCCTTGGGCATAGCCAGTCCCTTGAGCTCTCGCTCTACTGCCTCATGCAATTGCCGGGCCGCCTCACGGCGCTGCACCGAGATCCGTCCCCCCGCCTCTTCGAGCTGTTCGCGGGTTTTGGCCAGCTGTTGCTGCAGCTGCTCGCGGGCCGCGTCTATATTGCTGAGGTCGGCGATTTCGCCGTCAACCTGCTCCAGGTGGGCCAGAATCGCCTCAAGGGTCGGGGCATATTTTCGTTTGAGGCCTCCGAGCTGAGCCAGGCGCTCTTCAACCTCATTCTGGCGTCCCGGTTCGAAAGAGATTCGTTCGCCGTGGCTGCGCAACTCCATGGCGGCATCTTCGAGCGAGTAATGGGCGCTTTGCAGAGTTTCGGCCAAAACACCAAGCTGCGGATCAATACTTGCCAGCTCCGCAAGGCCTGCGGCGATGCCACCCAAACGTTCGCAGATCGCCCGCTCCTGGCCATAGAGTTCCTCGTAGCCGCCCTGGGTCACAGTACTCAAGCGCTCGGCATGCTGCAACAGAAGGCGCTCGGCTTCGAGTTCATCGTCTTCACCAGCCCTGATCTTCGCCTCGCTGATCTCACGGCTTTGGAAATTGAGCAGATCGAGACGCTGCTGCCGCTCCCGTTCGGCCTCATCGAGTTGCGCCAGGCGTTCGCCAAGCGCGTGCAGCCGGTCGAAGTGACCGCGATACTCGGTCAACAGCTGCGCCAGGCCGGCAAACCGATCGAGTTGTCGCAGATGACTGTCGGCTCGCTGCAGGCTCTGGGAGGCATGCTGGCCATAGATGGTCAGAAACCTGGAACTCAGGGGCTGCAGTTGCCCGAGAGTGGCCAATGAACCGTTAACATAAATGCGGTTGCGACCATTGCGGGCGATGGTGCGCCTGACCAGCAACTCATCACCGCCTTCGAAACCGGCTGCCTCAACTAAAGCGACCAATCCCGGCTGGCCCGAGAGGTCGAACACCGCCTCCACCGAAGCCTCGTCCTCGCCGGTGCGAATCAGATCAGGCCGGGCCCGCTCGCCAAGCAGCAGCCCTACCGCATCGATGATAATCGATTTACCGGCCCCGGTTTCCCCAGTCAAAATATTGAACCCGGGCCCGAAGCTCACATGCAATCGATCGATAATGGCGAAGTTCTTTATGATTAAATCAGTCAGCATAGACAACCAGGTAAAATGTAAAAGGTTAAAGGACCAAGGGAAGGAAAAAACCTTGATCCTTGATCCTTGCTCCTGCGTTTAACGCTCGCCCCAGCGAAGCTTGGTGCGCAGGACCTCGAAATAGTCCTTGGAGGGGCTCTTGATCAGCAGGGTGCTGGCGCGGGCCTTGCGGATTTCGACCACATCGCCCCCTTTTAAGGGCATCCCCACCTGGCCGTCGGCGGTGAAGACCACGTCTTCATCCTGAAACTTGACCTCGACGCGGATAATCGCCTCGTCGCTGACGATGATCGGCCGGTTGGTGAGCATATGCGGGCAGATGGGGGAAATCACCAGGCAGGAGAGCCCCGGATAGATGATCGGCCCTCCGGCGGCCAGATTGTAGGCCGTCGAACCGGTCGGGGTGGAAATGATCAGTCCGTCGGCCTTGAAGGTGGTCAGGTAATTGCCGTCGACCTGCACCTCCATGTCGATGATGCGGGCCAGGGCCCCCTTGTTGATGACCACATCGTTGAGCACCCGAAAGCGCCCGGCCTCCCGGCCATCGCGCCAGACCACCGCAGAGAGCATCATCCGGTTCGACACGTCAAAGTCGCCCTTGAGAACACGCTCCAGAACCGGGTAGATCTCTTTCAGGGTGATCTCGGTCAGAAAGCCGAGGCTGCCGAGATTCACACCGAGGATCGGGGTGCGCAGATCCCCCACCAACCTGGCGACTGAGATCAGGGTCCCGTCACCGCCGAGCACGACGATCAGGTTGACCATGGGCGGTATGCTGCCTTCGGGGTAGCCGTGCTTCTCACCCATGGCCGAGGCGAGGTTTTCTTCGAGAAACACCTCGATCCCGCGCTCTTCGAGCCAGGCACTCAACTCCCTGGCCACGGTTACCGCATCCGCATTATGGCGCTTAATATAGATACCGACCCGCTTCATCTGCTCTCTCCTTTGGGATCAACATAAAAAGCCGACGGCACAAACCGCCGAGCGCAATGGTGAAATCTAACACAAGCCCCATTTAAAGTCTATCACTATCAACCACTTACACTCACCTCGAAGCTTGTCGACCGGGCCCGCACTGTGCTACATTCGTTGGGGACTATTGCGAAGGAGAAAACACTCTGTATGGATCTTTTCGAGCAGACCCTGGCCGGCAGCCAGGATGCCCCCCTGGCCGAACGAATGCGGCCCCAAACCCTGAACCAGATGGTTGGCCAGTCGCACCTGCTGGGCGAGGGGAAACTGCTGCGCCGTCTCATCGAATCGGACCAGGTCGCCTCGATTATCTTCTGGGGCCCGCCGGGGACAGGCAAAACCACCTTCGCCCAGGTGATCGCCGGCTCGACCAAAAGCCGCTTTGTCTTTTTTTCGGCGGTCCTGCAAGGGGTCAAGGATGTTCGTGAGATCGTCCAGAAAGCCAAAGGAGAAAGAGCCTTTCATGGCCGCAAGACGCTGCTCTTTGTCGACGAGATCCACCGCTTCAACAAGGCCCAGCAGGACGCCTTTTTGCCCTCGGTGGAACGCGGCGATGTCATCCTCATCGGCGCCACAACCGAGAACCCCTCCTTCGAGGTCAATTCGGCACTGCTTTCCCGCTCGCGAGTTTTTGTTCTCAAGCCCCTGGAGCCTGCCGACATCCGGACCCTGCTCCAACGAGCCCTGAATACCCCTGAGGGGCTGGCAGATCGCAAAATAGAGGTCGAGCCCGCGGCCCTCGAGTTTTTCTCGGAGCGCGCCGACGGCGATGCCCGAATCGCGCTGAACGCCCTGGAGGTAGCGGCCGCCTCGGCCGCAGATGGCAGGATCACCCTCGCCACAGCCCAGGAGTCCCTGCAGAAAAAGGCCCTGCTCTACGACAAGGGCGCCGAAGAACACTACAACGTCATCTCGGCATTTATCAAAAGCATGCGGGGGTCTGACGC
>CALZIZ010000222.1 GCA_945787465.1 uncultured Desulfuromonadales bacterium
GGCGCCCGGCGCCTGGTTGCTGCTGAGAAAACGCCCTACTTCGATGAAGAGGGGATGCTGGCCGCGCTGCGCCAGGCGATCGGCAAGGAAATCAAGCTGGGCGATCGCATCGCTGCGGCCCTGCCAGCCAGCGAAGGGTTCGTTCGCCAGTTGACGTTTCCTTTCAGCGACGAAAAAAAGATCGGGGCAGCGCTCAACTTCGAGTTTTCAACCCAGCTACCGATACCGATGGAACAATGCTCTACGGCCTTTCATCAGCCTCGCCCCCTGGAGTCCGGAGGGTTTCAGGTCAGCGCCGCGGCGGTGCGCACCGAGGCCGTGCGCAGGTTCCTGGCGCCCCTCGACAGCGCGGGGTTGGCATTGCAGATCCTCGAACTGGCCCCTTTCGGGCTTGCGGCCGGCCTGCGGGACAGGTTTCACGACGCGATCCTGGTCACCCTGCAGAGCCGCGAAACCACCGTATCCCTGATCCGCAACGGCAGCATAGTCGAATACCGTCTGCTGCCCCCTCGCACGCAACTCGAAATGAGCGAAGCGACCCAGGTCATTCTGCGGGAGGCCAATGCCCTGCAGCGCACAGCGGGATTGACAGATCTGCCTCTGGTGCTGATCGGCGAGGGAGCGCAAGACGAGTTCGCAGAGGCTCTTCGCAGCAGAGGGGCTACCCTCGAAACCCCGGTTTTCGAACTCGACGGCCGGCCTCTAGCCCCTGAGTTTATCCCCGCGATCGCCCTTGCCCAGCGGGCCACTCTGCCTGAAAAAGAGATGGAGTTCAATTTCCGACGGGGCGAATTCACCCTGAAAAACGAATGGACCGCCCTGAAAAAGGGGCTTATCGCCGCCGGGATCGTTCTGGCATTGAGCGGCCTGGCGATGGCCGGTGCCGCCTACCTGAATTACGCCCACAAAGCCAGCCGCGCCGAAGGGCTGCGCAAGGAGATGGTGCGGATCTACCGTCAGACCTTTCCCGCCTCGAAGGTGATCGTCGATATCCCCATGCAGATGCGCACCGGCATCAAAGAACTCGAAAAACGCGGCCGCCTGATCGGCGCGGGCAACCAGGGCTCGGCCCTCGCCGTGCTGCAGCAGGTGTCCAAAAGCACCCCAGAGGGTCTTGAGGTGGATGTGAGAGACTTCGGTTTCACCCCCGAGGCTGTGCGCATCGAGGGCTACACAACCTCATTTGATGCCATCAACCAGCTGGCCCGAAGCCTGGAAAACTCCAACATGTTCGAGCAGGCCCAGATCAGCGACGCGAAAATGAGCCTTGACGGCAGCCGGGTCGATTTTCGTATCAATCTCACCTTCAGTGAAAGGGCAGACAACTGATGTTATCGCAACTCAGCCAGCGCGAACGCATCGCCCTTGCCGTTGGCGCCCTGGTGGTTTTACTGACTCTGGTCTTCTACGGGCTGATCGCCCCCTATCGCAACGGAATGGACCAGCTCGACACCCGGATCGCCGCAAGGCAAAGACAGATCCGGGAGGTGCAGACCCTGCGCAACGACTACCTCCAGTTGCAGAAGAAGTTGTCCGAAGCCGAAAGACGCCTTGACAGCAGCGGCGCGTTTTCGCTGTTTTCTTTTGTCGAGAGTGCCAGCGCCCGCATTGCCAGCAAAGAGAACCTTGTGTACATGCGGCCTCAGCCGGCCTCGGTCAAGGAGGGCTTCAGGGAAGAGTCGGTGGAAATCAAGCTGGAAAAAATTCGTTTGAATCAGCTCGTACAACTGCTCTACGAAATCGAAACCGCCAAAGCCTACCTGCAGGTCAAAAGTCTGCGGGTCAAGACCCGCTTCGATGACCGCTCCATGCTCGATACCGTCCTCACTATTGCCGCCTACGGGAGAAGTTCATGAAACGCTTTCGCCTGCCCCGTCTGAAACTTAAACAGCGGGGTTCTTCGACCGCTCCCAAGACAGGCTCGCAACTTCGTTTCATTGTCGGGGCGACCTTGGTGCTGGCGGTCTTTTTCTGGCTCGGGTTATATCTTTTTTTTCCCGCCCAGGCGTTGAAATCCCGCATCGAGCACGAACTCAGAGCCAACACACCTGCCGAACTCGAAATCGACGATCTCAAGTTGCGCTTTCCCCTGGGCCTGCTCGGCACCCGGATGAAGGTTCATGCCGAGTTGCCCCAAAAGAAAAGCCTGGAGATCGACCGACTCAGTCTCACACCATTGTGGCGCAGCCTTTTCAGCTCCGATCCGGGGATGAATTTTGAGGCGAGACTTTACGGGGGCGCCCTCAAGGGAGAGTTGCGCCGTCAGGGTGGTGTTAACGCCAAAGGCAACAATATCAGCTTTGCCGCGGGGCTGGCCGAAGGATCAAGCCTGGCGGTCGCCGGGGTCCTGAGCGATGGTCGGTTTTCTGGTGCCTATCCGCTGCGCAATGACACCCAAACCCTGTTGGATCTCAGCATCACCGGGGCCCAACTGACCGGCGTGGACGCGATGGGTGCTGCCGCTCCTGCCCTATCGCTGGGGACCATCACTCTGCAGGGCACCGGCAAGGGGCCGTCCCTGAAGATCAGCAAACTGACCGCCAGCGGTGGAGACCTTGAGACTTCTGGCACCGGCACCTTGCTGCTGACCGAACCGGTGGTTAACAGTCGTATCAACCTCAGCTTGTCCCTGACCCCGGGAGCTGGCTTTGACCCTGCCCTGGCCGACCTGCTCGGGCTGGTGGCCAAAGCGGGCCGCGATGGCAGCTATCGCCTTCGCCTCACCGGTACCCTGGCAAGCCCCAGGCTACGTTAAGCCCTAGGAGGCTGTCGGACTTGACATGAACTTACTGCGAAATCGGCTGATCGGCTCATATTCTCGACAATTTTCGACAAATAGCCCTGCTATTCGCTCTCAAATTCTCGAAAATCTGATCTCGAACATCCAATTTCTCGTTACGGTCCGTCAAGTCCGACACCCTCCTAGGGCAGCCACCATGATAGAAACCGTGCTCAAGTCTCCGTTCGGGCTCTGCCTGTTGATGGGCCTTGCCCTCCTGCTTCAGGGCCACACCTGCAGGGCCTCGACCACCACCCCCTTTCCAATTCGCAACCAGAGTCCACTGATACAGATCTTCGGTCTGCCCGAAACCGAGGGCGCCGGCCTTGCGGCGCCTGAAAAACTCTCCACACGG
Organism: uncultured Desulfuromonadales bacterium; assembly: GCA_945787465.1. Classification (GTDB taxonomy): domain Bacteria; phylum Desulfobacterota; class Desulfuromonadia; order Desulfuromonadales; family Trichloromonadaceae; genus CALZIZ01. The sequence goes on from CALZIZ010000222.1 coordinate 3,135, forward strand.
TTGAGCCTTGCGGTTGCCAGCAACCAAACCACCACAACCAGGTCCGGTGAAAGCATCCTCCTAGACGGCGAAACCTACCGCCTCAACCTGGCGCTGCGATACGGGGTCGGCAAAAACTTCGAAGTCGGCGCCGACATCCCTTACATCGCCCACGATGGCGGCTTTCTCGACCGCTTTATCATCAACTGGCACGACACCTTCGGACTTCCCCAGGTGGGCCGGGACAAAGCCCCGCGCAATCGGCTTGCTTACCTTTACGCCCGCAACGGAGAGCTGCTTGTCGATTTGCGCGATGAAACCCAGGGGCTGGGGGACATCAGCCTGAGCGCCGGCATGCTGCTGACCGAAGGCCGGCAGGGCGTCCCCTGTTCGGCCACCCTGCACTTGAGCCTCAAGCTGCCATCCGGTGACAGCGATCGACTTCTCGGCAGCGGCAGCACCGACCTGGCGCTTAGCCTTTCGCTTGCCCGCACCGGCCGGATCGGACTTTACGGCGGGGCGGGACTGCTGCTTTTGACCCGGGGCCAGGTGTTGCCAGACCTGCAGCGGAACCTGGTCGGCTTTGGCCATCTCGGCATAGGTTGGGCCCCCGGTTCCAGGATTAGGTTAAAGGCTCAGCTTGACGGACACAGCTCCTTTTACAGCGGCAGTTCGCTTAATGAACTCGATTCGGCCACCCTGCAGTTGAGCCTCGGCGGAACCCTGGTCCTTTCTGACAAAACCGTTCTGGATCTTGCGGTTACCGAGGACATTGTCGTAGATACCGCCCCGGACGTAAGCTTTCTGCTCAGTCTCAGGCGTAACTTCTGATCCGGTTGACATTAGCTGCAAGGATGATTAGCTTTTTCGGAACATGCCGATTTATGTAATCCAGGAGTGCATATACTTATGAGTGATGAACGAGAAGACTCCGTTGACCAGGAGCCCGAAACCATAGAGACCGAAGCGCAGCCTGCGGGCGACAGCCTGGTGCTGGCCACCGAGATGCTTCCGGCCGGGTTGCCGATCATCCCCCTGAGGCCGCGACCGGCATTTCCGGGGCTGGTTGTCCCCATGGCCATCGGCGGAGCCGAGCAGGTCGCGGCAGTCAAGCGGGCCCTGGGAACAGCCTCCCAGGTTCTGGGACTGGTTCTGGTTCGCAACCTGGAGCAGGAGGACGGCCCGGAGAACCTGCACCGCGTCGGGGTTGCCGGAAAGATCGTCAAGGTCATCCATGAAGAGGACGCCCACGTTCATTTCATTTTCAACTGCCTCGAACGATTCAGCATCGAGGAGCTTAACCTGAGCCCGCAGGGGCTGTTTGCCCGGGTGCGCTACCATTACACCCCTGAACTTTCGGAGAACCCCGAGCTCAAGGCCTACTCCATGGCCATTGTCTCGACCCTCAAGGAGCTGGTGCAGATCAATCCCCTCTACTCTGAGGAGATCAAGCTCTTTCTCGACCGATCAAGTCTCAACGACCCGGCCCGGCTGGCGGACTTCGCTGCCAACCTCACCTCTGCAGAAGGTCAGGAACTGCAAGGCATCCTCGAAGCCTTCGACGTTCGCAAACGCATCGACAAGGTTCTGGTGCTGCTGAAAAAGGAGCTCGAAGTCTCGCGGCTGCAGACCAAGATCTCCAAACAGATCGAAGAAAAAATCAGTGCCCAGCAGCGCGAGTTTTTCCTCAAAGAACAACTCAAAGCGATCAAGAAAGAGCTGGGCCTGGAAAAAGAGGGCAAGACCGCTGAACTCGAAAAATTTCAGCAGCGACTCAAGGGACTCAAGCTCAACGCCGAGGCGGCCAAGGCGGTGGACGATGAACTTGAAAAGCTCAAGCTCATGGAGCCGTCTTCCCCGGAATACAATGTCAATCGCAACTACCTGGACTGGCTCACCATTTTACCCTGGGGAAAATTCAGCAAGGACTCCTACAACATTAACCGGGCGCAAAAGGTTCTCGACCGGGACCATTACGGCCTCGACGACGTCAAAGAGCGCATTCTCGAGTTTATCGCCGTCGGCAAGATGAAGGGCGACATCTCCGGTTCCATCATCTGCCTGGTCGGCCCCCCCGGGGTGGGAAAAACCTCGGTTGGCCGCAGCATCGCCGATGCACTCGGTCGCTCCTTCTACCGCTTCTCCCTCGGGGGGATGCGCGACGAGGCCGAGATCAAGGGGCATCGAAGAACCTACATTGGTGCCATGCCGGGCAAATTCATCCAGGCGATCAAGAGCGCCGGCACCGCCAACCCGGTGCTGATGCTCGATGAAATCGACAAGATCGGCGCCTCCTTCCAGGGCGACCCGGCTTCGGCGCTGCTCGAGGTCCTCGACCCGGAGCAGAACAACAGCTTTCGCGACCATTATCTTGATGTCCCCTTTGATCTCTCCAACGTGCTGTTCATCGCCACCGCCAACCAGCTCGACACTATCCCGGCCCCGCTGCTCGACCGCATGGAGATCATCCGCCTCTCAGGCTATATTCTTGAGGAAAAGGTTGAGATCGCCCGCCGCTACCTTATACCCAAGGCCCTGGAAAACCACGGCCTGAAAAAAGCTCAGGTCAGCATTCAGAAACCGGCCCTGGTCAAGATCGTCGACGGCTTTGCCCGCGAGGCCGGGGTGCGCAACCTGGAAAACCGGATCAAGAAAATCATGCGCAAGGCCGCCATGGTCGAAACCTACCTCGGCAAGCCCCTCTTCACTCGGGAGGAGGTTTTCGAGGGCGTCCCCGGGGTGGTCACCGGACTGGCCTGGACGAGCATGGGCGGGGCAACCCTGCAGATCGAGGCAACCGCCATGCCGAGCAAGGGCAAGGGCTTCAAGCAGACCGGGCAGCTCGGCAAGGTGATGGTGGAGAGTTCGGAAATCGCCTACTCCTATGTCATGGCTCACCTCGAGAAATACGGTGCCATGCCCAATTACTTTGACAAGCACTTCGTGCACCTTCACGTTCCGGCAGGAGCAACCCCCAAAGACGGCCCCTCGGCAGGGGTCACCATGACCACCGCCCTGATTTCGATGATCACCGGCCGGGAAGTGCGCAAGGGCCTGGGGATGACCGGGGAGCTGACCCTGACCGGCCGGGTGTTGCCCATCGGGGGGGTCAAAGAAAAAACCATCGCCGCGCGTCGTGCCGGATTAAAAATCCTCCTTTTCCCGAAGGAAAATCGCAACGATTTCCAGGAACTGCCCGAATACCTCAAGGAGGGGTTGGAAGTCCATTTTGCCGAAGACTATGACCAGGTCTATCAAGTTGCCTTCGGCCAGGGGCAAAGGTTCAAGGCAAAAGGTTAAAGGAAAAGGCTGACAA
>CALZIZ010000223.1 GCA_945787465.1 uncultured Desulfuromonadales bacterium
GTCGGCTCGGGTTTTCCGATGACACCCGCCTCGGCCACCGCCGGGTGCTCCATCAGCGCACTTTCCACCTCGAATGGGCCGACCATATGCCCGGAGGTCTTGATGATATCGTCGGCGCGGCCGACGAACCAGAAGTAGCCGTCCGAATCCCGCAGGGCCAGGTCGCCAGTGATGTACCAGCCACCGGCGAAGCACTTGCGGAATCGTTCATCGTCGTGCAGATAGCCGCGAAACATCGAAGGCCAGCCCGGTCGCAGCGCCAGCTCTCCTTCGACGCCGGGCTCTTCCACCACCTCGACCGCCTGTTCGCCGGTGCGGCGGACGATCGCCACATCGATCCCCGGCAGGGCGCGCCCCATGGACCCTGGGCGAATCTCCATCGCGGCGTAGTTGGCGATCATGATACCGCCGGTTTCGGTCTGCCACCAGTTGTCGTGAATCGGCAGGCCGAGGGCCTGCTCTCCCCAGACGACAGCCTCGGGGTTGAGAGGTTCGCCGACGCTGTGGACCAGGCGCAGGCGACTCAGGTCGAACCGCCGGCGCGGCTCGAGGCCCGTGCGCATCAGCATGCGGATGGCGGTGGGCGCGGTGTACCAGACGCTCACCTTCTCTTCTTCGAGTATGCGGCACCAACGCTCGGCGTCGAAATCGCCCTCGTCGACGATATTGGTCACCCCGTGGGTCCAAGGGGCGATGATGCCGTAGGAGGTGCCGGTCACCCATCCGCAATCGGCGGTGCACCAGAAGATGTCGTCGGGATGAAGGTCCAGCACGTACTTTCCGGTCATGTAGTGGGTCAGTACGGCATTGTGCACGTGTATCGCCCCTTTGGGCATGCCTGTGGTGCCGCTGGTGAAATGGAGGATCGCCATGTCCTCGGGATCGGTGGGCGGGATGGTGAATTCAGGCGAGGCCGTCGCCATCATCTTAGGCAGGGACAGCACCTCCCTGTCCAGATCCTGTTCGACATCGGCCAGCAGCACGTACTGCAGTTCCGGAAGACTCTCCCGCAAGGTGGCGACCTTCCGTTGGTACAGCCGTTCGGTGGTCACCAGAACCTTTGCATCCCCCATTTGCAGACGTTGCGCGATCGGTTCGGGCCCAAAGGCCGAAAAGAGGGGACTGAAGACGCTGGTGTTCTTCAGGGTGCCGAGGGCGGCGAAGTAGAGGGCGGGAATGCGCCCGGCAAGACTGAATACCCGCTCGCCCTTGCCCACACCCAGCGACTTCAGCGCGTTGGCAAAACGGTTGCTCTGTTCCTTCAGATTGCGGTAGGTGAAATCGCGGACGGTGCCATCCTTGCCCCGCCAGCGCAGGGCCACCCGGTCGTGTTTTCCCCCGCTGGCGTGGCGGTCGACCGCCTCGTGAGCAATGTTCAGACCGTGGCCGTCCGGAAGGCCATCGAGTTCGTGACCGACTTCCTCCCAGGAAAACTCAGCGCAGGTTCTCTCATAGTCGGTAAGGTTCGGCTTAACGGCCCAAGCCTCCGTCGATTTTTTGATCGGTTTCCAAGCCATGGAGCTTTTCATCTCGTTTTTTGTTTATTTTCGCCTTCGCCTTCCCCGGTCAAGTCCAGTGACGTCGTTGGGGATGTCAGACTCACCCCCCCCCGGCCAGTAGGACACAAGCAATATATCCTCGAATCGATTTTAGAACATCTTAACCTATTTTCATTCCCTGACCAGATGAGGAATGCTTTATTTGCGAAATGAAAAGACTTCGGTGTCTATGCAGTAGTATGGAATTTGACGGCTATTACGACAAAAAGATAAAAGCGTCACGCTATCAAAATCCCCGTAACGCTTATTTTTGATGATTGGTTTACACAGGAAAAACACCTAAGCTCCCTGCGGTATTGATTTTCGTGAAACCAAGCCCTTCATACTTACTCGGAAATGTGGTCGCACCCTCTTGATTCGCCCTTTGACATTCGAATATGCCCTTATGAGTTCGATTTCGGCCCTTTGGGCCCCTTTTTCGGCTTGGTCAGGGATTTTCCAAGCCCCCGCCCTGTCGCCTCTCTTCTCTCTACCCGCGGCCACCTGCTTTTTCCTAAATCATCTTTCCAACGCGACCATATTAGCTATAATAAATTAAACGCCCAAGGGAGTGTTTACCTCAATGAACAACAATCGTCACACCAGAGAGAGGTCGGGCTGGGTTTCAGAAAACGTTGCCGGCATCCCCCTTTCGGCCATTAAAATGATGGCCATGCTGAGCGCAAAGACGCAAGGAGCCCTGTCCCTCGCCTGGGGGCTGCCGTCTTTCCAGACACCTTCATATATCAGAAAAGGGGTTGCAGAAAGGATGGAGTCCGACCCTGAAGCTGGAATGTACACACTGCCAGATGGACTTAAGGAACTGCGTACACTCGTTACCAATGTTCACAGCAGGGAGACAGGGGTAAAAGTCGATGCCGATGAAAATGTATTGATTACCGCCGGAAACATGGAGGGCCTCAATACCATGTTTCACGTCATCATAGATCCCGAAGACGAAATCATCGTCACCGATCCGGGGTTTACATCTCATCTGAATCAGATAAAGCTTTGCGGTGGAATCCCCGTCTACTGGCGTCTGAATGAAGACGAGGGATGGCGACTCGATACGGAGCGTTTGCCGGGGCTCATTACCAATAAAACAAAAGCCATCGTTCTCGTCTCCCCATCCAACCCGACGGGAAAGATATTTACCAGGGAAGAACTCCTGGTGGTTGGACAAATTGCCAAGCAGTACAACCTGATGGTTCTGCTCGATGATCCCTATCGTTATTTCACCTATGAAAACAAATCTAAATATTTCAATCTGGCCTCAGAAGAGGGATTGGCAGACCATATAGCCTACTTCTTCACCTTTTCCAAATCCTTCGCCATGAGCGGCTGGCGTATTGGTTACATGATTCTACCGGGGCACCTGAAAAAAGAGGCCTTGAAAGTCCACGATGCTACGATGATATGCACCCCAAGAATATCGCAAATCGCCGCGACCGTTGCCTTGAAGGGGAGAATGAAACACCTGGGGGAATTTGAAGCTATTCTTGCCGCCAGACGCGAACTAATCCTGCAACGGTTGGACCGGGTACCCCATGTCTTTGACTATGTTAAACCGGAAGGGGCCTATTATGTATTCCCGAGAATCACGACGGATCATAAAGATTCCCTCAACTTCAGCCTGAGTCTTTTAAAAGATGCAAAAGTGGCTGTCACACCCGGCAGCGCATTCGGCCCTGCCGGTGAACATCATGTAAGAATGGCTTTTTGTGTTTCAGAGGAGGTCATCAATCAGGCCTTTGACCGGATCGAAGCATACTTCAGGCGGTAACATTTTATAAGTCCTCTGACAACAGGCTCCTGACTCTTCTTTGGACAAACAAGGCACCGAAGTCACCAGCCTGCATAGAAACACCACCCGAAAAGCAGGCGGAAAAAGCAAGAGCCTCCAGGTGCCGATGACTTGGAGGCTCTTGCTTTTTCAGATTGTTATTTTCAATGTCATTGGCAGGCAGGCGACAGGACGGTATTTTTAAATTACTATCCCCACCTGCATATAAGGTGCATCGCCAGAAGCAAAACCTACCCGCCCACAACCAGATAGACCAATCGCGTGGTATAGGCAACATAGGCGCAAAGCAACAGTCCCCCTTCAAAGCGGTTGATCCGCCCCTTGCCGCGAAAACCATATCCCATCACGAACAGCGACAGGGTCAGCCCGCCCATGACCAGGCAATCACGGGTCAGCAGTTCAGGGGCGACCGGTGTTGGGTGAATGGTGCCGGCGATCCCGACCACTGCGAGCGTATTGAACAAGTTGGAGCCGAGAACATTGCCAAGGGCAATATCGTGCTCGCCCTTGCGGGTTGCCGCAATTGAGGAGGCAAGTTCTGGCAGGGAGGTGCCGATGGCAACTATGGTCAGGCCGATAATCAGTTCGCTGACCCCGAATCCCAGAGCAATCTCAACCGCTCCCCAGACCAGCATGCGCGAACTGCCTATCAGAAAAACCAGGCCAACAAGGAGCCACGTCAGTGCCGCCTTCAAGGACATGGTGCTGGTGCCCAATTCCTCTTCAACCTCATCGCCGAGCGTGTCGCCACGCCCGCGCATCCCCTGGAATATAGACCACCCCATGAGCCCGGCAAAAACGATCAGTAAAACCCAGGCATCCGCAGCTGAGAGGTATCCATCCCAGAGCTGAAATGCGGCCAGCAGGGTGACGCAGGTCAGGATGGGAAGTTCCTTACGCAAGACCTGAGAGTGCACCGCAATGGGACAGATAACGGCGGTTAACCCGAGGATCAATGCGATATTGGAGATATTGGATCCATAGGCATTACCCAGGGCCAGTGAAGGATTGCCCTGGGCCGAAGCAAGAGCGGAAACCACCATCTCAGGGGCCGAAGTGCCAAAACCGACGATCACCATGCCAATCAGAAGCGGGGGCATTCCCGCGTAGCGAGCCGTGACGGAGGCACCATCGACAAAGCGGTCCGCGCTCCAGACCAGAAGTGCCAAGCCACCAACAACTGCCAGTACAGCCAGGGTCATTTCAATCTTCCTTTTTAATCAGTATTTGCAATGTGCGTAACAGGCCTAAACCAATAAGGCCAAAAGGAGATAATATATAGCGACCCTCGAGATAATATCAAGCTGGCATTAACCAGACATTGACATTTGGCTTTAAGAAGGTAAATTATTGCGATATTTTAACCGGCCGAATTGAAAAAGGCGGGCACAACCATAATTGATGTGTGCCCCACTGACTGCAACGGAGGAAATCGATGAAAAAAAATCTCGTGATTCTTGCTGGCGTTTCCCTGATCGTATCAGCCCTGGCCCTATCGGGGTGCAAAGAAGAGAAACAACCAGAGACCGTGGTAAAAACGGCCCAGCCTGCTGCAGTTGCCACCCCGGCGGCAGCGGTGGAAGCGTCCGGAAAAAGCGGCGAGGAGCTCTACAAGCAGCACTGCATGGTCTGCCATCCCGATGGCCGAAACGTCATCAAGCCCGAGTACACCCTAAAAAAGGCAGCCCTGGAGGCTCGTGGCATCAAAACCGTGGAAGATATCGTCGCCAAGATGCGCAACCCGGGCCCCGGCATGAACAAGTTCGACAGTCAGACGGTTTCCGATGCGGATGCTAAGAAAATCTCTGAATATGTAATGGCGACCTTCAAGTAAGCAGGTACTTTTTTAGACACGAATGGACTCGAATAAGATCGCAATCAGGGGAAAAAACTTCGGATCAATAACAAAACAAAGGCTGGCCCCCATGTCAGTCCGTTCGGCCTGAGCCTGCCGAAGGCCCTTGAAACGTCTGCGGAACCGATGCTTCGACAGGCTCAGCATGAACGGAGGGCAGATATGCTGTTGGCCTCCAGCACGGTGTTCTCCGTGATGGGCCGTCAGTCCGTTCGGCCTGAGCCTGTCGAAGGCCCTTGAAACGTCTGCGGAACCGATGCTTCGACAGGCTCAGCATGAACGGCGGGCAGCTATGATGTTGGCCTCCAGCACGCTGTTCTCCGTGATGGGCCGTCAGTCCGTTCGGCCTGAGCCTGTCGAAGGCCCTGGAAGCATCTGCGGAACCGATGCTTCGACAGGCTCAGCATGAACGGAGGGCAGATAAGAATTTCGCTGTTTTTCTTGTCTTTTTTCTTTTCAAGAATGAACCGCCGAATCTGCCACGGCCTCGGCCTCGCGCCCGCGATCCCTGGTATGGTCGCGGGCGACGAGCATGTAGATCGAGGGGATGACGAAGAGAGTGAACAGAGTGCCGATGGCCATGCCGCCGACGATGGAGTTACGGGCTGCGGCGCCGGCGCCGGTCACCAGGGTCAGGGGAAAATGCCCGGCGATGGTCGCGGCGCTGGTCATAAGAATCGGCCGCAGGCGGGTCATTGCCGCCTGGTGAACCGCTTGCTGTTTGGCGAGCCCCTGCTCCTGGAGCCTGTTGGCAAACTCGACGATCAGAATCCCGTTCTTCGAAACCAGCCCGACCAGGGTCACCAGCCCGACCTGGGAGTAAATGTTGAGGGTGGTGGTCCAGCCCTGGGTCCAGAAAGGGATGTTCGGGTCGGGCATTTTCAAAAAGGTGAAGAAAAGCGCCCCGAACATCGCCAGGGGCACCGAGCCTGCGAGGATAACGAAGGGGTCCCGAAAACTGTTGAACTGCGCCGCAAGGACCAGGAAGATCAGGATGATGGCCAGCGAAAACGCCGGCAGAAACTTGTTCCCCTCGGTGCGTAACTGGCGCGATTCGCCGGTGTAGTCAACCACATAGCCGTCAGGAAGAATTTTCACGGCCTCGGCTTCAAGATAGCCCAGCGCCTCGTCCAGGGGCCGCACCGCCACGCCGCTGATCTTTACCGCGTTGAGCTGCTGGAAGCGATTCAGCGAACGCGGCACGGTGGAGTTATGAATGGTGGCGATGGTACTCAGCGGAACCAGTTCCCCGCCTGGGCCGGTGACATAGATGTTCTGCAACTGGGCCGGGTTGAGGCGATCGACTCGCCGGATCTGCGGAATGACCTTGTAGCTGCGCCCGGCGATATCGAAGCGGTTGACAAAATCGCCCCCCACCATCGCCCCCAGGTCGGCGCCGACCTGCTCGAGGCTGAGGCCGAGATCAGCCACCTTGTCACGATCGATGATAAACTCCGACTGCGGCTGGTCGATTTTCACATCGATCAGCGGCGGAAAAGCGAACATGCCGCTGCCCATCGCCTTGAACTGGATCTGCCGGGCGAACTCCAGGATCCGCTCGGTCTCGGCGGTGGAGGCAAGGACAAACTCCACTGGAAACTGGCCGCCGCCCGGCAGTGCCGGAGGCGTTACCGGAAACATCTGGATGCCTGGTATGGCGTGCAGCTTCTGTTGCACCTGGGGAAGAATCTCGAAGACGTTGCGCTCCCGCTCCTCCCAGGGCCTGGTGACCATGCCGCCAAAGCCCGACGAGGGAAAGGTGATCTGGAAGGTGAATTCGGTCTCGGGAACGCTGAGAAAGGCCTCATTGGCTGCCGCGGCATAGCGGCTGGTCTGGTCGAGGGTCGAGTTGGCCGCCGCATCGATGATGCCGAAAATGACCCCCTGGTCTTCGGTGGGGGCCAATTCCACCGGCGACATGGTGAACATGGGCACGGTGAGCAGACTGATGAAGATCCAGACCAGGTAGACAGCCGGCCTTGCCTTTAGAGTGCCATCGAGCAAACGTCCATAAAAAGCCCTCAGCCCTTTAAAACCCCGGGCAATACGACCAGCGAGCCCATGCTCCTCGAGGCCGGGCTTAAGAAGCTTGGCTGACATCATCGGCGACAGGGTCAGGGCAATAATCCCTGAGATGGTGACCGCCCCTGCCAGGGTAAATGCAAATTCGCGGAACAGGGCCCCGGTCAGCCCCCCCTGCAACCCGATGGGCACGTAGACCGCCGCCAGGGTGATGGTCATGGCGATGATCGGCCCGACCAGCTCCCGCGCACCCAGCAACGCGGCATCAAGTGGCGACTGCCCTTCGCTCAGGTGGCGTTCGACATTTTCGACCACCACGATGGCATCGTCCACCACCAGCCCGACCGAGAGGACGATGGCAAGCAGCGTTAGCAGGTTGACGGTGAAACCAAAGGCCTGCATCAGAAAGACCGCCCCGATCAACGACAACGGGATGGCCACCACCGGGACCAGCACCGAGCGCAGCGAGCCGAGAAACAAAAAGATGATGACCACGACGATAAGCAGGGTATCCCCCAGGGTCACCAGAACCTCGTGAATGGCACTGTCGATATAAGCGGTGGCGTCGTAGGCCACCCGGGCCTCCATGCCGCTCGGCAGGCCCTTCTGGATGGCGTCCATCTCGTCCCGAACCAGGCTGATCACATCGAGGGCGTTGGCATTGGGCAGCGCCCAGATCCCCATGAAAACCGCAGTCTGGCCGGAGAATCGCACCTCGGTGTCGTAATCCTCGGCGCCCAGCACCACCTCGGCGATGTCCTCGAGGCGTACGATGGCCCCGCCCCGCTCCAGGATGACCAGCCGCTTGAACTCCTGCACGCTGCGCAGATCGGTGTTGGCGGTGAGATTGACCTGAATGAGGGCCCCCTTGGTGCGACCCACGGCCGAGAGAAAGTTGTTGGCGGCAAGGGCCCGGCGAACCTGTACCGGGCTGATGTTGTAGGCCGCCATGAGTTCGGGCTTGAGCCAGATGCGCATGGCAAAGGTTCGGGCCCCGAGAATGTCGGCCCGCTGCACCCCCTCGAGGGCGCTCAGCCGCGGTTGCACCACCCTCACCAGGTAGTCGGTGATTTCGTTCTGCAGCAGCACATCCGAAGTGAAACTCAGGTATGCCGAGGCAAATTCGCTGTCCGCCGATTCGACATTCAGCGTTGGCACCTCGGCTTCGGGGGGCAGGTCGTTGCGGACCTGGTCGACCTTTGAGCTGATTTCAGCCAGCGCCCGGGTAGCATCGTAGTTGAGCTTGAGCCGAACGTTGATGGTCGAAAGCCCCTGGCTGCTCTGGGACTGGATATAATCGATGCCGTCGGCAGCGGCGATGGCCCGCTCGAGGGGGGTGGTGATAAACCCGCGGACCAACTCGGCGCTGGCACCGACATAGACGGTCGTGACCGTCACCGAAGCGTTCTCGCTGCGGGGATACTGGCGGACGTTGAGCGAGCGGATCGCCTGCAACCCGGCGATGATGATCACAAAACTGACCACCAGCGCGAGAACGGGACGACGGATGAATAGGTCGGTAAATTTCATGGCAATAAGGTGTACCTATGAAAAGCCTGTCCTGGGGCGGTTAAAAACCGGCCAATTTCGGGTCTGTCCCCGGGTTGCTTGAACCCACCCTGCCTTGGCAAAACCGTCATTCCCGCGAGCTTCTTGGCGGGAATCCAGCTTTCAAAGACCTGAAAACCTGGATCCCCGACAACATCACTCGGGGATGACGAACGGTTTCGCACTGATCTGACCAACCGTCCTTCTGGTTCTCCAGCGTAGAATACCAACGGTCAGTTATCCTCCGGTGTGGGCGAGATCTTGAACTCGGGCGCCAGGCTGTTATCCACCACCACCGACTGGCCGTTGCGCAGTTTGAAAACCCCGGTGCTCACCACCGTCTCTCCTTCTTTCAGGCCGCTCTCGATGCCTATGAAATCACCCCGCTTTTCACCGAGGCGCACAAACTGCTGGCGCACGGTCCTGCTTTGCTGGCCGGTCTGCTCATCCCTCTGCTCCTCGACGACAAAGACCGAGTCGCTGTAGGGGGCGTATAGAGCGGCAGTGGCGGGAATCGTCAGCACCTGTTTCGGTGCCGGAAGCACCACAGCCACGTTGACGTACATGCCGGGACGCAGCTGCTCCCGGGGATTCGCCAGAGTCCCCTGGATCCGCATGTTGCGCGTCGCGGCATCGACCTCGGGATTGATCGCGGTGATCGTTCCTTCGACCACCTGTTCGGGCAGCCCCTCGATGGTCACTCGCAGGGTCAGGCCCGGCCTGATCTGCGCCAGGTGCTGCTGGGGCAGAAGAAAGTTGACGAAAATCGGATCGAGGGCCTGCAGCGAAACAATCTCATCCCCCTCGCTTAAAATCTGGCCAAGGTTGACCATGCGCACCCCCAGCCGACCGGCAAAAGGCGCACGGATGGTCTTCTTGGCAATCAGGGAGCGGATATTGTCAACCTGGGCCACGGCCTGTCGAAAGCTCGCCTGGGCACTATCGTATTCGGCCTGGGAGACAATCTTTTGCACCAGCAGCTCTTTCATGCGGTTGAGATTGAGCCTGGCAAGCTCAACCGCGGCCTGGACTCC